>CAVEIF010000005.1:0-52942 GCA_963615835.1 Coprococcus eutactus | reverse complement strand
GGGATGGTGACTTTATAGTTATCGTCATCCACGAATGTGATATAGACATAATCATCGTCATATTCAATCTTCGTATTTGAAGTAACCTCGGCCCCACTCTTGCCAAGACGTGTCCAAGTCTTTTCCCCATCATAAGATACGCACCAATAGTTCTCATCATCTATCTTGAATGAAGGAGTAACACCGTCAACCCTGAGTTTAGGATCTGTGAATGTTCCGTCTATAGTCCAGTAATAGATGCCGTCGGTATCCTGTTTGATGCTTACCACGGAACCATCCTTGCCGTCTGCACCGTTGGTGCCATCCTCGCCGTCTGCACCGTTGGCGCCGTCCTTGCCGTCTGCACCATTACGTATCTCTATGGTCTCGCTCTGCGTGAACGAGATGGCATAGCCCACCTGCACGCCGCCTTCCATAATAGGCTGCACTGCAGTTACATAATCCTTAGCTTCAAGAGCCTTTACCAGATTCTGAAGATCATTGACCTGAGCCTGTAATTTTTCGAGGGCCGTAACTCTGGTTTCAAGTTCGTCCACTCTCTTTGTGATGGCCGAGTCGTCATACTTCTCACACGAAAGTGCCAGCAGACCCAAAGCGGCCAAATAAAATAACTTTTTCATCTTAATTATTGTTTAGTGTTGATGTAGTAATTACATGTCATAGCGGGTAATCTCGTATGCGAGGATACCGGCATTGCAGGTGAACATATAGAACTGCAGTGAATTGCCATCCTCACTCTCCACGCAGACCACATCTCCACGCTTAGTGAGATTATTTCCTCCGAACTTACCGTCTGCCGATACATAAGGATAAGTGGATGTCATACCCGATGCGCAATATCCTGTACCCGTAGGACCACCCTTACTTTCATCGCCGTGATCCGCATCACCTTCACGTGAATCGAAAAGGAATCCGTTCTTTAATGAAGAAGCAGATGGAACAGGGCCGATATTAGAGAAATAAAGTCTGTGTCCCCAGATACCGTTTGAAAGCTGACCGTTTGCTACAGCTATGATGTAAGTGCCATTGAAGAAAGCACCGGCTACACCACGGAGGTTCCTTGTATAATCATAATTGCCGTTGGAAACCCACCAGTGTGATGTCGGCTGATCAAATACACAGGAACCGCCTGCCGTTCCGTCATAGAATGCAACCTGCGGGCGGAAATCACCGTTCATTACGAAAGTGAGAGGATCAGAGGTGTTGAGAGGATCGGCCTTTGACGAGTTCTTTGTAGAAAGCCAGAAAGCCTTGCCGTCGTTGAAAGGACAATACTGCTTAACCTTGGTGAACGTACCGTTCTCAAAGTAGAATGCGAACACGCGTGCCACTCCGGCATCGGTAGAAGTAACCACCGCACTTCCTGAACGGAAACTTCCCTTTACGCCCAGAACGTTGAACAGTTCCGTCGCCTTTGAAGGAAGAGCATTCATCTCAGCGCTCTTGATATCCAGATCCATAACACACGTAGGGGCAGCCTGAAGACCGTCGAGCCATACATATATCTTTATGGCAGGATCTGTAAGAAGATAATCCCAACCGTTGGCAATAGTGGTCTCCGTTGACTCCTTGGTACAAGTATAAGTGGCAGCCACGAGGTTACCGTCATCATCGGTGCCAATGGCACGAAGCTGTCTTGTAGCATCGATTCCGGAGGTGTTTATGGTAACGTCCGTAATCTGACGACCTGAGAAACGGCTGAATACGGCCATATTGTTGAAATCGTTCTTGTTGCTGACGATAAGATACTTGTCCACTGCTGCTATTGCGCAGTTGGCATCAGCCTCGAAGCCAAGAGGATTGGCAGCCGTGCACTGAATTCCGAAAAGTGCGGATACATATCCCACCTGTCCTGAAGGAACCAGAGAAGGAGTCTCAATAGATACCTCATAAACGGTATAATCCACGCCGTTCTGGGAAATGACCTTAATCTCCGAAGTATTGTTAAGATTAATATATCCGGTGTTCTTATCATAGCCGTAAGCTACAAAACTTGCCCACGGAGACACGGTGAGTTTCACCTCCTTAAGAGCAGCTTCCACCGAACCTGATGTTTTGAGAACGGTAAGCTTGCCTTTCTTGTTATCTCCGCTAGGAGGCGTTACATTGAATACCACACGTATATCCTCATCGGCAAGAGCAACACCCGTTATGGTAGAGGCATTGGATTTTTCTCTCTGAGCCTTGAAAATATAATCAATCGATGTTCCGTCCTCGTGGACGAGAGTGCTTCTGAATGTCTTGCCCTCACTGAGATCATGGATTCCGCTGATGCCCGGGACGAACTTGGCCCCGAGAGGCATAGTGGCACGAATCTTAACCTCGGATAGATCAGACATAATCTCCTCAGAATCGCTTATATAGTACGGGAAAGCCAGATTGATGATTCCGTTTTCTTCATCAATAGTGGCGTCATAATCCACGCCGTTCTGCACGAGAGTGGCTCTGACGCTAAGATTCATCACGTTCTCATTATTCTCCCTTACCAGCTCATCCGGCTTGTGACAAGCGGACAAGACAGAAGCAAGAGCGAGAGCGCAGCAAAATAATTTATTGAATTTCATATGCATTATCTCTTAACAATTGAACTATAACCATTCGTCGTTCTGAACGCAGAGGTTGTTGTTTCTCAATTCTCCCTTAGGGATAGGGAAGATGTTCATACGGGACGCGAATTTACGGTCCTGAGTATCCACCTCAACTCTCTCATACTTAAGAGAACCGTCAGTGTTGGTTGTGATTTCTACACCGTGAAGTCTCTTGCCATTAAGAGTTTCTACAGACTTGCCCCATCTTATGAGGTCAAAATATCTCTGACCTTCAAGACCAAGCTCGCAGATTCTCTCCTTATCCAAGTCTGGAAGATACTCATCCCAGCTTGAAGTCTGGCTCTTCTCCGGAAGACCGACACGCGCACGCACTTTATTAAGGTCAGTGTATGCTGCGGCGAAATCTCCCTTACGGGCATAAGCTTCAGAGCGGATAAGGTAAATCTCGGCTGCCCTCTGTTCTACCCAATACTGACCGCTGAGGATACTTGTGAAGTTAATCTTTTTACTGTCGGACAAGAACTTACGGATTACATATCCGGTAGTGGTCTTATGCACATTATCCTGGCCGCTGGTAGCGAAAGTCATATAATTGCCACTGTCCTTCTTAAGGTTAAGGGTTCTGCCAAGCCAAGTAGCTCCATCATATAGGATAGAAGCATAGAAACGTATGTCACGATTCTCGAAAGGCTTGTTTGAGTAAGAGGCGATATTATCCCAAGAGAATGTCTCCCAGTTGTCTCCCACCTTGATATCAAAAGAAGAAGCGTACTCGTCTGTAGGGGTGGCACAGCATCCTACACCTGCATTAGGAACGCCAAGCACGGTGTCGTCTCCCGGAGCGCAGAAATAGGTATTGAAATTATGCTGTCTGGCATTCGCACCGCCTGTACCCTGCTGGAAATAAACGGCCAGAAGAAGCTCCTTGTTGCCTACGGTATTGAATATCTTGTTATAGTCTTCAACTGATGATACAGGAAGCATGTCATAACCCAGTTCGAATACTTTATCACAAGCTTCGATGGCTTTATCATAGTCTCCGCTATAAAGAGCCGCACGAGCTATCATGCCCCAGGCGGAACCCTTCGTTACACGTCCCGTATTAGATGAATCCCATGTATCAGGAAGATCGTCCGCAGCCTTCTGATATTCGCTGAGAATGAAATCGTAGCATTCCTGCTTGCTTGAGCGGGCTTTTGCCCTCTCGTTAGGACCGTCGACATAGTCTTCAGAGACTCTGAGAATCACTCCGCCGTGACGAAGCACAAGCTCCTGATAAGCAAACGCTCTGAGAAAACGCACCTCGGCGGTTCTTATCTTCACCTCGTCGGCATCGAGTGAAGCGGCGCGACCATTGCTAAGGTCGTAGAAATACTCGTTAAGACGACGTATGTAAGTGTACATCGAAGACCAATTGGAGAGGAAATTGCTTTCTACCGTAACATAATTGTCAAGATAGAACACTTTGTTATATTCACCCTTGTCTCCATACCATGAATATTTCAACAGCTCCGACATTCCGTCAGTGAGAGAATATCCCATAGATATCTCCGCATTGGTATAGAGCGTAGAGTAGAAGCCCTTGACATAGTAGTCAAGCTTCTCCACAGAAGAATAAGGCACCGTCTCCGAATACCATCCTGTAGGATCAAGGTCCAAAACATCGCAGGAAGAAACCATCAAAGCTCCAGCTGCAACACCTATAATAGCTTTATTTATAAATTTTTTCATCGCTTTTACTTCTCTTTAGAATGATAGATCCACACCGAAGCTGACAGTCCTCTGCTGAGGATAATATCCCGTCACAACGTTGGTACTTTCCGGGTCGATGTACTTGAACTGTGTAAATGTGAGAAGGTTGGTTCCCGTAAGATAGATGCGGAGTCTGTCTACATTTATCTTATTGAGCAACTTGGCAGGGAATGTATATCCGATGGTAGCATTCTTCAAACGCAGATAAGCGCCGTCTCTTTTCCAGAAATCTGAAAGAAGACCGTTATTGGCATAAGAAGATTTGTCCACTGAAAGTCTCGGGAACTCGGCATTGGTATTTTCCGGAGTCCAGCTGCCCTCTACCAGGTAGAGAGGAGCATTGTCATAATTGGCATACCAAGGAACTGTGAGAGGGGTAAGATCGACTACGCCGGAATAATTTGACCATGAGCCCATGAGCATCTTATCACAAAGTGCGGCGCCCTGGAACTGGAGCGAGAAGTCGAAGCCTGCATAGTCTGCATCGAACTGGAATGAGAACATCATCTCAGGCATGCTGCTGCGCGCTATCTGAACCATATCTTCAGAATTGATCTGACCATCACCATTGATATCCACATACTTGATATCACCTATGCGAGGCGTTACGCTTGCAGGCTTAGGAGAATTGTCTATCTCATCCTGACTCTGGTAAAGACCGTCTGACTTATATCCCCAGATGGAACCTACCGAGCAACCAAGCACGCTCTGCCAAGGCAGTATGTTATCACTCTGCTGTTTGCTGAGGATACGGTTGTGAGCGTAAGTGAGGGTACCGGTAAGACCGTAATTGAATTTGTTCACACGGTTACGGTGACGTATGATAAGATCGAATCCCTGGTTATCGAACGCACCCGAGTTCTCCTGTGACGGATAGTGTCCGCCAAGAGACGGTGGGAACACGCTGCTGATGGAGTTCAAAATATTATAGGTATACTTATAGAAGTA
Organism: Coprococcus eutactus; assembly: GCA_963615835.1. Classification (GTDB taxonomy): domain Bacteria; phylum Bacteroidota; class Bacteroidia; order Bacteroidales; family UBA932; genus Cryptobacteroides. The sequence goes on along the minus strand of CAVEIF010000005.1, from coordinate 47,693 downwards.
GTCAGCCTCGATGCTGAGTTTGCCTTTCCAAGCGCTGAAATCAAAACCGACATTGGAAGAACGCATTCTCTCCCATGTAAGTTCTTCAAACGGATATGAAACGGCATTATAAAGAGTGTTCTGCGCTGTTGGATTCATGCCGAATGCCACACTGTTGGCTGACCAGCTGTAACTCTTGCGGTACTGGAAGGCATTCACGTTCTTCGAACCGAGTGTACCGACAGAAGCACGGAGCTTGAACATGTCAACCTCCGGCAGGGCACGCTTGAAGAAGTCTTCCTTAGACATCACCCAACCGAGTGAAGCAGAAGGGAAGAATCCCCAGCGGTGATCTTTGTGGAAAAGATAAGATCCGTCATAACGGGCGGAAGCTTCCACAAGATACTTGTCATCATATACATAGTTAAGTCTTCCTACATAACCTGCCTGAGCGGTATGACCGTAACTGTCAGTGTTCTGAGCTGTAGAGCTGTCACCGAAATTCAGGTAAGGAAGATCGTAGAATGCGAAATTCTTTCTGGAACCGGAGAATACGCTGCTGTTGCTGGTCATCTGTTCATAGAGGAAAAGCACACCCACGGTATGCTTGCCGAACTTGTCATTATAAGCAATCTGCGGACGAAGCACGACCTGCTGGCTCTTCTGTTCTCCACGATAGAGGTTACCTCCGTCGAGAAGATTGGCAGCATTTACAAGGGAATATGAAGTGCTGCCGAATGAATCAGGCGCCAACACCTTATATGTGTAAGAGAATGTTCTGGATTCTGCATCCTTCCAGTCCCAACTGAAGAACATCGAAGCCTTGAGCTGCTTGAGGAAAGGGAAAGAATACTCCGCACGTGCGGAAGTCTCGAACTTATATGTCTTATTGCTCTGGAATCCGGAATTGGCCGAACCGTAAACGGCGTTCGCCGCGTTGCTCATGGTACGGTAACCGGAAACAGGCTGTCCGTTGATCTCCTGAGGGACAAACGGAAGAGAATAAAGCATCAGGTGGAAGATATTATATGACTTCTGGTTCTCATAAGTATAAGTACCTGGCACATAATTATCTGTAACATAACCGCCGAGATTGAGGTTGATCTTGACATTGTCTACAGGAGTAGCCTCAACATTGGAACGGAATGAAGTCTTCTGATATTTATGGTTCTCTATGATACCGTTCTGAGAAAGATAACCGCCGCTTATGAAGTACTTCACTTTGCGGTTACCTCCATTGACAGACACACTGTGCTGATGCATGGTGGTTGTCTTATAGAGAGGAGCCGTCCAGTCTGTATTTTCAAGACCGTCGGAAGTATCTCCGTTGGAAGTCATGGCTATCTGCTCATCCGTGAAGTACGGGTCGTTACCGTCAAGGACACGTCCAAGATTGTAGTACTGCATATACTGCGTACCGTTCATCATCTTAGGAAGAGCGGTAGCGTGAGAGAATGTCATGCTTCCGCTATAATTGACAGTCGATTTTCCTTCAGAGCCGCTCTTGGTGGTAATGAGGATAACACCCGAACCGCCGTCCATACCGTAAACGGCACAAGCGGCAGCATCCTTAAGCACGGAAATGGATGCGATATCGTGAGCGTCCACACTTCTCATGGTACGTTTTACTCCGTCGACAAGAACCAGAGGAGTTGTACCCTGATAAGAAGAATAACCACGGACAAGCATCGTCACATCATCCGAACCAGGCTGGCCGAGAGACTGTTGCGAAACGATACCGGGAAGCTTTCCTACGAGAGCCTGTGAGACGTTACTTGCAGTAGTTTTAAGAATCTCCTCTTGGGTGACAGCGGCGACTGAACCGGTCAAGTGCGCCTTCTTCTGTGTACCGTAACCGATGACGACAGCCTCCTCCAAAGCACTGTTGTCTTCGCGAAGAACGACATCCACCACTTTCTGCGAAGTGATTTTTCTTTCTTCAGTCAGGTAGCTCATGGAGCTGAAAACCAAAACGTCAGATTTTTTGACCGAGATGGAGTACGTACCATCCAGTTCGCTGATCACACCATTGACGGTGCCCTTGATGTAAATGCTGACACCCGGGAGAGGCTCACCATTTTCATCAGTAACTTTACCTGTTACCACATTTTGAGCGAATGATGTGAATGCTGTCAAGCAACTCAACACCAAAACAGTAAACAAATATCTACCTGCAAAAAATGTCTTAACGGCTTTACATTTAGCGTTAGAATTCATTTTGATTAATAATTAAAATTATCAATTTGCGGTTTTTAACATACAAATATAATCTCACTTATTCTTAAATTAACGCAAATAAGCGAAAAAATATAATTAAAAAACGAAGATTGTTTTAGAGTTTCTTTCTGTATTCGTTAGGAGAACAACCCTTCTTTTTCTTGAAAAGACGACAAAGAGTATTATAATCCTGAATGCCTGCCTCCATGGCAATATCCAAAAGAGGACGTGAGGTCGTGGACAGAAGTTGAGCCACCCTGTTGACACGGCATTCAATTATATATTGGTATATACCCATACCTATCTCCTTTTTAAAGCGGTACTCTATGCATCGGCGGGAAAGAGGCACATCTGCGAGAAGACTCTCGATAGACATGTCTTCCATATAATGGGACTCAATCTTGGAGACAAGCTGCATTACCATAGAATCCGCACAACATATACCCGTAGATGAACGCTCCACTATACCGACAGGCGAAATGGACACGCTGAAATGCCCCCTGGAAGGGTTCTTTATCTGACGGTCAAGATATTTGCATATCATATAACCACCCTGCTCCACATCGAGTTGAACAGAGGAAATGGGCGGATCTGAAATACAGCACATCAAATCGTCATTATCAACACCCAAAACTGAAAGACGAGACGGTATGGACAGACCTTCTATTTTACACACCTCCGTAATTATAAGCGCTCTCTCGTCGTCGCAACAGAAAACGGCCGTGCCCACCGGAAGACCTTTCAGCCAAGCAGCTATTTCCGCCCTGTTCTCCCTGCCCGGCTCCAAAGAGTCGTAAACGAAAAGACGGCCTCCGTACTTCTCAATCTCCGATCTGAAGCCATATAGCCTCTCATCGGACCATAATACACCATGGATACCGAAGAAAGCGAAGTCCGTGCATCTTTTGCCATACAAGAACTTCGCCGCCATAGCTCCCGTTCCCTTATAATCTCCTGTAATATTGGAATATACGGTAGAACGATTTCTATAATTCTGAAGAACTATCGGGATATTGAGCCCATCCAGTTTCTTAAGATCCTCGTCATCACATCGGCCAATTATCGCATCCACTCCCCATTGGCGTGCAAGACTGACCACCTCGCCGTGACTTTTCCCGCCTGCCTGATATTCGGAAGACAAGCGATAAAAAGACCAAGGGCCATTCTCACGGGAGTAACGCATCATTCCGCGAAGAAGACAGCGGTCAAATTCGCTGGATGCATCCATCATGAGAATGACCCTTATCATACTTATTTCTTATATATTCCGAGAGTTGACATTACAGGTCGGTTTCCTCCGGTCATATCATTGAGGTGATTCTCCCCTACTACCATTCCTGTAGAACCGCCGCCGTCAAAATTAACAGCGCCCTTACATCCCAGACCTTTCATTATCTGAGCCAATTCAACAAGCGTAGCACCGTCACTTTCCTCTATGCGTCCGTCTACAATCAATAGGATGACTTTGCCGTCCGCAGTATAACCTGCAGCCGTACGGTCAGGCTTCACACTTGCTCCCCATATATCATAAGGGATAATTTCATAATTGGTATAAAAATAATCATCTCCCTTAGGTGTCGTCTCGAAATCGAACGGACATTTGCCATTCATAAGAAGAAGAGGGCCGGCACTCTGAGCATACTTCGGAGTCCAACTTATGCAACCTGTCGGATTAGTCTGACCTGCAGCGGAGTACTTGGCTTCACCCTTGACTGAAGGAAGTGGACGATCGAAGAACCAGCTCTTGCCTGCGGCATCTGCTCCAGTCCAATAAACTGCAGGAGTACCTTCAGCGTCCACACCGAATACACCGCGCGTAACATTGTACATCTCACTATATTCTTCGTCCTCTGTCTTCAAAGAGCCTCTCACTGCAGAGACCCCGCCGGAAATCACGCCGTCCACACAACCGAGTCCTGTATTCTTGCCATTATAGAAATAACCGCCATTGACCATCACAAGACAGTTGCCTGCGGTCTTTGCCTGATCATCTATGGTAGTAGCCTCAGAAGGGATATTGACCTTGAACTCCACATCACCTGCCGTGAGGTCCGCACTTGCATACCAGGCTTTACACTTGCGGCCGTTAAGAAGGCCCTCATAGCTGTAAACCTGCACGCTGGAAGGAAGAGAAGAGAATTCCAACTCCGTCCATTCTAATGTGATGGCCTCCCTTTCCTGCGAAAGAGTACCCTGCGAGGTCTCACTATAATAAATCTTGTCGCCAATCTTGGCATATGCCCTGAAATTATATGTCGTGCCATAATCAAGCAGGGCATTGGAGATAACCTGAAGCCTTTCGGATTTGTCCTTATCAATAAGAGGCGCCCCGCTCTGGTGAACATCACCCACGACAGGGTCGCCATCTGAACTCCAGCACACACCCACTTCAGCACTCTTGTCCACATTTGAAAGAGCGTACTCCACCTTTACACATGAAGAGGAAGCCTGAAGACTTTTTATAGAAACAGACGGAGCATCCGGGTCTATCGGAGCCTTTGTCTTGAAAAGAGTCTTCCTCAGACGGGAATTATACTTTGCGTCTGCAGCCACAGCCCTCACTCCTATGTAATAGCTATGGTCGGCTATAAGATCCTTTTCCACCAGCTCATAAGAAGTGATATCAGCCCCCACAGTACCGTGAATACGGTGGTTTTCTATATCACTTGGCTCGATCAGATAAATCTCAAAACCTGTCTCGGAGGAACTGTTATCCTTCCACGAAACTGTGAGTGTCGTTTCATCCACCTGTTTCACCTTTACCTCTGTAGGTGAGAGAAGGACAGACGCACTCTTTGAATCATCATCATTTTTGTTACAAGCGCCAAGCAGGCAAACAGTTGCCGCCAGACTAAGATAAAAACGGTTATTCATCGTGTTACTATTATTTATATACACACAAGCCCACATAGGCCTGCGAGTGCAATAATAAGCTTAATCAATCACTATTTAACGCAAAAATACGAAAATATTATCACAAAAAGCGAAAAATATTAGACACCGTTTTTTTTCTTGGCAATAAAAGGCAAATTAATTAAATTTGCGCACCAAAAGCAAAATCATTCTTAATGGATACAACGACTGCAATTTCAGCCATACTTACTCTTCTCGCAGGTATAGGTATCTTCCTTATCGCTTGTCAGATGATGAGTTCCAATCTCGAATCCGCGAGCTCCAAAAAACTGAAAAAACTGTTTGAAAAAGCATCCCGAAGCAAAATGCTCGGTGTAGGGATAGGCACTATAGGAACTGCCGCAATACAAAGTTCCGGCGCCACCTCCGTCATGACCATAGGTTTCGTGAACGCCGGCATAATCTCCCTCTCTCAGGCAGCCACCATAATTTACGGTGCAAACATAGGAACTACCGTCACTGCGCAGATTGTAGCCCTCGGCATGTTCGGAAGCAACGCGCTTTCCACCACGGTCATTTTCTCCGCATTTGCAGGAATCGGCGCATTCATCTGTCTTTTTGCCAAGACAAACAAATGGAAAAACATAGGCGGAATACTTACGGGATTCGGTATGCTCTTCGTGGGACTCTCGCTTATGAGTCATTCCATGGAGGATTTTGCCGCACTTGACGGAGTGAAGAATTTCCTGGCAAGCATAAGCAACCCTATACTTCTGGTATTGATCGGCGCCATACTCACCGCCATCATACAAAGTTCTTCAGTGATGACTTCCGTGGCGCTTGCGATGGTCGTTACCGGACTCATCCACCTGGACCAAGGCATATTCCTTACCATGGGCTCCAACATAGGCTCCTGCGTAGTGGCCATAATAGCCGGTCTTACCAGCGGTCGCAACGCCAAGCGAACAGCGCTGATCCACCTTTTGTTCAACTGTTCCGGTGTCGTGATATTCCTTCTCGCAGGACTGATAATGAGCATAGTAAGCGGAGGCACCTTCAGTTTCGGGACACTCTTCGAAGGTCTGTTCCCTGGCGTACCTCAGACACAGCTTGCGATGTTCCATACGTTCTTCAACGTGATGACCGTATGTATTATCCTTCCTATGAATAACTTAATGGTAAAGCTGGTGTGCAAGATCATTCCTGACAGCGTAGATGTCCGAGACAAGTGTTCATACAAACTGAAATTCGTGGACGAGAACATGCTATGTACTCCACCTCTTGCCGTCAACCAGACCAAAAAGGAAATCATCTGGATGTCCGAACTCGCCATGCAGAACTTTGACCGCGCCATAAACATCATTACGACGATGGATTTCAAGGAGCGCGACCTGTTCGACAAAGTGGAAGGCGAAATCAACTACATAAATCGCGCGCTTGTGGATTTCGTAGTACAGCTCACCGACAAGACCGGTCTCAATGAACACGACCACATTTACCTGTCCACCACTTTCCGCTCCATCAGAGATATAGAAAGAATAGGAGACTATGCAGAAAACATAGTGGAATACGCCGACGACCTGCAGAAAACAGGAGACACATTCTCTCCTGAGGCGCTAAGCGAAATCTCCCAGCTCAAAACCCTGATACACAATCTCTATGACAAGGCTATAGAAGCCTACAAGAAAGAAGATCTCACCATAATGGCTGAGGCCAATGTAATAGAGGAACAGATAGATGACTTCACGAAGATGATGGAGGACAACCACATATCACGCCTCAGTGCCGGTGTATGCACCCCTAATGTCGGAGCCCACTATCTTGAGCTTTCATCAAATTCCGAACGTATAGCCGACCACCTTATCAATGTGGCCAAATCGATACGAAGCCTGAACTAAGAAAAGACACATAATGAATTCAAGAAATAACATTGCCGGCTACACCGCCGGTATAATAGCCGGTGTTTCTTACGGATTCAATCCCCTGTTTGCAAAACAGTTGCTGGTAGATCAAGTCCCGGTCTACACCATGTTATTCTATAGGTACAGCATCGCCGCAGCAATAATGCTTTTGTGGATGCTGGTCAAACGGGAAAATCTAAAAATAGAGCGATCCCAGACCGGCCTTGTCATTTTCCTGGGAATCATATTCGCCTGCAGCAGCATAGGACTGTTTGAGGCGTATAATTTCATTCCGGCAGGATTGGCAACCACCATAGTCTATCTCTACCCTGTCTTTACGGCGCTCTCTATGATATTCCTGCATCAGAGGCCGTCTCCCAGAACATGGGCAAGCATCGCAGCCACTCTGCTTGGAGTTGTTCTTATATGCCTGCCGACCGGAGGAATGACTATAAAAGTGGCCGGCGTCCTTCTCTCCGTCGCATCAGCGCTATGCTACTCCGTATATCTGGTAATAGTCAATCACAACTCGCGTCTCAAGAGTCTTTCCGCACATTGTCTTACATTATATGGACTTATAGCGGGAGCTATCTTCTTCCTGGCAATCACTGTCGCGAAGGGCGAACCTGTAATAGGAGCCATACGAGGCATAGAACAATGGAGCTGCATATTCGGTCTTTCCATAATACCTACAACCATCTCCATGCTGTCGCTGGCTATTTCAACCCGACTGATAGGACCGACAAAAACAGCCGTACTGGGAGTATTCGAACCTATAACAGCCATAATGATAGGGCTGCTCGCTTTCGGAGAGACTCTCACCGTGGGCATAATAACAGGCATATTTATCTGCGTAAGCGCTGTCACCTTCATGGTGACAGACAAGAATTAGCCTCCTAAAAAACTCTACAATAACTCTATATAGCCAGATTTACAATTCAGCACTTCACAAGATAAATAATTATACCACAAGTATTTAAAAAATACACGAATCTATACACTCTTGCGTGCGAATAAAAGCAATACTCTACATGACGTTTTTTTGTAGTAAATTGCAAAAAAATTCGCAGAGATGTTTTGGAAGAAAAAGATAGACACGCTGATAGAGAATATCGACCAGTACTTTGACACTATAGACCACGCACTCATAGTATATAAGGATGGTATCAGGAACTATCTCTATGCTGAGGACAGAAAAGAATTCAACGAGAAACTGCAAAGTCTCTCCGAGCTTGAGTCGCAATCTTCAGCGCTCAGACGCGAAATCGAAAACGCTCTCTACACTAAAACCGCCCTTGTCCGCTCCCGTGGAGACATAATGCGGCTTCTCGAAAAGACCCGCAACGTGATGGACATGCTCAGCGATTCCCTATCCCAGTTCGAGATAGAGATGCCTTTTATCCCCCGGGAACTCAACGCCGATTTCATACGCCTGACGGAATTCTCCGTGCTTGCTCTTGAGACTACCATCCCGGCAGCCAAAGCATATTTCAGAGATCCCAAAAGCATTCCGGACAAAATCAGCCGTGCCTACTACTATGAAAAGGAAGCCGGCAAATGCGCTCAGGACATAAAACGAACGGTATTCCACAGGATGGACAAGCTGAAACTCAGTGAAAAATTCCATCTCCGCTATTTCGCCCTGCACATAGAAAATCTATCCAAAGCTGCTGACAGCCTCGCAGACCAATTGGCAGTCATGTCCATAAGAAGCACAATGTAGAAAATGAATCAAGCGGCAGTCATATTACTGATGGCAATCATCTGTATATGGTTCTTTCTTAAAGAGTTTCCATATGTGGAAGGATTGCTCATCCCGACATATGCGATAAAAAGAAAGACGCTCGACCTTTTATTTTTCATCGTGGCGACACTCGCCGCAATCATGGCCCTTAACTCCCAGACAGCCCAGAATATACATCAAAGCTACCTTACAGGCGGGCTCAACGTCTGGCAAACCCTTATCCTTACTTCCGCCGCACTTTCAACGGTAATTGTGCTCAATTATCTGCACATTCCAGCCTCCATAATACTCGCCTGCATCGGTGCTCTTGAAGGAATGCATATGACTACGGAAGGCAGCTTCAAAGTGTCCGGCACGCCTTTCATCGAAACCACCGCCGCAGCCGTTTTCTGCGGTGTCATCTCGGCGGCAGTGTATTTCGCCCTGCGGACATACTTCAGACGCAGCAGGACACACCTTTTGAAACTGGCAGCATACTTCAGATACGGAATCATCCTTATAATATTGCTTTCTGCCGCCGTAAGCGGGGCTCTTCTCGCCGGCTTGTTGTCCGGCATAGCCTCCGGCACCTTGGAGGGAAAAGTTTTGGGGATATCCGTCATTGGCATCATAACGGCCACCATGCTTATTTTCAGGCCCGCCATCAAGAGCAAAAGCGATGAACGCGCAGAACTCTGTATGGAATGGAGCATACGCACAGTCTTCGCAATAACGCTGAGCGTAAGCCTGACACTGCTGCTTTTCGCTCTTCCATGCTCACCATTAAGTCCTGTCCCCCTTTCCCCGCTTCCTCTCATCTATGCAGGCATACTCGCAGTAGAGATAGTACGAAAACGACCGCTCACTGAAAGCGACAATATAAGCCGTAGTCTGCTCGGGATGATATTGGCTCCACTAATCGCTCTCGTATGCACTTTCCTGCTCGAGAAAATAGCCGACGGCGCCCCCGCGCAAGGTGAAACACTTATGTATTTCACTATAATGACCATTCTGCTTCTGCTGGTATTCTGCGCACTATCCGCCAATTATATCGCTTCTCAGCGACGACAGAAGGCAGAGATGTCGCGAATCATGGCCACCCAGCAACAGCAGCTCTACGAAAACCGCAAGGCCATTGGCGATCTGGAAATTAGAAGCATGGTAAGCGAAAATCAGGCGCTGCATGACGCGCTGGAGATGAAGAGGAAAGAAACCATGAACGTGGCTCTCAGTCTTTATGAGCAGAAGGAATACTTGGAAGGTCTCGACTCTCTGGTAAAGGAATTGTCGAAGGCAGAAAGCGAAAGCCGGAGATCAGATATAATAACGGAACTGAGCAACTCCATAAGACACAGGCTTTCATTCGAACAGGAAGTAGACTCATCGTATTTCTACACGCAGGCTGAAGTCCTGCATAAGGATTTCAACTTAAGACTGGAAAACGCATTTCCAAATCTCACTTCCCAAGAGAAGAGACTGGCTACACTTCTTAGGCTGGGTTTTTCTTCTAAATACATAGCTACTTTAATGAAAATCAATACAAAAAGCGTAGAAATAGGTCGATATCGCCTTCGTCAGAAACTTGGACTGGAGAAAGGAGACAATCTGGTAGAATTCATAAAATCAATATAAAGAATAAACACAAACTAATAATCAAGCAAAAATGAAAAGATTTTTTTTGTTCCTGCTGGCAGCTTCAGTGTCGCTTCCAGTCTTTGCACAAGATGATGATGATGTAAAAACCGACATCAATCAGTATGGACAGTCCGTCCAAATCTACAAGGTAAAACCTGAGATGCAGGATGGTATACTAGTATTCAAAAACGACAAGGCTGGATACAAATTCTGGTTCGACATCCGCATCCAGGGTGACGCAGCCGTCTTTTTCGGCAATGACGACGACTACGATGCCATAGGCAACGGAATGAACATCCGCCGCTCGAGATTCGCCGTCAAGGCCCAGCTCGACAAGAACTGGTACGGAGAGATAGACACCGACTGGACCAGTGGCACGCCGGAGATCAAAGACGCCATAATAAGCTATACCGGTATTCCTTACACTTCGATCAAAGTCGGTAACTTCAAGGAAAATTTCTCCATCCAGAGAAACACCACTTCACGTTACCTTATGTTCATGGAACGCCCTATGGTAACGGCTCTCGCACCTTCCCGTCATCTGGGCATCAACGCCACCTACGCCAAGGATTGGCTCTGGGCAAGCGCCGGAGTATTCGGGCCTGAACTCAAAGGCTCTGAAGAACAGGCTCTTATGGAAGACAACAATAAAGACTTCGGCTATAACGAAGGACTTTCGTACACCGGCAAACTTGTTCTCCGTCCGCTTTACAAGCATCAGAACTCATCTCTTCACATAGGCGCCGCATTCTCTTACCGCGAGCCTAAACTCACATCGGGAGACGGCTATAAGGTGGCACGTTACAGCTCACGCAACACTACCAGCATCAACCGCAAGAAATATCTTGACACCGACGCCATAGCAGGTCTCGACCACGAGATAGCATACACCTTCGAATTGGCAGGTCACTATAACGGACTCCGCTACGAAGGAGCATATATAGCCCGCACAGCCATTCTGGACCGCAGCATCAATGACAAAGGACATCAGACGGCCGACGGATGGTATGTTCAGGCAAGTTACCTACTCTTCGGAGGCCACCAGAACTACGACGCCGACGGAGCCAAATACACCCGCATCAACAACGGACGCAGCTGGGGAGATCTTGAGCTCGCACTTCGTTACGAATACTGCGACTTCAACACTGCCGACTACTACGGAGGCAGCGCCGAAGGCTTTTCAGTGGGATTGAACTACTACCCTACCAAGAATGTGAAGGTGATGCTCAATTACCAGTTCAACAACAACGACCGCTACGCCAACGGAAAAGGCAAGCTCTATGTAGGTCACGACGCAGCGGGCAACCCTACCAAGGACTACACTAAAGTGGTAGAGAAAGACGGCAAAGCAGGCGTGGACTACAATATGCTCGCACTCCGTTTCCAGATAGCATTCTAAAATCCTCATTCATAATAAAACAAGAACAAAATGAAAAAGTCATTATATATTCTTTTAACCGCAGCCGCCGCGCTGCTGGTCTCATCTTGCGTCAAAGACAAGATTTATGGAGTTCCCGTCATAGCCAATGTGCAGAACACAGTAGCTCTCACCGCTGAAAGCACCGTAAACGTTACGGCCGACATCACTTCGCTTGCAGGAGAGATCACCTCAGCCACACTGACTTACACAGTGACAGAAGAGAGCAAAACCATAGACATGAAGCCGTCGAACGGCAGCTCATGGGCAGCCACCATCCCCGCATTCGATATGGGAGTCAAAGTGACATACTTTATCGAAGCTGAGGCTGAGAGCGGAGAAAAAGGACGCTCAGGCGAATTCAACTACACCGTAGGCGAGAATCCTATAAACTATACCGGTCTCGTTCTCAACGAACTCAACGGCAACGACAAATTCATAGAACTCTACAATGGAGCTGAAGCTGAAATAAACATCACAGGCATACAGATATTCAAAGACGACAAATCCGTATGGACTTGCGACGAAAGAAGCCTTGCTGCCGGAGAATACCTTCTTCTCTACAGTGAAGACGTAACCGTGGCTGGCGAAGCCCAGGAAGGCTACAACGAAGCTCTCGTATTCCACAGCGGGCTCTCTGCCAAGAAGGCTGTCCGTGTATATCTGACCAAGCCTGACGGAGCCACCATACTGGATGACTTCAACTATGCCAAGCATCCGGGAACCAAATATACAGGTTCTTACGGACGCAACGCAGACGGCAAATGGTACCACCAGACCACTGTGACCCCTGGTGCGGCCAATGTAGACGGAGAAGAAGCACTTGATTTAGGAGAATAACAGATTTCAAATTATATAATTATGGCAAAAGAAGAATTAAAGATCGGCGAACAGTCAAAACCTCGTTTCGAGTTCCGCTCATTCGGGCAGGACTTCAGCGCCGCACAGTATCGTATGGCACGTCTTTCAGCGCCTGTTCCGGAAAAAGTATGGGAAAGGGAAAGCGACGAGGTGTATATCATCTCACGCGCCAATGACATCAACAACACCAAAATCCGTAACGGCAAGATGGACATCAAGACTTATGTTCAGACAGTGGACGGCTTCGAGCAGTGGAATCCTCTGATGAAAGGCGAATTCCCTATTTCGCGCGAAGTGCTCGAGAATGAAGTGTTCCCTGCATTCATGGTAAAGATGCCTGAGCTTACCAAAGACACATACACCTACGAAGAGTTCATCGCAATGGTCAAAGCCAATCCGGACCTTGCTGCGGTGAAAGTTCACAAACAGCGCTTCGGCTATATGGTCAACGACACTATCTGCGAGGTGGGCAACGTGCTCATCAACGGGGCCAAGGTCGTCACCATCAATTCCGAATCCACAGAGATAGAAGATATACGTAAAACCGTGACTGACTGCGGACTTGAAGGAGTGGAAAACATCAACTATCTTCAAGCAATCAAGAGAGTCATAGGTATGTCAGATAAACCGCTTGCTAACTAATCATATTATGGCACAAGAAATAGAAAAGAAATTCCTGGTCTGCGGCGATTTCAAGGCCGAGGCCACCAAAGCCACCCGCATTACGCAGGGCTACCTCAGTTCAGTTCCCGAAAGGACTGTCAGAGTCAGAGTTAAAGGCGACAAAGGGTACATCACAGTCAAGGGCATAGGTAACGACAGCGGAGCCAGCCGTTTCGAATGGGAGAAAGAAATCCCTGTTGAAGACGTTCGTGAGCTTCTCAAAATCTGCGAGCCGGGCGTGATAGACAAAACCCGCTACCTCGTTCCGAAAGGAAACCACACATTCGAAGTTGACGAATTCTACGGTGACAACGAAGGCCTTACGGTTGCCGAAGTGGAACTTGGCGAAGAAAATGAAGCATTCGAGCATCCTTCTTGGCTCTCCACCGAAGTTACGGGAGACAAGAAATACTATAACTCCATGCTCATGAAGAACCCTTACAAGAATTGGAAATAAATTAACACTCAGAAGATTATGTCAGAGACCCACATACACAGTTTCGATCCGCTCGATATGAACAACTACAGGATCGAGAAACTGCCCAAAATGCAGAAATCCGGATTTGAAAAAGGCATGGCCCGTGCGGGTGGGCCTCTGGCCATAATCCTCTTTATTCTTTTCAACTGGGTGCTGGATGTAAGTTTCCTCCAGACTCCGGCCGAAAAGTCCATGCTGGCGATATTTATCGCCGGACTCGTATTGTGGATGACTGAAGCCATCCCGAATTACCTCACCTCGCTGATAATAATTCTGGCGATAGTGCTTACAGAGGTGGTGCCACAGAAAACGGCCTTCGCTCAGCTCGGACACCCGGTGATGTGGCTGAACATCCTTTCATTCGTATTGGCATCAATGCTGGTGAAAACACGCGTAGCCAAAAGATTCGCCCTATGGTTCGTACTCAAGTTCGGACACAGCGCGAAAGGCATCTTTTTCAGCTTCATCATCATAAACCTCGTGCTCTCGGCGTTCATTTCCGCCACCACGGCCAAAGCCACCATACTGTTGCCGATATTTATGGTAGTATGTGCCATATATGGAGCTTCTGATGGCAACCGGAACAATTTCGGACGCAACCTTGTGCTTCAAAACCTTTTCCAGATAAACATCTGCGCTACGGGCTTTTTAACGGGAAGCGGAGCGCACCTGCTTGCGATATCGCTATTTATGGGTGCATACGGCTCAACGATAGGCTACAGCGACTGGTTCGTGGCATGCTTCCCACTTACTATAATAATGGTACTGATAGGTTGGCTCATAGGAACAAAACTGATCTTCCCAATGAAAAAGGAGGAGCAGAAGCCACAAATCGAAGGCGGACTTCAGAGACTTCGCACCGAGCTGGAAAGTATGGGAAAAATGAGCGCGGAAGAATATAAGGCCATAGCCATCTTCCTGGGCGTGCTGATACTCTGGTCCACAGACAAGCTTCACGGACTTGATGCCACCACCGTGGCTTTCATAGGCGCCGTAATAGCACTTATGCCGGGAATAGGCGTAGTCAAATGGAACGATGTCGACATCCCTTGGCATCTTATGCTCTTCTCGGCCGGCGCATACACGCTGGGAGCAGGGCTCGACGCCACCAAACTCCCGGGGACACTGGTCGACGTATGCTTCAACAGTTTAGGAATAGGCGCAGACGCACCGTTCTGGCTGCTCTATGTCGTACTGACCTTCATGATGATGTTCAGCGGACTCATCTTCGAATCGAAGACTATGCGAACGCTCATCTTCGTGCCAATCGCACTGGGAGTGGAACAGAAATTCGGTCTTCCCCAGCTCAGTCTCGCATTCCCTGTTGCCATGCTTATCGAACACGTCTACGTGCTTCCGTTCAACAGCAAACCTGCCGCACTGCTCTATAATACAAACCAATATAGTTGGAGCGACACCTTCCGTTTCGGCATCACCATGATGTTCATATCCTGGCTTCTGATACTGCTATGGGGCGAGACAGTTCTGCATTGGCTCGGATACACCCCACTGCTGTTCTAAAGACCGTCTGTTTATTATAACTTAAGTAAATGATTAATCTTCAGGCAAAAAAACACGACAACTTTTCAGTCGAATTCAAATTCGGTTTCGTCTCCGATGAGACGGAGAAGAAAAACGATTTCGCGGTGAATACCTGGCTTTTCATCCCGAACAGTATGGGCATCAGCTCCCAGACCTACGGAAAAGACCAGTTCTATCGCGATATCAAATCGAACGTGCGACTGATTACACCCGTTTTTTCCCTGAGCGAACTCGCCGAGCAGACGTCCCTGCCGTTTGTCAGGCTCAAGGACTCCATAGTCTCGCTCTCCCAAGGCGAAGACAAGACGGAAGACTTCGAATACCACCTGAAGATGTATGCCGCCATCTTCAAAAGCGCGCTGAGAAACAGCACCAACAGCATACGCGGCACACAGAACAGTGCCAAAGCGGATGCCGCATGCAGACAATACCGCGACCTTCTGGATTCAATACTACATCATTTCCGATCTCTCTATCCCCTCGTGGAGACAATCGCAGACAGGGAAAAGCAGCATTTCGCCGTCGTGGACGAATATATGAGCCATATAATCACGACACAAGCCACGAACATAGTAAAGAACCTGGACAGCCGGACAGGCGCAGACCTTTCAGACACACGGAAGTCCATGGTCGAATTTCTTCTTGGAGAAAAACGCTATGCCAGCGCAAAAGGATTTGACGCTCTCGACAACGACCCCGTCCATAACCGCGAATTGCTTTACAATCAGAGCATACAGAAAAAATACATAGAAAGCGACCTTTATATCAACCTGGCCAAACGCAAAGACGGTATAGCTGTCGAACAGCTCTACTACAGCATAGCCGCGGGCGTGGCAATGATCTTTGCGACCGCCATAGGCTGGGCCACACAGGTGAGGTTCGGCAACATAACGGGACCGCTCTTCGTGGTTCTCGTCGTCAGCTATATGATGAAAGATCGCATCAAGGACCTTATGCGCTACTGGTTCGCCCACAAGCTTGTAAACAAATACTATGACAAGAAAGCACGCATCACCATAGGAAGCCGAAAAGTAGGAATGCTGAAGGAAGCGGCGGACTTCGTGTCCGGAAACAAGATTCCGCAGGAAGTGATGGAGTTGAGAAAGGAATACGCCTCCATGGATGATGAATCGCGCATCTTCGAGGAAAAGGTCCTGCTCTACCGCAAGCGTCTGGTGCTGGACAGTGATGCCCTTATGGCCGAGAACCAATACCCGCTACGCGGAATCAACGAGATAATGCGTCTGCACCTGAACCGCTTCCTGCAGAAGATGGATAACCCGGAAGTTCCTGTAAACGTACTGGACGAGAACGGAGAAATCTCCACGGTGCGTGTACAGAGAGTCTATTGCATGCACGCTATCTGCCAGCTCAAGCACCTCGACCAGACAGAATACAGACACCTGCGCATTGTATTGAACCGCAACGGAATCCTTCGCGTGGAAGACCTCTGACCTATTCCAGAGACGAAGGATCTATAAGATTATTCAACATAGCATACACCGTAAGTCCGGCTACCGTTTTAATTCCGGTCTTGCGGGTGATATTCTTACGGTGAGTCATGACGGTATACACCGAGATATTGAATTCATCGGCTATCTCCTTGTTCAATTTGCCCTTTGCCACACTCACGAGAATTTCTTTTTCCCGGGCGGAAAGTTCACCGCCATCCCCCTTGGAAGAATCCAGTTCCACCTCCAAAGCCTTACGGCATTTGCTTATTATCACGGCCGGAAGATCGTAAAGACTAATTACGGCATCGAATTGGTGATAAAAATCCTCTTCCAAAAAGACAGTATAGAGCGCAATTACAGGGATATCAAGAGAAGAATTGACAAGCGTATGCACACTCGAGCGCGATGCATAATCAATTATAGACGGGTCTATTACTATCAGATCAGCATTTGTCGAACGAAGCATGTCCAGACTTCGAGGAATCTCCGTAAGGATATTGGCGACCCTGAATTCGCTATGCTCCATAAAAACTTTCTCCAGTCCTTTTGAAATAATCTGCGAAGGGCTGATTATTATGACATTACGAATTTTCATAGGCGAGACTCCATTCTGGACACTATAGGTGTCAGTACATTGTCTTCTATCAAAGTATGACGTCTGAGGTCTTTTTCAAGATGATAAATCTGATGCAGGACATCGTAACGGAGGGCCTGGTCACAGGACTGAGGGAGATATTTCATCACGATATTCTTCAAGTCGCACAATTTCTCTTCTATGTTGCCGTGGTTCTCTTCGAAAGTGTCGATTGAATAGCCCTGCTGTTTCTCCCCGCGGAAAAGTGCGTCAACATAAGGCATAACCACGCTTTCCTCATAATCAAAATGATTCTTCACCTCATCGTGGTAGTCCTCGAAAAACCTCTCTATCATATTCTTCTGAGAATCAGGACAATTCTGCAACATCTGAGCGGTGAGAATCTCCAACTGCCTGAGAGACGAGGACATATAATCCACATGAGAATTGTGCAGATATTTCAATATGTCACGCACATCGGCCTTATCCAAAAGTGCCTGGGAAGGAACATAGCCTTCAAAATTATAGACGTTACAGATAAGCAGAAAAGCTTCAGTATTGACATTATGCAATTTGCAAGCTTGCTCTATGGTATGTTCCCCGAAGCCAAGACTCACGTCCAGACGCGAAAGAACCGCCAGCAGATTATGATTGATATCTATCAGATCTGCCAATTTCATATTAGGGTTAATGACCATAATCATATTCATCCTTTCAAGCAAACTTAATCAAAATTTCTCAAAAACACCAAACCTAGGCATAGCTGTGCATGCCGCCCAGGAAGAAATTGACTCCAAAATATGTGATAATCACACAGAGGAAAGACAGCACCGTATAAAGATGGAAACGTCTGTCGATGTCAATTCCTTTTAAAACACGCGTATGAAGCAAAACGGAATAAACAATAATGGTAACCAGGGACCATACTTCCTTAGGGTCCCAGCTCCAATAACATCCCCAGCTTTGATTGGCCCATATAGAGCCAAGAACAGTCCCCCCGATAAGGGTGAAAAGTGCAGGATAGATGACAACTATACTTATATCCCTTAGCTGGGATGATTCCTTTCCACTGGAAAGGAGTCCCGCCAGAGAGCTAAGTGCAGAAATCCCAAGAAGAGAATATGATATCATCATGCTGGCCACGTGCACGCTGAGAAGGGGTGAATTAAGAACCGGAGCCATATGGGTAATCTGCGGATTGCTCTGTCCAAGCGAACTTACCAGAAGGGCAAAGCCGCTAAGGATAAAGGCAAAAGCATGCATCATATGCAGTTTGCCTGACAAAAGAATCCCTGTCATCAGCGTAATCCACGAGAGCACGAGCATAGTTTCAAAGCCGTTAGACATAGGAAGATGTCCGCTCACAAGTCCACGAAGCACAAGAATCAGAAGCACATACAAGGAAAGCGCACAAAGTATTCCCTGTGAAATCCACCAGGAAACCGGACTTTGTTCAAGAGGCTTGCGACGACGGATTTTCACCACGAAAGACAGGAACAGAAGTATTCCCAGCGTCAAGCAGAGCATTGCGGCTACCTTTGGAAGAGATATCGCATTATACGTCTTTTCAAGAGCCAGCTGACCCTCAGAAGGAAGTTCCTCCGCACAGACCTTCTGCTGATAGGCCCTGATTTTCGAAAGATAGTACTTCGCATCAGCCCAATTTTCTTCCCTGATGCAATCCGCCACCAGGTCCATAGCTTTCTTTATGAAAAGCCAATTATCGCTGCTTATATCCACAGGAAGCAGGTCCTCACACGAATACCATTTGACCTTTCCCTCATCTCGGTAAGGGAAAACCTTGAAAGCAGCTCCGGAGGCCACGCCAGAAAACAAAAACTGTTTTTCCATCTCTACGGCACCGCCCCGATCTTTCGCCTTCAGTTTAAAGGGAACATTTTCCCATTGGCCATAATAGAAGAGCCATCCTGTAACCACCTGAGTGGCAGATGCGCCCTTGTATGAAGATTTTCCATAAGCTTTCAGGCAATAGTCCCGGGCAAAAGTAGAAAATGAACAGACCCTATCGTTATGATAGATATACAACTCATCAAAGGCATCGGCCACATCGTCCGGAAGGACCTGAGGATGTCTTTCGCGGGCGGATGTCTGGGGGCAAACAAAAAGAAAACAAAGCAAAACGATAGAGACCCCAGACAATCTCGCGATGGCCCGACGAAAAGAACTGCCTTTTCTGAAGAATTGAAGCAGCATTCCTACAAGCAATAGGACAAAACCCACATAGGTGACAGCTGTACCTGCTACGTCACGGCTTACTGTTAAGTAGCTTCCGGTCTTGCCGTCTGTCCCGCTCTGATAGAATCTGTAGCCTTTATAGCGGCCAATATGATTCATGGACACTTCCACGCCGACCTTTTTGTCTTCGTCGAGGATAGTCAAAGAACTTTTATAATCAGAGGGGGCGGTGGAGAGTGGGTAATACTCCACTTCGAAAGTATCGAGAGTAACTGTGAATGGAAGCGTGCTGTCATCACTCTCCCCTTCCCTGAGACTCAGCATATAAGAGGTGCCGGTGCAAAACGAAATAAGGGCGCCTGAGAGTATCACGACGAAAGAAAAGTGAACGAGAAGAAGTGAAACGCTGCGGACGCGACGCGACAACAACAACACTATGGCAGAGACGCAGCATATTATCCACAGGCAGATTACCGCCGGGCTGTGATATACTGTACTCAAGGCCACATCCGTACCCTTCACTTTTTCAAGCACAGTGGCCCCCATCATCGCCAGGACGATAAGGGCCAATGTACCAAACGACAGATATTTCAATACTTTATCTTTATTCATTAGATAGAATCCACGAATTTGATTACAGCATCCCTTTCTTCCTTTGAAAGGTTATAGAATTTCTCCGTGCTCTCGAACGCATCGCTCTTCTCACTGTAACCATGCCACATTATGGCTTCGAGAGTATTACGTGCTCTGCAGTCGTGAAGACGGTCGGCAGAACCGGTATTGACCTTATGCAGTCCCCTGCCCCAAAGCGGAGTGGTTCTGCACCAAGTTCCGTGTATGCCTTCCTTCATATACAGACGGTGATGAATCATATCCGTATACGGATAGATGGTCTGATCTGCATAACGAGGAAGCGGCTTGCCTGCGAGAATTTCAGGAGACCAATAATTATCAGCAGTCGTATGCCACTGGGCGCGATGACAATTGGCACATCCTATCTGATTGAAAAGTTCCTTACCTTTCTGAACTGCAGCATCATTAAGATTGCGGGCTCTAGGGATGGCAAGACCTCTCTGCCATACGAGAAAATCATAAAAATCAGAATCGGTCATCTCCGGGGAGAAATTATTCCATTCGTTATCGAATTGATTAGTCTTCGGGTCCAGAAGGTTAAGCACTGCTTCAGCTATGCCCTCATCCGTTCCGTCAGCATAGTAAGGTGATGAAGGGTCGGCCTTGATAGCCTCGATTACAGAAGAGGTCTGGGACATCTTCTTGGCCCACGCTGAAGTAGTATAAAGATAAGGACGGTCTGAACGGGAGACATTGGTAATGTTCCATATGGCATTGGCACCGGGACCATCCTGAAGAGAAGCACGGGTCATAGCATAAGTGAATCTCTTGAGCTCTTTATTCTGGGCGGCGGAGCCTCCGAAAGGAGTTCCGTCTGCAAGGTAGCCTTGCGCAAGAGTATACCACGCGCCGGAAGCGAAGTCATTGGCATCCTTATCCCAGAAGGAAGGGTTGAGCTCCACATAAGGCGCTTCCCTCTGATACTGAACACGGATGGAATCCGTTGGGATGGCATCCAGAAGACCTGTGCCTATGACACCAAGCGTACTTTCAAGACGTACGGCATAGTTTGAAGGAACAGGGTCCGTATTAAATGCGCTTTGCGGAATGGTAACCACCGGGTAGATAAGACTGTATTCCTGCCCATCCTTGAATTTCATAGGAAGTCCGCTCTCCATGGAAGCGACGGTATTCCACGTCAGTGTAATCTGACTTTCGTCAATAGGAGGAAGGAACGGTGTCACGGCCTGAGTCTGAGGCATACCGGTAACATTGGCGATATACCCGCCATCGTCACTGTTGGCGCCATCCACGGGAGTGTAGATAACAAGCAGGTAGCCGTTACCTACGGTAGATGCCTTATATTCATCCTGACGTTTTCCGTGTCCATATGCCGGATGGCAATGCAGACAGGACTTACGTACAGACGCAGGGCCAAGTCCCCAGAAAGGCTTGGTCGTAAGGGTATAAGTACGCTCGAAAAGCTGCTCTCCGTGAGTGAAAGCAGTCGTAAGACCCTGCTCGGTCGTGGCCGGAGTCTCATCTTCATAACAACCTGCCGTAACATTAAGGGTAGTACCGAGAATACCTCCCGGGTACCATTCATCGGCAGTAAAATTACCTACAGCCTGTCCCACATATTTTGTGTCAG
The DNA here is from genome assembly GCA_963615835.1 of Coprococcus eutactus. Lineage (GTDB taxonomy): Bacteria > Bacteroidota > Bacteroidia > Bacteroidales > UBA932 > Cryptobacteroides. The sequence continues at coordinate 25,976 of CAVEIF010000005.1, read as the reverse complement.
GGACTGTTTCAGGGGTCTCATTACCACTATTGCCCTGGCATGACGCCAGAGCAATAATGCTGACTCCTATAAAAAGATTTACTTGAAATCTGTTCATATTATCAATTTATCTTAACGCAATCCAAGCGGAAGCTTTATTGAGTTGAGCATCAAGCTCGTTGATGGCGTCCATTGCATCCTGTACGCAAGCGTCGGTATAGATGTCAACGAAATGCCCCTTGCTTTGGCAGACCTTAAGCTTAGCGATACTATTATCAAGAGCGCTCTTAAGAGCGGAAGCTCCGGAATAATTATCGTTGAAGTATTTCATAAGCGAATGAGCTGCCGGCTCTGTAGCATTTTCCGCACCATAAAGTGAGTACTCGATAGAGCGGATGTTGTTTTCGAAATCCACGAAAGAATTCTTGGAGTACGGACTTTCGATATAGTTGACGTCCTCACCTGTATGAGCTGAACCCATCTTGGTGTTAGCCACTTCATTGGCGATATTTGAGCAACCGGAAACCAGAATGGTGGTCATCACGCTCTGCATGGTAGCGTATGTGCTGCCGGCCTTGGTTGCAGAAAGCATATCCTCACCGAAGCTCTTATCCCCTATTGTGGTGTTGTACTCGCAGTCTTCGCATACCTCTACATGTTCCTTAGGAGCATTTGCGTTCCACGAAACCTCAAGCTGGTAGCATTTGTTGCGCAGATCTCCTGCCACTGCCGTAGCGTAGATAAGTTCCTGAAGACCTGTAACATTGACTCCTGCAAAATCCTCATTATCCTCCTTAGCCTTAAGCTGAGCGATTGTTCTGTTCTTTCCGTCACGGAAAAGGATGAATTCAACGCCGTGGAATCCGAGAAGTTCCTCACCGAGCTTACCGCCTGCATACGCTATTCCGTCCTCACCACGAAGTTCCTCTACCTGCTTGGCATTTGAAAGTGAAGTAGCGAGAGCTTTGCGGTCAAGCGGCCATGTGTCGATGTGCGGATCGATTGAGAAGAATGTAGCGGCACCGAAAAGGAAGGCCTCTGATTTCTCCCAATAACTTCTGGCAGTAAGGAAAACGCTGCAGATCTCATCTATCTCGCTCTGAGAAACAGAATTGGCATCACTCTCGAATTTGTCTGTAAGATCAGCAAGTTTCTCGTAAAGATCACTTGTAGCATTTGCAAGTTCTCCATAGATAGGGTAAATAACCTTGTTTACATACTCTGATGTGATAGCCTGCATCTCCTGCTCGTCTGCAGTAAGCGCTCCATCATTCTTTGTGCCCTGGCATGAGCTCAAAAGGCTCATCGCGATAAGTGCGGCACCGCCACTAACTAAAAATCTTTTCATTGTTTATTTAAGTAAATTATTTTCTGTTAAAAAATGCCATATAGGCTATACCCAGCGATATGCTTGGCTCATTATTATATTCCGATTTGAGAAATCTCTCTGACCATTCCATCTTAATGGCTATCTGAGGGATTGGCATATAATTGATGCCCAAAGCTATGCGGTGTTTGTCCGTGTATGTGTAATCCTGCTGGTCCGAAGCCGGAATATATGAATCATAGAACTCATACCTTCCGAAAATGTAGAGTTTCTTCTCACGCGTGGCATTTCTGAAAAGGTGCAGGATATCATACCCGGCCTCCGTACCGAAAGCACAGGCGTTCTGTGCAACCGGGTTTTTCTTATAAGGGGCGTTGTTAGATGAAAGATTACGCTTTATAAGACTGATGGTTGAGGCGTCTGAAAGATAGCCATAGTCGGCATTACCCCTGATTATGAGGTTCTCGTCTCTGCTCTTGTACAGGAAATCAAATGCTCCTATGAGCGTATGGCCCTTGACATCCGCATAACGGGTGTTATGCATGTCATTAGGAAAGGAATTGTGCATGGACTGACCATAATATCCACTTAGGCTAAGTCTCAGACCTTCAATGCTGTGGTTGTCCACACGGGCAGCAAAACCGTAATTGTTGGCGACTTTATACTCATAAGGAGAACCGGCACCGTATGCGATGAAATTATCCCTGTCAAACATAAAGGCGTCAAGACCTGCCACCATCAGAACTTCATATTTCCATTTGCCTGCCTCTCCCCAGATACTGAATCCCGTATCGTGCCAAGTCGACGGAAGAATAGTATACTCCCCTTCCGGACGATATACGGTAAAGAAATTGAGAGGTTCGTGTGCATTGTTCAATCCTCCCACAGGAACGATTATATGGCCGATTCTGACATTCAAGGCAGGACAGAAAGTCTTCTGGAGCCAGAACTGCTCAAGTTCCACCTCTCCTCCTTTTTCGATTTCACTTTCCCATTCTCCGGCCTCGGTGAATTCCTTCTCCATAGCGGTACCTGTACCGGTATGTTCGAATTCTATCTCAGTCTGCATCTTCCAGCCATGACCGAAATCATAACCCAGATAAACTACAGCGTGCGGAATATCGAACCTCCCGTGACTGGGATCGTTCTTATATGTCGACGGATCGGAATAACGATATACATTATCACTATAAAAATTACGTGAATACGCCGCTTCACCATAGCCTCCGACACTAAGACCGGGGGCAAGGGAAGCGATGCTTTGACCGTGAACCTCTCCGGCGAGAAAAGCCACGGAAAGGGCAGATATCAAACTTGTTGCTACTAACTTTTTCATTTCGGGTGCAAAAATATAATCACAGCCCGCACAGAGCAATCACTAAAAATAGTTAGTGCCACTCAGAGCATACCGATTTATAGTTAAAAGTAGCTATCTTTGCAGCGCAAAAACGGATCGGAGTATGAGCATAACATGGGGATTCACTATCTTAAGGCGTTCGAAATACAGCTACCCCTCTGTCCTTCAGAGCCTTATTTGTCTTCTGCTTCTTAGCTTACTGGCATTCAGCTCCTGCAGCCGGCAGCGTCTTCGCAATGCGGATCTCCTGTTTTTCATGCCTACTATCCAAGAGGATGCGGATTCAATGGACAGCGCCATAAGCGGAGCTACAGGAGGAGGATACACGCATGTGGGGATAGTGGAAATTGATAAAGACGGTAAGGCGTGGATCATAGAGGCCACACCTAAGCTTGGCGTACACAGAAGCAGAATAGATAAGAATTGGCTTGCGGCACAAAAAGCCGAGGGCTATAGAGTGGATCTAAAAAGAGTGAAAGGCACTATCTCCGCCCAGGAGTGCATACTTCGCGCAAAATCCTTTATCGGACAGCCTTATGACTTCGCTTTTCTTCCAGGATGCGACGCACTATACTGCAGCGAACTTGTCTACGAGTCCTATCTCGACTCTTTCGGCAGGCATATCTTTAAGGCCAATCCTATGAACTTCCGTCGCGAAGACGGTAGCGTAGATCCCTACTGGACAGAACTTTTTTACTCCCTGGGCACGGACATCCCTCAAGGTCTTGACGGCACCAACCCTGAGGACATGTCGCAAGACCCATCTTTAATAGATGTTAGAACACTAAATTAAAGGGAGTTATATCTTTCAAGCGCCTTTTCAAGCACAAACAGTGCGCGTTTAAGGTCCTCCTCCTTGAGCACATAGGCCAGACGAACCTGGTTCCGTCCGAGCGAAGGATCGGTATAGAACCCGGAAGCCGGCGCCATCATCACGCTCTCGGCTACGCAGGAGTCAGGTGTAAACTCATCGCGATACCTGAACTCACCAAGACACCAGGCGCAGAACTTATCGGCATCGTCAACAGGAAGTTGTGCAAGCGTATAGAAAGCTCCCATGGGCATAGGGGAATAGCAGCCCGGGATGCGGTTGATGCCGTCAATAAGACACTTCCGCCTCTTGGCATATTCCTCGTAAACTATACGCGAGTACTCTTCCGTCCCGTCGATGGAAGCCTCGGCCACTATCTGCCCGAGGAGCGGCGGCGACAGACGGGCCTGGCAGAACTTCATTACCGCCGCGCGTACCTGAGCGTTTTTAGTTACCAGGGCCCCTATCCTGATTCCACACTCGGAATAACGCTTCGACACGGAATCGATCAATATCACATTCTGCTCTATCCCCTCCAGATGCATGGCCGACACATAGGGCTCGCCCGAATAAATGAACTCGCGGTACACCTCGTCCGAAAACAGGAAAAGATTATACTTCTGAACCAGATCGCGTATCTGAGCCATCTCCCCACGGGTGTAAAGATAACCGGTAGGATTATTGGGATTGCAGATAAGGATAGCCTTGGTCCGCTCATTTATGAGCTTTTCAAACTCTTCTATGCGGGGAAGAGCGAAACCGCTTTCTATGGAAGACGCCACCGTGCGTATCACAGCTCCTGCAGAGACCGCAAAAGACATATAGTTCGCATAGGCAGGCTCCGGAATGATAATCTCGTCTCCCGGATTAAGACAGCTCATAAAAGCAAACAATACCGCCTCCGAACCACCTGAAGTAATGATTATATCTTCCGCATCCAGGCCAATACCGAATCGGGTGTAATACCCGACAAGCGCCTTGCGCAAAGACAAGAAGCCCTGAGACGGGCTATACTCCAGCACCTTACGGTCTATCGACTTCAGAGAATCCAGAGCTTTCTGCGGAGTGGGGATATCAGGCTGACCTATATTCAGCTTATAGAGCTTTACGCCTTCCCTTTCGGCTTTTTCTGCCAAAGGGGCCAATTTTCTGATAGGAGACGAAGGCATCTGAAGGCCACGAACGGAAATCTGCAAACTGTCAGGCATATTTCATAAATTTAACGGTTGTATCTCACAAAATTATACAACTCCGCTCTAAAATCCTATACACCAGCGCCGTTAAGCCACAAAAAAAGCCGCAGGAATCAATCCCGCGGCTTCTAACCAACAAAACTTCTTTTTTATATCAATGTAAACACTGCTTCATTCTTGGTTGTAGAATCTGAGCCAATGAATACTTTGAATTCACCCTTCTCAGCTCCATATACCATCTGCTGATTCCAGAATTTGAGAACATCCGGGCCAATCTCAAATGTAACGACACGGCTTTCTCCCGGAGCAAGATATATCTTTTCGAATCCCTTGAGCTCACGAAGAGGACGGGATACACTGCCCTTCACATCCTGCAGATACATCTGAACCACTTCCTTACCGCCTACTTTGCCTGTATTGGTAACCTTGACGCTCGCCTTGATGCTTCCGCCTTCAGAAAGAGTATCCGAAGAAAGAGTCACAGCAGAATAAGAGAACGACGTATAGCTCAGACCATATCCGAACGGATATACAGGATCATTGTCGACATCCAGATAATTTGAACGGAACTTGACAAACCACTTTCCCTGACCGTCAGAGCCTTCGAGAGGACGTCCGGTGTTCTTATGTGCATAATAAAGAGGAATCTGACCGACATTCTTAGGGAAAGTCATAGCCAATTTTCCTGAAGGATTGACATCTCCGAAAAGCACGTCCGCTATGGAATATGCAGCCTCACTGCCGCCAAACCATACGTTCAAAATAGCAGGAACATTCTTGGACTCCCACTCGATAGTCAGAGGACGTCCGTCAAACAGAACCAGAACCACAGGCTTGCCCAGCTTGAGAAGTTCCTTAAGCAGAGTCTTCTGAACATCCGGAATATCAAGATCCGTTCGTGAAGAACACTCTCCCGACATCTCGGAAGCCTCACCGAGTGCAGCGACAATCACATCACTGCGACGTGCCACCCTGAGTGCCTCATTAAGAAGCTGAGCATCGCTTCTGGAATCTCTGTGCAGAGAGCGTCCGAACATAGTGGAATTAGCCTCCAGAACAGGATCTTCACAAAGATTGCTACCCTTGGCATAGAGGACATTCACATCCTTGCCGGCCACTTCACGTATTCCCTCAAGAAGAGTGGCGCACTCCGAATGACGTGCCGCTACGCTCCACGTACCGGCCATATTTTCAGCAGTATTGGCCAATGGTCCTATGACGGCCACCGTACCTTTCCTCTGAAGAGGAAGCACTCCCTCGTTTTTCAAAAGCACGTAAGACTCTGATGAGATACGGCGTGCAGCAGCGCGGAATTCATCGCAACGGACCAGGCTTGCCGCCTGCTGTTCACGACAGAATTTATATGGGTCGTCGAACAGACCAAGCTTATATTTCGCCTCGAGTATACGCCTGCACGCCTTGTCAAGGTCCTTAACGGAAAGTTCACCGGCCTCAATGGCAGATTTAACCTGAGAAAGAAAAATCTCCGATACCATATCCATATCCATTCCGGCCTTGAGTGCCTTCACTCCCACCTCGTGGCTGTCTCCCACTCCGTGGGCTATGCACTCGTAGATGCCGGTGTAATCCGACACCACAAATCCGTCCCAGCCCCACTGGTCACGAAGGACATCGGTAAGAAGCCACTTGTTCACACTTGCCGGCACATCGTCTACCACATTGAAAGACGCCATGAAACTCCCGGCTCCGGCATCTGCGGCAGCTTTGTATCCGGTAAAATATTCATTGTACATCCTCTGGTGGGACATATCCACGGTATTGTAATCACGGCCGGCTTCAGCGGCACCATAAAGGGCGAAATGCTTGACACAAGCCATAATCTGGTCATTCTGGGTGTATTGAGCTCCAGGACGGCCCTGATAGCCATAAACCATAGCCTCGGCTATGCGTGCATTAAGGTAAGGGTCTTCGCCATTACCTTCACTTACTCTACCCCACCTCGGGTCACGGCTCAAATCCACCATAGGGCTGTAGGTCCATGCTATACCGTCAGCGGATGCCTCAGCCGCGGCGATATGCGCTGACTCCTCGACGGAAGCCATATCAAAAGTACAAGCCAATCCAAGAGGAATAGGGAATATTGTCTCGTATCCATGAATCACATCCATACCGAAAATAAGCGGAATCCCAAGACGTGATTTTTCCACGGCTATCTTCTGGTATTTGCGTATCTCAGCAGCCCCTTTCACGTTAAACAGACCGCCCACTTCTCCCGAAGCGATACGCTCATCGACATTGACGCTTTTACCTTCGCCGGTAACGATAGTCCCGGCTACTGGAAGATTAAGCTGACCTATCTTTTCTTCGACGGTCATCTTCGCCAGCAAAGAATCTACAAAAGAATTCATCTCGCTGTCCTTATTGCCACTAGGCGCACACGAAGCGCACAGCAACAGACAGAGTGACAGTTTCAGTACCTTTTTCATATTCATTATCAATAATTAAATCCAAGTCTGTCAAGACCCCTGCAGACATCTTCATTTTTCATAAAACAGTCCCAAAGAAGACCGGTCCGCCAGTTTTCCATCATGACCACGATAGGAGCCTCGTCTATAGCTATATAAGATGACGCGAACCAGCACTCCTTAAAAGCAAAGGCGTCCTTGAACCCATACGTTCCCCACAGACGGTCACCTATCTTATAATAGAAAAACTCCATAGCATCCCTGGAGTGTTCCGGGAGATAAGGGAAAGACGCGAGAGCTGCCGTAGGAGCGACTGTCCCGGTGTCATTCGACGGGGACGAAGCCGTGTAACCGTTATAATAATCCGATGCCGTAAGCCCCCAGCACTGCGAACTATACCCGTAAGTGCCCGTATGGTTGGCGCAATATTCATAATTGGCCGTGGCATGTGCAACATTGATATCCCAATAAGAGCCGTACGCATCTGAAAGATTACGCGGATCAAGTCCCATAAAGGAATAATGAGCAAAGAACATAGGGGATTTCGTGTTGAAGCTGATGGCCCCGTCTCTCGCCCAACCGGCGTCATATACCTTCTTGTCAATAGGATAAGTAGGAGATGAAGCTGCCAGCACATATACTATGAGAGCTTCGTTCCAGCCCGTAACAGGCATGTTCATCTTCCAGCCATAATCCGGTGACCAGTGCCAATAAAGTTTGTTCTGTCCACCGTTTTGGAACCAAGTCCACTCAACCTCCCTCCAGAGAGTCTGAACGCGGCTGCGTATTTCATTTTCAGTGGCATTGTCGCGCGTAAAGTATTCCTTAACAGCAAGCAATCCCTGTATCATAAAGGAGGTCTCCACCAGATCGGCACCGTTATCATAGGTACTGAAGGCTATGGCCTCTCCTGTCTGTCCATTCAACCAATGTGACCACGCACCGTGAAAGCGCTCGGCCTTTTCTCCCAAAAACGTCACCATTTTCAGGACCTGTGCGGCTCCCTCTTCCCTGGTTATCCAACCTCTCTCTATTCCAACCGGAATACACATAATACCTAAACCTGAACCGCCTATGGTCACGGTATTCTCCGAGCCTAAACGCTCTCTTGCAAGTCCGCTTGTCGGATGAGCGTAATCCCAGAAATACGAAAAGGTTCGTTTCTGGACCTTTTCAAAAAGTTCATCATCACTGATTCTTTCGAACTTGTCGGAAGGATCATACTCTGTAATGAACGAAAACTTGTAATCCTCGACTAGATTTACGCCGAGATTCTTCCCCGCATACAGACGCAGAGTGATTTTTTTCAGATACGGAAGTGTAGTATTGGCCTTGACATGCAGATCCTTTCCGTCCACTTGAAAATCAAAGTCCGAAATGGATGTACCGTTGCAGGTTATCTGATTGAGGTCAAGCTTGGCTATGTCCAGATCTTTTGTGAAATTGAACACGAACTCCGCATCAGCACCTACTCCACTAAGTACCTTATTGATAGAGATATATTTTCCGTTATAGCTGAGCGACACCACCTCTGCGTTAGGGGCGGGAGCATTCTCAGAAGACTTGCCGCAGGAAGCAAGCAATGCCAACAGCGGAAGAAGGAAATACGTCTTTTTCATTGTCTTTTTAAAAAAAACAGGTGAGTCCGAGAGAGAGCGAACCCACCTGCAGAATAAAATTATTCGTTAATGTTAGCGATTTCGCACTTGTAAAGCTCAGCAACCTCAGTTGCAGTGAGAGCGCGGTTGTAAAGACGAAGCTCATCGATAGCGCCACCGTCAAGCCAGCCCATCCAAGCATCGGTAGCACCGGCAGCAAGACGATTCATCCAAGCACCTACAACGAACTGGTCAGCACCCTTGAATACGAGGTCTCCTACCGGATTCTCTCCGTTCTTGCATGCAACAGCTGATTCAGGAGTAACATCTGTACCGTTTACATATACGTGATACTCTGATACAGTGTTGTCATAGATGAAGATAAGGTGGTTCCAGCGTCCTGCAGGATAGCACTCGCCGTAATCTCCGTTCCAAGTTTTCCAAAGGTTGCCTCCGTCGAAGCGGCCTACGGTCTTGTATGTAAGATAACCTGCACCTTCAGCAGTACGGTCGATAGCCAATGTAAGATTTCCCCAGAAATAATCAGGAGACTCTTTGTCGAGCTGAGCTATCTGGAAGAACATAGGAACAGCATCCTGGCTCTGAGGGATCTCATTCTGCTTGATCCAAGCTGAAAGAGTATACCCCTTGATGGTGCGAAGAGGGCTTTCTGCAGGAATATCGTAAAGAAGGTACTGGTTCTCACCGCCGGTGAAAGCCTTTCCTGTACGGCCTTCCTTGAAGTTGGCCTCTGTAGTAGCGCCCTTGGTGTTAAGAGTAGCATCTCCGGCACCGATTGCCTCTGATTCGAATGGCAGATAGAGAACGAGGTTCTCCTTAGCTACCGTAATCTCAGGTTTTCCGTTAGGTGTGTCAGGAGTACTGTTTTTCTTAGTACATGACATCGCACAAAGCGCAAGTGCAGATGCACAAATCAATGAAATCTTTTTCATAATGATAATTTAAATGGTTGTTAGTAATTATTTTCTAATATTGATACCCCTCTGAAGGCTTAAGAGCCTTGTTAAGAGTGATCTGCTCTGAAGGAATAGGAAAGTGAGAGAAGAAATTGGTCTTCGCACCGCTCTTCGTCTCCCCTATCACCTCTGCGACTTTTCCGAGGCGGATAAGGTCGAAAATGCGGTTGTTCTCCAATGCAAGCTCAGCCCTGCGCTCATCGTAGATGTTCTGAAGAGTAGCCGCGCTCGTAGCGATACCGGCCCTTGTCTGAACCTCTGCCAATGCCTGGTCTGCAGAATATGTACAAACGGAAGTCGACACGCCATTGGCGAGAGCCTCGGCATAAATGAGCAGGACTTCGGCGTAACGGATCAGACGAACATTATGGTCATATCCGTAAGCATTGGTGTTATAAGTATTATAAGCACTTGGAGTATAAACCTTTCCATTATAATATTCGTTAGGGCATTTTTCCGAGATGTAATCACCTTCCGGAGTTGTACTTCCTCTCTTAAGGAAAGTGATGTCAATTCTCTTGCTATCGCCCCTTGTCTGAAGGAATGAAAGCAGATTGGAATTCGGAACGTTGAATCCCCAACCCTGCATATTGGAAGGAGAATTATTGCGCGGACCCTGATAATAAGCATACAGAAGATAAGGCGCCTCACCGCTGTTCTGGCCCAGGTCAGAGCCTTCTATTTCCATCAGCGACTCTGAGCAACCTTCCCCGTCTACAGAGAAAAGATAGCGATAATCGCTCTGGAGTGAGAAATTGCCGGAAGCAATGATTTCACCCGCAGCATCTGCAGCACTCTGCCAATCCTCAAAATACATTGCAGCCTTGGCCTTGAGAGCAAGAGCCGTATATCGCGTGTAACGGGTGCCCCAAGTCTTCGAATAAGAAGCAGGAAGGGTGTCTATGGCCTCGTCGAGATCGTTAAGAATATACTTATAGAGCTCTTCCTTGCTTACTGAAGGGTTATTGGCCAATTCATCCGAAGACATTCCGTACTTGACGATTGGCACCGCACCGAAAGTTCTGTAGAGCCAAGTATAGGCGAATGCGCGAATCACCTTAGCTTCATTGGCGCACTGACGCGCGTAGAGTTTGTTCTCATCCGTCTTCATGGCTTCGGCATAACGACCTTCCTGATAGATGGCGTTATTAGCCGCAGATACGATATTATAGTAACCGGTCCAAAGCGAATTGAACATATAGTTGCCCGGAGTATATGTAAAATCATCCATCTCCTTGGCATAAGCGTTGTCATCCGCGGTAGATCCCTTATCCGAATCATCGGATGTGATATCGCCTACCCCTATGTAAGGAAACCATATGTCGCTGCGCATCTGGGCATAAGCGGCACTTACCGGCTGAAATATGTTCTCAGCCTTAGTATAGTCCGTACCGGTGGAAGGAATGGTGCCTTCCACTCTGATATTCAAAAAGTCTGAGCAAGATACCGCGGTCATCATCACCGCAGCGCTTCCTATTATGTTAAGTATTCTTTTCATATATCCGCACGATTAAAAATTAACGCTTACCCCTGCAGTATAGATGGACTGCATAGGATATACACTGCTGTCTATTCCTGAACTTATAGGAGAACCTCCGATTTCAGTCGTGAATCCGTTATACCCGAACAGACTGAGAGGTCTTTGAGCAGAGACGTATGCCCTGATGCTTCGAGCCCACTTCATGCCTGTGAAAGTGTAGCCGACCTGGATATTATTGATATTGAGCGACGAACCGTCCTCAAGATAGAACTCGTTACAGGTCTGGATAAACGAAGTGCCTGCAGCCTCGGCAGAAGGATACTTTGAAGAATGGTTATCCTTGGTCCAGCGGTTCTTGTAGAAGTCAAGGTCATAATTGGCCTCGGAGAAAGTACCGCGCTGCATACGCTTAAGGTTAAGTATCTTATTACCCACCTGTGCGTTGATCAGCATACTGAAATCCCAGTTCTTATATGACGCACCGACATTGAATCCGAGGATAAGCCAAGGAAGAGGGCTTCCGAGATAGGTGATATCGTCCTTGTTGACTGTTCCGTCACCTGTCACATCCACATATTTGAAATAACCGGCATCCTTTATGATCTGCGAAGTAGGATCCTGAAGGGCCTCCTTCTCGGAAGCATAGACTCCAGCTATCTTGTATCCCCAGAATCCACCGATAGGATAACCTACAGCGGCACGGGTAGCATAATTACCATTCACGGATGTTCCCGGAACATAATCATAGTTGCTGAGCTCAAGTCCGGAAAGTTTGGTTACCTTATTGTTGTTGAGCGTCGCATTCAGGCCAAGCGAGTAAGAGAAGTCCTCCCCTACGGAGTCATTCCAGTTAAGCGAAAGCTCGAGACCGAGGTTGCGTACGGTACCGTTGTTTGAAAGAAGGCTTGCAGTACCGCCGCCGGCAGCCACAGGGGTATAGAATACCACATTATCCGTCACACGGTTATATGCATCGATCTCTGCGCGAAGACGATTGCGGAGAGTAGAAAAATCAACACCGATGTTGGTCTCTGTAACCACCTCCCATTTAAGATAATTGTTGACAACCGTCTGGGCACCGACACCATCCACCACGTTGTCTCCGAATACAGCAGACGATCCCATTCCTGATGAACCCAGTATAGTGGAAGAATTGGCAGGTACATTATCGTTACCGAGCATACCCCATGAAGCGCGCACCTTAAGATAATCGAAGAAGTTCTGCTCGCTCATGAAGTCCTCGTCGGAAACATTCCACGCAAGTCCGGCAGATGGGAACACACCCCATTTCTGCTGATATTTCGATGAACCGTCAGCACGAAGAGTGAATGTGGCAAGATACTTCTCGCTATAGTTGTAAGTACCACGGGCAAAGAAAGATACACCATTATAACGGCTTCCTCCGTCTGTTGCGAGCTGATTGCGTGAAGAACCGTTCACAAGATAACGTGAAGCGGAGTCATAATTAGGAACGGCATTGCGGGTACCTGTAAGATAACGGCTGTTCTGCATACGGACAGAGTTACCGAGCATAAGCGAATAGCTGTGAGCATCCTTTGACCCGTTATAAGTAAGGACATTGTCTATAATCTGATTGAGAGCATACTGGAAGGTCTTAGAAAGTGACGATGTTCCTACGCTCTGAGAGCCGCCCACGTTATACTCAGGAGTATATGTGTACTTGTCATCGAAATAGAAATCAAGATTATATGAGGTCTTGAACGTCAGGGCCTGTGGAATAATCGTGAACTCTGCATAAGCGGAAAGCACTTCCTTCACTCCCTTGTCAGCCGAATTATAATAGTATGCGTTGGCAATAGGGTTACCGTATGCATTACCGAAGCCGTAAAGCTGAGGAGAATCGAAAGCAACCGGATATGCATCCGTATTGGCATCGTTGTATACATTATATACAGGCGGATTCAGGTAAGCCTGATAGAATGCGTTGGAGTTATAATTGTTTCTATTGTAACGGGACAGCACCGAATTTACACCCATCTTGAGCCAAGAGGTCATCTTCTGGTCCAGACGTGCGCGGATGTTGATACGGTCATAGTCATTATTGGCATGATTCATTATACCGTCCTGATAGAAGTAGCTCAAGCCGACAGAATAATTCGTATTGTCCGAAGCGCCGGAGAAATCCAAGGAATGATTGGTGGTGAAAGCCGGCTTTACCAGTTCCGCATACCAATCGGTATCGCCAGGGAAAGAATCAGCGCTGATAGGAGTCCATCCTGTAGTATTGACATTGGCCTCGTTACGGAGCTCTACATACTGGGCTTTATTGGCAAGAGCCATTATGTGTGTAGGAACCTGCACGCCGGCATAACCTTCATAATTAATGCTCAGATGATCCTTGGTTCCCTTTTTCGTGGTTACCAGAATGACACCGTTGGCGGCACGCACACCATAGATGGCCGCCGCAGATGCATCTTTAAGCACGGTAAGAGATTCAATATCACTGCTTGACAGGAAATCGATATTGTCCTGGAAAACGCCGTCCACCACATAAAGAGGTGTAGCGTAGTCACTGATGGAACCTACACCGCGGACCTTGACGGTAGGAGAAGCACCGGGAGCACCGCTGTTGATAACCTGCACACCGCTTACCATACCTTGAAGAGCCGCCATAGGACTCGACGTCGCCTGTTTGTTAAGTTCACCGCCCTTGACGGTGACGATAGGTGCCGTGAGATCCTTTGCTTTCTGTGTGCCGTAACCCACTACGACACTCTCTTCCAGAAGAGTATTGTCAAGCGAAAGCACTACATCGATTCTACTTCTGCCGTCCACCTTCTGCTGTTCTTCAGTAAATCCCTGAAAAGAGAATACGAGAATGGCATCTGTCGGTACACTTATACTGTAATGTCCGTCGATATCGGTCACCACTCCATTGGTGCCGCCCTTTTCGAACACGGCTGCCTGTACAAGCGGATAACCTTCGTTGTCAAGTACCGTACCTTCCACCTTTACATTCTGCGCCCAAAGCGAGGCAGAGGCGAAAAGCATAGTAAAGAATACAGTCAAACGTTTCATAAATGCTATTGTTTAGTTTTCGTAATATAATCCAAGTTTCTCAAGTCCTTTTTCGATTGGCGGATAGCTCAAGAAAAGATTCCAAATCAAAGAAGAACGGTAATTTTCTATCATCACGGCGATCGGGCCCTGATCTATAGCCAGATAACTCTTCACGACCTGCTGACCCTCAGGAAGAGAAGGATTATAAGAATCATAAAAGCCCATAGGACCGAACACTTTCTCTCCCAAATCGAAATACAGATGCTTCAGACATTCCAAAGACTGCTCCGGAGTATAATTGATAGAAGAAATCGCAGCTGTTGGAGAAACGGTACCGTTTTCCGCGTCTGTTCCTATCTGATGGCTCGTGTAACCGGAGAGCATATCATCAGACGAAGTGAAGCCCCACAGGTTCTCCCCATAACCGGCATGATGACAAGGGTTCGCCACAGCATAATTATATTGTATAAGAGCGTGCGTACGCATCTGTTCAAAATAATCCACCTTACCGTCTGTAAGCCCTTTTGCCCTGAGACCCAGCCAAGAATAATGAGTGAAGAACAAAGGTCCGCCATATTCCATCCCCAAAGGAAGAGTCAGACCATAATATGTCTTTCCATTATAATAATATTCCGACTGCTTGTAGCATCCTTCGTACACACTTCTATCTATGGAATAATCCTCCGAGGCGGCGGCCAGGACATAAGTTATGAAAGTCTCGTCGAATCCCTTTATCCTGTGATTCATCTTCCATCCGTAATTCTTGGACCAATGCCAATAAAGCTTGTCCTTTTCCCCACGGGTATACCAATTCCACTCCACACCCTTTATAAGACGATCCGCACGCACGCACAAATCAGGACGGATGAATTTGACCCATTGCCTGAGAACTATAAGACCTTCAACCAGATAAGCGGTTTCCACCAGATCTCCTCCGTCATCATATTTACTGAACGCATGAACCTTCCACGTCACAGGATTGTACCAATGCGCCCACGCACCATGAAAGCGCTCCACACTCTCAAGAAAAGAGAGCATCTTTTCAAATATGCCAAGAGCTTCTTTCTGCGAGACATATCCCCTTTCTACGCCGGAGACTATCGCCATTATGCCGAATCCTGTCCCCCCTGTAGTTACAGGGTTGCCGATTCTCGAATTGCTCCGCTCATAGGTCATTCCCGTATAAGGATCAGCGAAATCAACAAAATAACGGGTCGTATACCTCTGCACCATATCCAAAAGAGCGGTCTCAGGTTCAGCATCGCATCCCACCGTGACTTTTACACAAAGCTTCTCAAGATTTTCTTTAGACAACTGCTTCGGGCTAACCGAATGGGGCAATATATAATAAGTATACTCTTTTGAAGGAAAAGAATATTCGACATTCCAATCCAAATACGGCGAGCGGCTGACTGTCGCCACCTTTGTCAATTTTCGGGACTTCTTCAGATAAATATCATACTGCTCCGCGCAAGCGTCATTCCAGTTGAACTCCACATGTGACAATTCGCCCGTTACCTTCAAATCTGAGGGAGATTTAAAAACAGTCACCTCATTATTCCTGCCACAAGAAGCGGCAAGAAGCAAAACCAATGCAACAACAAGGGGAAAAGTATGATTTTTCATATGATATACTAGTTTTTCGTGCAATAATTTTCGGCAAATATATAAAGAATGGGCAATGCTTATCCACCGTATTCCCCTATAAACGCACCTACACTAAAAATAGGGTCAAATCTCAGCCCCTATTTTTCCACTACCATTAAAAATATTTAATTATATTTGTAAGAAAATTAGTTACTAATGAGCGTAAAAAGGCTGTTTCAAATAATGACGGGGCTATTGATTTGCCTTACTCTGAATGCACAGGAATCCACCCCAGTAGTGCATATATGGGATAAAAAAGACCATCATTTCGCTAACCAGATATGGTCTTCCACCTGCGACGAGCAGGGAATAATGTACTTCGGCAACGCATCCGGTATGATAAGCTACGACTCTCAGCAATGGCGGATTTATCCTATGCCCGGAGGCGGGATAGTCCGTTCCGTATTCTATGACAGCAATCGCATATATGCCGGTTCATTTGAAGAATTCGGTTACTATCAAAAACTTAGCAATAACCAATGGGAATACGTGTCACTGTCCGACAAGGTTACTGACTACACTATGAGTAACGACGAAATCTGGAGTATTTTTCGCTACGAGGACCTGATTATATTCCACTCATTTATGACCTTATTCATATATGACATAAAAAACAACAGTGTTACATCATTTAATACATACGAATTTAACGAAAATATAGGGATAGATTCAAAAGGCCGGATCCTGTCAAGCGCACAT
Organism: Coprococcus eutactus; assembly: GCA_963615835.1. Lineage (GTDB taxonomy): Bacteria > Bacteroidota > Bacteroidia > Bacteroidales > UBA932 > Cryptobacteroides. The sequence goes on along the minus strand of CAVEIF010000005.1, from coordinate 9,461 downwards.
GGTTTCTCCCAATTGGACATCGACTCTAAAACCTGCACTGAGCTGCCGCATCCCTGGCGTGGAAGGATGGTGGCGGTAATCCAAAGAGACAATGAGGCCGATCTTATAGTCACACGCGACGAAGGCATCTATCAATGGAAGGACGACAAACTTAGCAGATGGAATACGAACTGTAAGGATAACCTCTCCGATGCTCTCATAAACAGGGCTATCATCACTTCTAATGGAGATATAATACTCGGAAGCAGCTTATACGGCGCCATGGCAATAGATGGAAACGGACAAAGCCGCTGGAGGGTGGATGGTTCTAACGTACTTAACGGCAACACGGTTCTGGGAATATGCGAGAACCGGGAAGAAGATATCTTCCTGTGCCTTGATTCTGGAATAGCACTGGTGGATAACAACAGCGGAATACGGTACATCTCCAATCTGCAGACCAATGTCGGAACCATCTATTGCATACAATATAAGGCTCCACGTCTATACATAGGAAGCAACCAGGGATTATATGTCAGCAGACTGGACAACATTAATCTGCAAGTTCGCGACATACGGCAGATTAAGGAAGTCAAGGGACCGGTCTTGTACCTTAAACAGTACGATTCACAGATTCTCTGTGGCTCAAATGAAGACACTTTCTCCATAGAAGGAGATAAGATTCAAAGGCTTTCAAAAGACAATGCCGGGGGCAGCTGCATAGCAAAAGGGATAATACACGGACAGGAGGTCCTAATCGAAGGAACGTACTCGCAGTTAAGCGTATACCGCAAAAACAACGGCAGGTGGGTCTTTTCAAATAAAATAGACGGATTCATCCAACCGGTCAACACCATAGACATTGATTTTATGGGAAACATCTGGGCGGGACACAATAATCGGGGACTTTACAGGATAAATGTCGATCCCGACATAAAAAACGTGAGCTTTCAAAAGTACTACCCTTCCCTTACGGATGGCAAGAACAAAATCAGAGTAAAAAGAATAGGCGGAAGAACAGTTTTTTTTGACGGGTCCGGGTATTTCGCCTATAATGACGTGGAGGACAGCATAACCCTGTACCCGTCACTGTGCGAGAAATTCAAGAGGGTGAAAAACGTAGTGAACATCTGCGAAAACAATTCCCGTGAACTGTGGCTGCTGAATTCGGACGAAGCGGCTCTCATAGACCCTTACTCAGATAATACTCCTCTTGAAGAAATTTCCTATAATATATTCAATTCCAACTCCGTAGACCAACTCAAGGAGATTAAGTCCGGCCCCGGTGATTACTCCATAATGACGCTCAACAACGCATTGGCATTTATCCCGAGGGGGCGTGTGAAAAGCGGATCCGGAACATTTACGCCGGAGTTGAGGTTGGATAATGTGACAGTTAGCCACAATGACGGAAGGCACAGAAAAACACTAGACCTGGATACACCACTGAAGTGGAATTACACTTCGCGCCTGGTTCAGTTCTGCTACACTTATCCTAATTTCAATGAAATTGGCAATAAGCAGTTCCAATATAAACTGGAGGGACGTGACGACCTGTACAGGAACATGATAGGGGAACAACTTGATCTGAGCCACCTGAGCGAAGGCAAGTATCTTCTTCTGGTCAGAGTAATCAACAATTCCGGACAGATATTGGACCAGACACAGACAGAATTCAGGATTCTGCCTCCATTCTACAAAACTCCATTGGCTTATATCATATACGCCCTGCTGAGCGTGTCGTTCATCGGCCTTATAGGCTTTTCCATAAAGCACAAGATAAAAGCGGAGAAAAAAGAACTGGAAAACAGACGTCTCGAAGCGGAACTGGACGCGCAAAGCCGGGAAATAGCCTCCACCACGATGAATCTTATCAACAAGAACAAGATTCTCTCGGATCTGAAAGAAGAAATAGAAGTACAGAAAAACGCGATGGGCAGCCTCTACCCTGACAAATACTACCGAAAAATCATCTCCGAAATAGACTCGCAGATCTCAAGCGAGGAAGACTGGCTGATGTTCCAAAAGAACTTCGACCGGGTGCATGGGGATTTCTTCAAAATACTGAAGAGCAGATATCCAAGCCTTACCGATTCAGACCTGAGATTCTGCTCCTATCTATGTATGAATTTGTCCTCTAAAGAGATAGCATCGATGATGAATATCTCCCTAAAGGGAGTGGAAGCCGCCCGCTACAGGATACGCAAAAAACTGGCGTTACCGTCAAATGTCAGTCTATCTTCGTTTCTGATGGATCTGAAATAGCAGACACGCCACTGGTATTGAAACTTTCTATGGCAAACCAATAAGGCTGGTCAGCGGAAAGAGACGGCAATAAGAATTCCGGTTTCTCCGGCAAATCCTTGGCATACAGCATCCATGAAGAATAAAGTTTGTCCGGTGCCACCCCCCAATAAATATTATATCCCTGCGCCTGAGGGACGGCATCCCAGCTCAACACCGCCTGCCTTCGATTAGCACAACGAGTAACGGAAAAATTTGAAGGAGCTCCAGGCACCTGGCCATCTGAAAGTCCAAACACTCTTATCTCCGAAATCGCCAGATAGTCGGACGGAACTTTCACATTACAATACCGGACATACCTCGCCTTCTCCGGCTTTTTCATCTGAATATATGCGTTAGGCGTATCTTTTTCGCTGTGACTTCTGTCCACCACCGTATGCCAATTCTTTCCGTCAGAGCTGAGCTGAATCTCATACTTGTGCGACAATCCGTCAGGACGGCCATACAGATCAGCGTCATGATCATAATAATTAATCTGCAGAGCATACACCGAAGAGAGCTTCTGAAGGTCAATCAGCACCCACTCCTCCTTAGAGTTTGATGACGCGAGCCAATATGTCTTGCAGTTCTCATCCGTAAGGTTGGACGGGATGAACTCCCCTTCATAAGAAGACACCTTGACCGGACATCCCAAAGAAAGAAGCATCCAGCCGGTAAACTCCCCCTTTGAGTTCCCATTGCTTGGGGCGAAGTGAGGATAATCGCCGAAACGGGTATCAGAATACATTATGCCATCCTCATCAAAAAAAGTAGGATACATGCACAGTCTTCTCTCCCAATTGACCACGCACGAAATGGACATAGTCGCAAAATGCCACCACTGCCGTGCAGGACCTTCAACCGTGCTGCCATGCCCCGCACCGTTAATGAATCCTCCAGGCTTATAACAGAATGGATTATGTATTTGATATTCAAATGGTCCCAAAGGGTTATCACCCACATAAACACCGTCACCGTAGACATTGAATTCAGTTCCGGGAGCGGCATACTGCATATAATACTTTCCGTTATGCTTCGTCATCCACGGACCCTCTATATAGGCGGAGATACGGGTGTCGGAATGATTCTCACCAAACCTTTCCCAACCGTGTCTTTGCCCATCTGCATATATCAACTCGACAGGGTCACCCACAGGAAGAAACCTGTCCTTAAAATCAAGCTCCCTGCCTTTTATGGGAAATACGTTGGATGAGCCCCAATAAATAAAAGCCCGTCCGTCATCATCCAGGAAAAGATCAGGATCCTGAAGATTATGCAGAATGGAAGGAACCGCTTTCCACTCACCGCAGGCCGGGTTATCTGAGTACAGAACACTCATCTCCCCTGACGGGTCGCCACACACGAAAAGCACTGAATCTTTATAATTGCGGGCTGCAGGAGCATTGCACCCTTGCGGATACCATATGCTGCGAGGTTTCACGAATTTCCACGAAGTCAAATCCTTGGAATGCCAATACCCCATACTCCTGGTCACAAACATATAATACTCCCCTCTGAACTCCACCACGGCCGGATCGGCACCTGACCGGTATGAAAGATTCTGGTCTGAATTATAAACCATATATGTATAATCCAGATCCAATGGATTACAATAAGTACTTGCCCCTTCATCGCCAACTCTTTTACAAGAAAAAAGTCCCAGAAGGACGGATAAGCTCAAGGCTAAAATCAATTTCGATTTCATGTTCAGTTCAGTTTTTACATACAACTATGCCACGAGGCACAGGTTTTAAAAGACAGGCGCAAAAATACTAATAAAAAGAGTATCTTAGCATAAAATTTAATTTTTTGACAAGATGAACATAGCAATAGTCGGAGCCAGCGGCGCCGTAGGCCAGGAATTTCTCAAAGTGCTCGAACAAAGAAACTTTCCTATAGATAACCTTACACTTTTTGCGTCAAGCAGAAGCGCGGGGAACACCTGTACGTTCAAAGGCAAGGAATACACCATAAAAGAACTCCGTCATAACGACGATTTCAAAGGAATAGACATCGCGTTCGTTTCCGCCGGCGGCGGCACATCCAAAGAGTATGCTTCCGACATAACCCGGTTCGGTGCGGTGATGATTGACAACTCCAGCGCCTTCCGTATGGATGAGCACGTACCTCTGGTAGTGCCTGAAGTGAACCCGGAAGATGCTCTCTGCCGGCCTAAAGGCATTATTGCCAACCCTAACTGCTCCACTATCATAATGGTCGTGGCTCTTCAAGCCATAGAGAATCTCTCTCATATCGAAAAGGTGCACGTCTCTACATATCAGGCGGCAAGCGGAGCAGGTGCAAGGGCTATGGACGAGCTTGTGCAGCAGTACAGGCAATGCCTCGACGGGCAGGAAGTCAAAGTGGAGAAATTCGCATATCAATTGGCATTCAATCTGATTCCGCATATAGATGTGTTCACCGACAACGGATACACGAAAGAAGAGATGAAGATGTATGACGAGACGCGCAAAATCATGCACAGCGATGTCTCTACGAGCGCCACTTGCGTAAGAGTGCCGTCACTGAGATGTCATAGCGAAAGCATCTGGATACACACCCGCAGGCCAGTCACGATAGAGGAAGCCCGCGAAGCCTTTTCCCACGCAGCGGGGCTCACTTTAATGGACGAACCATCTGAAAAAGTATATCCTATGCCTCTCTTTCTTCAAGGGAAAGACGACGTATACGTGGGACGCATCCGAAAAGACCTGTCCGATGAAAACGGTCTCACATTCTGGGTCGTATCGGATCAGATAAGAAAAGGAGCGGCTCTTAACGCAGTGCAGATAGCGGAATACCTTATAAAAAACGACCCTGCTCTAAGTAATCGTTAAACCAAGCGTTATTTTTAAACCCGTCAGGCAAGATTGCAGTACCAAGCGTATTTAATAAGTAAAAATCATTACGATTATGAAAAAGACACTACTGAAACTTACGCTGACAGCACTGGGCGTTCTGGCAATAAGTTCCTGCCTCAACAAGAACAACGACGTAATAGACACTGTTCCTACTGGCCTTGTAACGGTATGGCCGGGTACCGATTCATTCAAACTTCAACTGGACGACAACACAGTCCTCATTCCTACCAACAGAACCACTTCTCCATTCAAGGACAAAGTGGTAAGAGCTTTTGCCCAATACACCGAAGTCGAGACGAAAAGCGAGACTGCACTTGGCGATGAAACTCTGGTAACAAAAAACATTAAACTTAATTGGCTTGACAGCATATTGACCAAAAAGCCTGTTTTGACACAAGGCGACAAGGATAGTGAGCTGTATGGAACGGCCCCGATTGAAATCATCAAAGACTGGTGTACAGTAGCCGAAGACGGATTCCTTACACTTCGCATAAGAACTGCGGCAGGAGCTCCGGGCACAAAACATATCCTCAATCTGGTGACAGGCACTAACCCAGACGACCCTTTCGAGGTAACGCTCAAGCACAAATGCTCTACAAGCACGACGCTCAACATGGCCGACGGCATAGTAGCTTTCAATCTCAACGACCTGCCTCACAAAACTGACGAAGTGAAAGTCAAGGTCAAATGGACATCCTTCTCAGGAGAGAAGAGCACGGAGTTCACTCTCAAGATGCATAAAGACTAAGTGATGCCTACAGAAAGGAAACTGGTTGATGACATCCGTAAGGGAGATACATCGGCATTCAGGCAGTTGTATCTCCTTTACGTGAAATACCTCAGCGCCATATGCTGCAGATACATTCCCCACGAGGATGACCGTAAGGACATACTGCAGGAGGCCTTTCTGAAAATATGGTCTTCGATAAAGACGTTCAATTACCGTGGAGAAGGATCTCTGAAGGCCTGGATGAGTAAAATCACCGTAAACCTTTCGCTTAAATATCTCAAAGACAGCGGTAAACTTCGATGCGAAGATATAAGCACCTTGAAGGAAGACATTCCCGATACCGATATAAACACTAGAAGGATTCCCACAGATGTCCTGATGCGCTTCATCCAGGAAATGCCGGACGGATACAGAACAGTATTCAACCTGTTCGTCATCGAAGGGCTAAGTCATAAGGAAATAGCCAAATTGCTTGGCATCAAAGAAAACACTTCCGCCTCACAGCTTTTCAAAGCTAAAGCCATGATGGCGGAGAAAATCAGAAATTATGAAAAAAGATAATTGGACAGAAGACATAAAATCCCGCATGAAAGACTACGAGTGCGATGCTCCCCAAGGATTGTGGGAAGGTCTCTTTGAGGCCATATCCCGACCAATGCAGGAGCAGGAATTGCCAAGGTCGCTCAGATGGATATGGGCCCTGCCTACGGCAGCATTGGCCTTCGCCGTGGCAATTGCGCTTTTCATAATTCTAAAGCCCGGTGAATCGAAAAGTGAATTCCTCGCACTGCCAGCCGGCGCTGTTCTGGCTGAGAACCCCATAGCAACGACACTTGACAATTCCGCGACTATAGAGGGCAATATTACAAGGCTTAACAAACACGCCCAACCCCTGCATTCAGAGCCCGAAGTCATAAACCCGACAGTAACGGGCCAGGACGGCAAAAGCACCGATTCAGTTCTGAGCGGTACAACACCTGGCAATCATAATGAAGCAACAAATGGCTACGACGAGGATACCATCGACATAAACGAATGGGAAAAAACGCAGACGGCCTCCACGTCAAAACCACACAAACTTTTGGCTATGAACCTTTATGGCAGCAGTTCCGCCGGAAATATGAGCAGCACTACCAAAAAAAGCTCCGGCGTTATGGCGCTCGGCCCGGACGGAAGTGAATGGCTCGGAGACCCGGAGATTGGAATCGCTCTCTACAATCAAGGATCCGACACCAAATCTACGGTTTACCATCATCTCCCGATAAGAATTGGCATAGGCATCTCATATTATTTCGCCAAAAATCTCAGCGTGGACACGGGACTTGAAGGGAGCATTCTGGTGTCAGATTTCACTGACGGAACCAGTCAAAATTACATCTCCAGCACACAAAGATTGCAATATCTGGCCATACCGGTTAACCTGCGTTGGGATTTTCTGCACACTGGTAACCTTAATGTCTATGCCAAAACCGGAATTCGCCTGCAAAAATGCATCTCCGGAGCCATTGACAAAAATTATGTCATCGAAGGAGAATCCAAAAGAAAAGAATCTGTCCGCATAGATGAGTACCCTCTTCAATTCTCCACACATATAGCATTGGGAGCGGAATATAAATTATGGGAAAGGACAGGCCTGTACGCTGAATTTGAAGGCGGATACTATTTCGATGACGGGACCGAAACACAGAACATCTATCGCTCCCGACCGTTTAACTGTTCGCTCAATTTCGGCATAAGGGTGGACATGTCCTTCACCAGATAAATCCGAGGCTTGCGGCTATGCGGGAAACGATTGAAATACGGGTCGCGCGTCACATACCAGTGACTTTCTCTTACAGGATAACAGCGTCTCAGAGCATCACGTATTCGATGATACATGCTTTCATTACATACAGTAAGGCCCGTGCGTCCGTCAGATAATACAGATACACATACGTAGTGTGTTTTTATAAGGTGTTGTTTTTGGGTCCCGGTATTTTCTTCAACCGGGGCCTTTTTATATCGCACACAGACGTTTCTGCCATATCTGGAATTAATCTCGCGCATAATGGAGCGGAACTGTTCCCCGTGCGCCGACGTATCCCTTATACCAGACCAGTCTATATAATAATGTATCATCTCGTGGATGATGACATCCTGAAGGGTCCGCTCGTCAAGATCGTAAAGACAGGACAGACGGATTGAAAAATCTTTGGCTTGTCCTTTTGAAAAAAGCGACTTCGTGCGGACATAACAACATTTGCCCAAAAAGGATCGCGCCCGGACTATCACCAAAGGGATACGCGGAAGCTCTCCGTTCCATATCAGAAGATTAAAATAGTCAAACTGCCGTTGCGCGTACGACTGCGTCAGAGTCATTCTAAAGCTTATTTATCATCGTGCGTGAAGAGATGATGCTGTTATACCTGTCAAGCACCTCTCCCACAACATCTTCCCAGCTTCTCACTATACTTCTGGAAGCCTGCACCCCTACTCTTTTGACCCGCTGCGGATCAGCGATAAGCTCGCGCAGTTTACCCTCGAAAGACTCCAACGAATTATCTATCAAAAAGCCGTTCTGCTCGTCACTGAGTATGGTGGCGGCTGTTGCACCTTTGACCATAACCGCAGGAGTGTGAAGAGCTGCCGCCTCACGTACTACCAAAGGAGCATTGTCATAAAGTGAAGGGAACAGGAACAGGTCTGCCGCCGCATAGTAAGTCTTTATAGCCTCCCTGTCCGTTACGCACCCAACGAACGTGGTCCTGCTATCCAATCCCTTTTCAGATACGAGATTTTTCATGGCCTCGGCTGCATATCCGGTACCCACGAAGAACATTCTGAATTTCTGATCCCTGATACCTTCAAGCGCATCTATGATGAAGCGCACATTCTTCTCCCAGATATGCTGTCCCACAAACAAAAGCACGAATTCGTCAGGCTCTATTCCCAGCGACTTTCTGGCATCCACGAAATACTGCTCAGGATACTCGGCACACAGATCGCTTCCATTATCCACCACATCTATCGCTCCTTTGTATCCGTATTCGCGAAGCACTTCCTTGACTGATTCCTGCGGCACCCACACATAGTCTGCATTTTCATAGAAGCCAACTATGTTCTTCACTATCATTTTCACCATAGGATCCGGCAAGATACGCGCAAAATCATCCTTGTATTTTGAATGGAAGGTGGCCACGCAAGGTATATTCTGATTCTTGGCTATCTTTTGAGCGGCACGCCCTGACACAAAAGGGCTGTGCGCGTGCACTATTTTGAATTGGCGCTTAGATATTTTCGAAAGATAAGACGGGTCTATGTCGGCAATTCCCGTCACATACGGCTTTCTGAAAGGCACTGGCATAGAAAAATAATCCAGCACCTCAAAATCATATTTGGAATAATCAGTACCGGGGACATTGGGAGTGATTACAGATACGCCTCCCACCTTCTTCTGCATCCAATACGCATAATTATACACACATACCGACACACCGTCCATCACCGGAGGAAAACACTCATTAAATAAACCGATGTTTATGTTCTTCTTTTCCATTACGTTTAGATTTATCGTCGCGAAGATACTAAAATTATCTCGCCTTACCTATTATCACGCAGATACTCCCTCA
>CAVEIF010000004.1:0-55970 GCA_963615835.1 Coprococcus eutactus | reverse complement strand
TCAAGAATACTATTCTTATCATGACTTCAAACGCCACGCACGAACAGTTGAAATCCACCATGCGTCCTGAGTTCCTCAACCGTATAGATGAGATAATAACCTTCTCTCAGCTCACCAGGGACGACATACGCGCCATCCTTCATCTTCAGATGAACATCCTGCGCGACAAACTCTCCGAGAGCGGCGTGCAGATAGTCTTCAGCGAGGACTTCGAGAATTATATGACCAATGAGGGCTACGACCCCGCTTATGGCGCCCGTCCTATCAAACGTCTTATGCAGCGCGAACTTGTAAACCTTATCGCGACCAAGATACTTGAGGGCTCTGTACAGAAAGGCAGTGTCCTTAAAGTTGACGTGAAGGACGGGGAAGTCGTGGTAAAATAGCGGTGGTGTCAGGCTATAGCGAATCTACCAGTTCGAGAACCCTTTTTCTGTTCTCCTCTATGGTGTTCGCGTCGGCCTGTACCTCGTGGTATTTGCCCTGAGCTTTATAGTAGCCGATAAGAGGTTCGGTCTGAGCGTGATAGGTCTTGATTCTGTTGTTTATGGTCTCTTCGTTCGCATCATCCGCACGTCCTTCTATGTCTGCGCGGTGAGCTATGCGCTGTTTGACCATTTCGTCTGAAATCATAAGTGAGATGACAGCATCCACCTGTGCTCCTCTCGAAGAAAGAATCTTGTCCAGATCCTCGGCCTGTCCAAGTGTACGCGGAAATCCGTCGAGAAGGAATCCGTTCACGCCTTTCACTGTGTCGAATTTGGAGGCTATCATGTTCTCCACCACTTCGTCAGGAACGAGAGAACCTTTATCTATTAATGCTTTGGCTTGTATGCCAAGTTCCGTTCCGGCGGCTATCTCCGCTCTGAGCAGTTCGCCCGTGGAAATATGACACAGATTATATTTTTCGCGCACTGCCACGGCGTGCGTACCTTTACCTGCCCCCGGAGGGCCGAACATGATGTAATATTTCATAATGACTCCATTAGATTTTTAACGATCACTTAATACGTATATGTCTTTCAGATTACGGCCTATCTGATTATAATCCAATCCGAATCCCACGATGAACTGTGAAGGTATGCTCATGGCCACATAATCTATCTTGATGTCTTCCTTGTAGATGTCCGGCTTATGGAGCAGTGTGCATATCTCCACTTTTCCCGCCCCTTTCTTCTTTAGGTGGTCGTAAAGGAACTTGATGGTGGCGCCTGTGTCCACTATGTCTTCGCAGATTATCACGTCGCGGCCTTTGATACTGTCCGGAACATCATAGTCTATCTTGATGTGTCCGGTGCTGGTCGTACCTTCATAGGAAGAAAGCTTGATGGACATTAATTCGCAGTCAAAATCAAGCTTTTTTAACAGTTCGGCAGTGAACATGATGGCGCCGTTCAGCACACAGAGCAAAACGGGAATGTTCTTGTCGTCTTCATGTGCGCGATTTATCTTGCAGGCTACTTCGTCTGTGGCGCTGATAATTTTCGAATAGGGGATGAGAGGGACAAATGTCTTGTCGAATAGGGTAATACTTTTCATTAGCAGTCCGTACCAAAGCGCAAAGGTAATAAATTTTTATTATATTGCGGACCTAAACGATGAACTATGACAGCTTTATTCTTTATTTTATCATTATGTGGAGTTCTTTGTCCCATATCGACAGATGATGAAGATTATCTCCGGCAGGCCGTATTTCTTTTGGGGGCGGGTAGTGAAGAAAATCTCGGCGAACAGGAGCAGGAACGTGTTTACCGCCTCTATTGCAGACCGATGCCGCTGAACAGCTCGTCCTCATCCGATCTTTTGTCCACGGGATTTTTCACGCCGTTTCAGGTGTCCTCCATTATAGATTACAGGGAAAGGAACGGAGACATACTTTCAGTAGCTGAACTTGGCTCCGTAGTGGGAATAGGTCCTCAGATGGCTCGCGCCCTTTCGTGTTTCCTTTCTTTTGAAAGTGCTCTTCTTCCTTCGCAGCGCCTTCATGAAAGCCTTGATTTTAAGGAAAGTATGTGTAACAGCGTGAAAAACGGGCAGGCTTCGTCGCGTTTCCGTCTGTCCATGGACTGTTCAAAGGGGTGGAACGGAGCGCTTACTTGCACGGAGTCCTTGCAGTCCGCCTTCCTGCGGTATCGGGGCAAGGGACTGCTTTCGGAACTCATCGTGGGAAGCTTCAACGCCCGTTTTGGTCAGGGACTTGTATTTTCAAGCGCTTTTTCCATAAGCGGAGTTCAGACGATAGGCGCCTTGTCGCGTAACCCTACGGGTATAGCGGGGAGCTGTACTTCCAATTCCGCCTATGCTCTTGAAGGAATAGGATTGTCTTTTAGGCTCGGCAGGGCCAATCTTCAGGCTCTCAGCTCTTTTCGTGGCGATGTCCAGGCGATGAATCTCTCCTTTTTGACAGAATTTTCCACCTATGCCATGACGTTTTCGCGATCGGGAGAAACGCTGTCTTTAGGCGCGGACGTGAAATCCACTTTGGGACGCTTCACTTTATGGACAGAGGCGGCATTGAGTTTGCGCTCTCAGGTCTTAAGCTGCGCTGCCATAGCCGGAACTTATTATAACATAGGCTATAAGCGGCGAGCGGCGCTTTGTGTCCGCTCTTACGGCGCTTCCTTTTCCAACCCCTATGCTTCGGCTCTCAGGACTTCTTCTTCGTGCAGCGACCAGAGTGCCTTGGATATTGGCATAGAGTATGACGACTTCAGTTTTCTGGTGGATATGTCATTTAAGCCTGGCAGCGGTGAGCGGCAGGCCAAAATCGTGTCTTCCTATACGTGGCCGTGGCAGGCTTCAGAATGGGACGGCAGTGTGGAGTGCCGTTTGAACAGCCGTTTTTCCGTGTCTCCAAGGAATGAAGCCAGGTTGACTGCAAATGCCTCCAGGGGAGTTTTGTCTCTGTCCTCGCGCGTGCAGGTACTGAAAGGCGAAAAGATGGCCGCGTTGTTTTATGTCCATTCGCAGTTGACGGCAGGGGAGGTGAAATTGGCCTTGAGAGTAAGCTGTTTTGATGCGCGGCTTTGGAACGACAGGATATATGGGTACTCTCCGGATGTCCCGGGTTATTTCAGCGTGAAGGCCTATTATGGCAGGGGAGTGGAGTTGACAGTATATTTGAAAACGGAGGCGGCATCGTTAAGAATAGGATACACGGCTTATGCGGACGGGAAAAGTCCGCGTCTTGAGGCCCGTCTTTTAACCGATCTTAAAATCTCAGGCTTACGCCCATCCCGACGGCCGTCCCGGAAGGGACAGGAGTGAATGCGTAGGTGTTTGCTGAAGGGAGCGCAGGGCTGATGAGTGTAGGGCTGACGCTCATGGAGATGTCGTCGGAGATCTCGAAGTCGTGCATATAGGCGAAGACATTGGCATCTATCACCTGAAGTACATATCCCACGAAGGTTACGAGCAGTGCATAATCGCGGTAACGCCTGTAGAGGTCTTTATAGTATTTGGCGGTCTCCGTGCTTATGTATGTGGTGTCTCCGGAGTTATATATGGCCCTGAAGCGCTCGAAATTGGCTTTGAATTTAATATAATAGCTCAGACTTCCGCCCATAATCCCCCAATAGACGGGGAGTTTCCATAGTTCGCGGTTATATATCTGGCCAAGTCCGGGGAGAAGAAGCGAGTAGAGTGTGGCTTTTTGTGGATTAGGCCAATCCCCCGGTTCATAGTGGATTACTCCGTCCATAAGCGTGGCCCAATAGAGCAGCCCGGCTCCGGCGTAACAGAGTGAAGCGGCGGAAGTGTTGCCGACGTTGTCGTAGTGGATCTTTCCGGCGATGCCTGCCGCCAGTCCTCCATACACTATGGGCAGTTTCCAGTAATCTTTATTATATATCTGCATTCCTCCCACGCACAGAAGCGAGCCTTCAAATGAAGTGGATACGTCCATGGTGGTCCTGTGCCCCAAGGCGCGGAAGTATTTTTTGACGTCGAATATCTTTTCCGCCGAGGTGGTGTCGGTTACATCGGAGTCGTTATAGTTCTGCGAGAAAGCCTCGTCCTTGAATTGGGCGCGGCAGTTGAGGGAACCTGACAGAAACAGGACGCCCAACAGGCAGAGCAGCAGCCTTTCAGTCGTTCTTGAGAGCATTCAGAAAGCGGTTTATCTCCTCGTCTGAACTGAAATTGACGGTAAGCGTCCCTTTACCGTTTTCGCTTCGTTTAAGGCTGATTTTCCCCTTGAAATAGCGCGCTATCTCTTTGCAGAGGTCTTTATGAAGGGCCGGAACGTCCTGTGTTTTCGCCTCCGTCTTGTGGTCATCGTTCCTGACGGGGCTGTCGGCCGCCTTGTCAAGAAGCGCCTTGACCTTTTCCTCCAGCTGGCGCACGTTAAGCGAGTTCTTTATGGTGTAGTCGCAGAGTTTGGTCTGTGCGTCCGGGTCTTCTACGGAGAGAAGCACTTTAGCGTGTCCTACACTTATCTGTCCTACCTTTATGTCGTGCTGAACCTTTACGGGAAGCTTCAGAAGCCTTATCTGGTTGGCTATGGAAGAGCGGCTTTTGCCAAGTCTTGCGGCCATCTGCTCCTGCGTGAGCGAACACTCCGAGAGGAGCCTTTCATAGCTGAGAGCCACTTCGATAGGATCGAGGTTTTCTCTCTGTATGTTCTCCACGATGGCCATTTCGAGCATCCCCTGGTCGTCAGTCTGTCTTACGTATGCAGGGATTTCTTCCAGTCCTGCCATCTGCGATGCTCTGTAGCGTCGTTCTCCGCTTATGATCTGGTAACGTCCCTCGCCCGTCTTTCTCACCGTGATGGGAGTGATGAGCCCCAGTGATTTGATGGAGGATGCCAATCCTTCCAGCTGTTCCGCATCAAAGGAAGTGCGTGGCTGATATGGGTTCGGATCTATGCTCCCGATGGGAACGCGTAGAATGTCTGCGGTGGACTGGGCCGAAGACACGCTCTGTTTCTGCTGATAGGAGACAGGTTTTCTGAGTTCGTCCACATTGGCTATGTCTCCTAATATGGCGCCTAATCCGCGTCCTAATCCTCTTGGTGGCTGGCTCATATCTTATCGTTATTTCTTTCAAGAACCTCTTTGGCCAGGTTCAGGTAGTTGTTCGTTCCGTTACTGTTCACGTCATACAGCACTATAGGCTTACCGTAAGACGGGGCTTCAGAGAGTCGTATGTTACGCTGTATCACGGTGTTGAACACCATGGATTTGAAATATTCCTTAAGCTGGCTGACCACCTGCGAGTGCACTTTCGTGCGTCCGTCGAACATGGTTACCACGAAGCCCTCTATGTTGAGCGAAGGATTGCTCCCGTTCTGGACCAGACGTATGGTCTGCAAGAGCTTTCCTATGCCTTCAAGCGCGAAAAATTCCGGCTGTACCGGGATGATGACCGAGTCGGCCGCCGACAGGCAGTTTATGGTGATGAGCCCCAGAGACGGGGCGCAGTCCATTATGATGTAGTCGTAGTCGTCTTTGACCGGTGCGAGCGCGTTACGCAGAATGTGATCTCTTTCGGGTATGTCGATAATCTCTATCTCCGCGCCTACCAGGTTGATATGGGAAGGAATAATCTTAAGATAGTCCATCTCCGTGGGAAGAACGGTGTCTTCTGCCTTGACAGACCCTATCATGATCTCATAGAGGGTGTGCCCCTGAGTGTCGTCGGGGGAGTAATTAAGCCCCGACGTGGTATTGGCCTGAGGATCGGCGTCTATTATGAGGACTTTTTTTTCAAGGATGGCGAGTGAGGCCGCGAGATTGATGGCTGTGGTGGTTTTGCCTACCCCGCCTTTTTGGTTCGCTATTGCTATTATTTTTCCCATAGTTGACAAATTTAGTAAATTTATTTGAGTTCCCCTCTTTTCAGAACGTTGATTTTATTCGGAAGAAGTTCCAGATGCAGGGGAAGTCTTCCCACGATCTCCCCGTCCAGTTCCACTATGTCGGCGGACCTGTCGTTTTTCGGCACTATCCTGAAATCCGTCCCTCTGGTGTAGATGATCTTTTTCGACTTGTGCACCGTTTTCCTGTATATGCGAGGCAATTCCGGAATCAGTGCCAATATGCTGATCTTCGGAACGATTATGGCGTCCAGAATACCGTCCGTGGGGTCTGCCAGATTACACTGCTGCATGCCTCCTCCGCAGTATGAACCGTTGCCGAACGCCATGTCAAGCACCGGGCCGGAATAGACGAGGGTGTCGCCGTTATAGAAATCGATGTCTATGGGTTTGATACTGAATAGATTGTGTAAGAGCGAACGAAGATAGATGCGGGCTTTCCGCTTGCCGTGCTCCTTGCTGTGGTTGACCTGCTCGCAGACGTGCGAATCGAACACTGCTCCGCCTATGTTGGCCATGTATGACACTTTCCCTCCGGCCAGAGTGGCCTTGACTACATCTTCCCTGGCGAATTTGCCTTTAGAAAGAAGCTGCGTCATCTTAATGGTGTCGTTAGGTATGTTGAAAGCCTTGATCCAGTCGTTGCCGCTGCCTATGGGTGCGAGTGCGAGATAGAAATCTTCCGGTTTGGCGCCGGAAGCCTCGCACCATGAGAGTATGCCGTCGAAGACTTCGTGTATGGAGCCGTCTCCGCCTACGGTCAGTATCTTTCTATATCCCATTCTGGCGGCTGCTGCGGCCAATTCTTCCGCGTGATGGCGGTGCGTGGTGTAAACCACGTGCAGAGGAACACCTAACTTTTTAAGATGTCTTTCGGCGGGGACCCAACGCGACATGGTCTTGCCGGAGCCTGCATGCGGATTAATTATGGTGTACCATTCTTTTCTTGAGTGTGCCATTAGTAAAGAAAATTTGAGCCAGAGGAGTCAGGTCTCCAAAGGGGACGGCAAAAATAGGCAAATAATCGGAATTTGCCGAATATTTGCCTATTTACTTACACTTTTTTAGTGATATGTAAAAATCACTATATTTTTTGCAGGATGGCGTGGGCCTTTTCTGGACATACTTTGATGAGATCTCCGTCCTTGTGGTATTCGTAGCCTTGGTAGTCGTATATCTGAAGCAGAGCGTCGTCGCTTTTCGCGGCATAGTAGAAGTCCACTCTGAAACTTCCTCCGTCAGAGCCTTCCTTGATGTCAAGGGTGTCAGTCTTGCCGTCGAGAAAATTTTTCAGCTGTTCTTTGCATCCTCGGCACAGGTCCACGGATTTTTTATGATATATCTTGGAACTGTCTCCTATTCTGTATCCTGATTTATAGAGGAACAGCAGAAGGATGCCAAATGCCGCGATGCAGAAACCGCATCCTTTGTTGACGAAGAATACGCCTGCGCCTACGGCTATAAGTCCAAGTGAGGGTGTTAAATCTTTAACGGTATGTATTTTTTTGATATTTGTTTCCATGATGTTATCGTTTTTGTTTTTTAACGATTACTTTATAGATGTAGTTTTGAAATAGTTGCAGAATTTTATCATGCTGAATTTTCGAGGCGCTTTCGATTTTGGAAAATGACTCGCAGTCGATGCCTCGTATCCGATGACAAAGATGAAAATAGCCGGAAAGGCGGCGCATAAAAAAGACAGTAATTATTTTTTATGCGTTATGTGGTCTAAATCAGAAGATTACAGATGGCGAACGGCAGATTGGACGGGCAGAACTGTCCTTTGTAATTAAAATCAAGCCATTCGGGATGGTAAAGTCTGATATTCAGCGTATAATAGAATGAATTCAAGGCCGGGACGCTGAATTTTGACGGGCCTCTTTGTATGTTTCTGACAGAAAATGACGGCGACAGGTTGACACTCTGCGTGCCGGAGCCCAGGTCCGTGCATTTGAGAGTATAGCTCGTGCACCGGATTTCGGAAGTCTGGATTTGTCCGTGCACTCCGTCGGCGGTGGCCTCTGTCTTTCCTGTGAGATTCCACGCCAGAGTGAAAACCCACAGAAGAATGATGATGACCACACTTCTTTTCATAGATTGCAAACTTACATAAATTTCCGGAAACTTCCTCAAAAATCCGATAACGGGTTCAAGACGTCTTCTTAAGACGGTAGGATTTTCAGTGCATAAGGTTTATCTTTGCCGGCACCATCGTAATGATTTTATAACGATATTTGCACCGTGGAGTATTTGTCAAAGGAAAGACATGACGAACTGGTCAGCGAACTGAATCGTCTCATCAATGTGGATTATCCTAAAATCAAGGATGATCTCAGCGAGGCGCGTGCTCAGGGGGACTTGAGTGAAAATTGCGGCTACAGGGCGGCGCGTTCCGCTCAGGCCAAGGCCATAAGCCGGATCCGTTTTCTTCAGAAGGTGCTTCAGTTCTCCAGGGTCATAGATCCGGAAAATCTTCCTAAGGGGCAGGTGACGCTTTTGAGCAAGGTGGAATTCATCAATCTTTCTACTGGCGAAAGGATGTGCTACACTATAGTAAGTCCGCACGAAATGGATCTGCAGAAAGGTAAAATATCCCTGAAATCTCCTATTGGAATGGCCCTTATGGGTGCCAGGACAGGTGATGTGGTGGAAGTGAAAGCTCCGTCTGGCATCTTTAAGATAAAGGTCGGACAAGTAATGTGATGAGGACTTTCAAATGAGAAGATTCTTGTTGGTGATATTGTCGGCATTTGCGTACGTGTTTGCTGCAGCACAGAATGAGGAATCAGGCGCTTCTTCCGCAAATGGCTTGGCGGCAGGGGATTACCTTACCGTCTATCAGAAGGGCCTTAGTCCGCTGAAGAACACTCACTGTCGCATGTATCCTTCTTGCAGCGCCTATGCCCGTCTGGCGTTTTCTCATAATGACCCAGCTACGGCTTTTCTTCTTACCGCAGACCGCCTGACGCGTTGTGGACACGATCCGTCGCTTTACCCCCGTGTCGTGTTGGATGGAAAACTTTATGCGGTGGATTTCCCTGAAGGCGTGAAGACGCCGCAGGAGCTTTTACAAAGGAAACCGACGGTGGGAGCTGAAACCATTATCGTAAAGGATACGGTGGATGCAGCCATACAGTTTGTCAGCCACTTGATCAATAATGCCAATTATTATGGTGCACTTGCTCAGATAGACCGTCTTTTATACTTCTCGCCGCAGATTTATTCCGATAACGTGCTGCTTCAGGTCTCAAGATTGAAATCCTATGAGGGACTTCGTGATTATTCGAAGGGCGTACTGGTGTATCACTCCTTGCCCGATTATTTGAAGGCCAATTATAAAGTGCGGTTCGAGGCTTCTCACCTTATGGCTCTTTCCGGAGATGAGACAGGAGCCATGGAGTCCTTTTGGAATTGCGCGGAATCCTATAAGCCGGAAAACGACGGCATTTCTCCTTACGGAGAGTTGGCCATACTGTATCTTAAGGGCGGGAAATATGACATTTCTCTGGAAATGCTTGAAAAACGTGCTGCCGTGGAGGCCAATTATCCGTCGCTTCTTCAAAGCCGCGACGTGGTTGTTCAGACCAGGGATGCCCGGAGAAAGAATCCTGCATTGGCCCGGGCCCTGAGCATTATTCCGGGAGCTGGTTATCTGTATGCCGGATCGCCCTCCAATGCACTGACTTCCCTTCTGGTCAATTGTCTGTTGGGATATGCGACATATACTTCTTTCAGAAGCGGTAATGACGGCTTGGGAATAATACTTGGCGGTCTGTCGCTTTCGTTTTATCTCGGAAATTCATTCGGCGCCGCGTCTCTTGCTCTCAGACATAATGAGCGTATTCTTGAGCAGGGCGTCAGAAAACTTGAAATGTTGAATCCTTATATAAATTAAGTCATGTTCAAAAAACTTTTATCTATTCTTTCTGCTTCTCTGTTTCTGTCAGCAGCTGCCATGGCTCAGGCCAATTCTGAACAGGTCATACTTAAAGCCGGAACTCCGATCTCGATGAAAATTACACAAAGGGTGTCATCCAATTCATTTTCGGAGGGGACGGCGGTCAATTTTGTTATTACCGCTGACGTGTTGGCAGGTGGTAAAGTGGTCATACCTGTCGGGACTTTGGTTAAGGGCACGGTATGTCAGTCAAGTCATTCCACGATTTTGGGCATTCCGGGAAAGATAGGTGTGACAGTGGAGGGTGTCTATGCTGCAGATGGTACTTATGTCCCTATTACCGGAGGTGGCATTTATGATGAGGGGGATGATAATATAGCTCTTGCCGTGCTGTGCGGATTGTTCACTATCGTGGGCTTTATCATAAATGGAGAACCGGCTGTGATTCCTGCCGGCACCGCCGTACAGGGTATCGTATTGGCCAATACGGTCATTGATGCGGTCGCCGCTTCTGCATTTCCCGTATAGGGTCGCGAAGCGTCTGCGCAGAAAACTATCCGGCTATGGAATAGACCGGACTTACACGTCTGATGAGAAAAAGATCGATTATTGGCGGTTGATGAAGCAGTCGATGGTGTTCTCCATCAGAGAGCAGATCGTCATCGGGCCTACTCCTCCTGGAACAGGGGTGATGACGGCGGCCTTGTCCTTCACTTCATCGAAATCCACATCTCCGCAGAGTTTGCCGTCGATATGGTCTATCCCGACATCTATCACCACGGCACCTTCCTTTACCATGTCGGCTTTGATGAGCTTCGGTGAGCCTACGGCCACTATCAGAATATCGGCCTCTTTAGTTATGCTTTCGAGGTTTTCCGTATGCGAATGACAGATGGTTACGGTCGCGTTCTCGTTCAGCAGAAGCTTGGCTGTAGGCAGGCCCACGATGTTGCTTCGACCCACCACTACGGCCCGTTTGCCCTCTATCTGCACGTCAGCGGCCTTCAAAAGTCTGATTATTCCTCTCGGAGTGCAAGGAACGCAGTACTGCGGGTTCGGCTCCGGTTCGGTTCGGCGGCGCCAGAGTGCGGCCACGTTTTCCGGATGAAAACCGTCCACATCCTTCTCGCGCGCTATCGCATAAAGGGCCTTCAGTTCGTCTATGTGAGATGGCAGCGGAAGCTGAACAAGTATCCCGTCCACGCCGTCATCTTCGTTGAGAAGTCTTATCTGTTCCAGAAGCGTCTCTTCCGGAGTGTCAGCAGGAAGATGCACGGTAGTGTTCTGTATGCCAATCTTTTCGCAGGCTTTTCCTTTGCTCCTGACATAACTCGCGCTGGCCGGGTCATCACCTACCAGAACCACAGCCAGATGCGGCACTCGTCCGTATTTGGCAGGGAAAGTGGCCACCTGCTCAGCGAGCTGGGCCTTGATATTGTCCGATAATTCTTTTCCGCTTAAAATCACGGCGCGAAGATAGCAATAAATTTCGTATCTTCGTCGGCGGAGAAAACGTTCGTGTTCCACAGCCTTGGTTTTTTCTTGAAAAGACCAAGTGGGGCTGTCAAGGCGGGAATCCGCACGGAGCGAAATGATATTGGCAAGATTATAAAAAGAAAAGATATGAGAGTATTGCGCATAACAAATACGGAAAGTCATCAGAAAGAAGTATTCAAACCAATAAACCCCGGTCGTGTGGGTATGTATGTCTGCGGCCCTACCGTTTACGGCCAGGCACATCTCGGGCACGCCCGTCCGGGAATAACCTTCGATCTTCTGTTCAAACTGCTCACTCATCTGGGCTACAAGGTCCGTTATGTGCGTAACATTACGGATGTAGGACATCTTGAGCACGATGCCGACAGCGGAGAAGACAAGATTTCGAAAAAGGCGCGTCTCGAGCAGCTGGAGCCCATGGAGGTCGTGCAGACTTATACTTTCTGTTATCACGAGGCTATGCGTCAGCTCAATGTCGCGCCTCCTAGCATAGAGCCTAGGGCAAGCGGCCATATAATTGAACAGATAGAAGCCGTCAAGAAGATTCTCGACGCCGGCTATGCCTACGTAAGTAACGGAAGCGTGTATTTCGACGTCAGAAAATATAACGAAAAACATCATTACGGAGTCTTGAGCGGCCGTAATCTGGACGATACCCTGGAGGGTACACGTGAACTTGACGGACAGAGCGACAAGCGTGCTCCATACGATTTCGCGATATGGAAAAAGGCTGAACCTGAGCATATTATGCATTGGCCTTCGCCTTGGAGTGAAGGATTCCCGGGCTGGCATCTCGAATGCTCGGTGATGGGAGAGAAGTATCTCGGCGAGGAATTCGACATTCACGGCGGAGGAATGGATCTGATGTTCCCTCACCACGAATGCGAGATAGCCCAGAACGTGGCTTGCCGCGGAACGGAGGGCGTGCACTACTGGGTGCATAACAATATGATTACCATCAACGGACAGAAGATGGGAAAGAGCCTGGGGAATTTCATAACCCTTCCGCAGATGTTTTCCGGTGAACACGAGAAGCTCACTCAGGCATACAGCCCTATGACGGTGCGTTTCTTTATACTTCAGGCGCATTATCGCGGCACCTTGGACTTTTCGAACGAGGCGCTTCAAGCTGCGCAGAAAGGTCTGGAAAAGCTTCTTCAGTCCGCACACGTGCTGTATGAATTGGCCGGGAGGAAAGCTCCTGTTTATGAATATGGAAAGCTCCCTGCCGGCGTGGCTCCGGAGACGTGTGAAGCCACTTCGCCGGAGGTGAGGGCTGTATTTGAAGGGGTGTATGACACTCTGTGCGACGATCTCAATACTCCCGGCACTCTGTCCTACCTATTCGATGCAGTGAAGATTGTCAACAGCGCCAAAGCGGGCAGTGTAAAGCTCTCCGGGAAGGATCTCGACACACTTGTGCAGATTTACGATGACATAGTCTTCGGGGTGCTTGGCCTTAAGGATGAAAGGGCAGAAGGCGCCGACACGGAGATTATCGATGGCCTCATGCAGATGATTTTCGAGCAGAGGGCGACGGCTAAGGCCAATAAGGACTGGGCCACTTCGGATCATATTCGCGATACACTTAATAAATTGGGTATCAAGGTAAAAGATACTAAGGACGGAGCGGAATGGAGCCTGTAAAACTTATCAGCTGGAATGTGAACGGCCTCCGGGCCATAGCAGGCAAAGGTTTTTGTGAAATCTTTGAAAGTTTCGATGCCGACTGCGTATGCCTTCAGGAAACCAAACTTCAGAAAGGACAGATAGACCTTGAATTTCTGGGTTACACTTCGTGGTGGGACTATGCCCAGAGGCCCGGTTATTCAGGGACGGTCATCTATACAAGACTTCCGGTGCTGTCTTCTTCCACCGGAATAGGTGATCCTCAGCACGATATGGAGGGCAGGGTGGTAACTCTTGAATTTAAAGATTTTTATCTTGTCAATGTCTATGTACCTAATTCTCAAGATGGTCTGAAGCGTCTCGATTATCGCATGCAGTGGGAGGATGCCTTTAGAGACTATCTGAAGTCCCTTTCGGAAAGAAAGGGTGTGGTGGTGTGCGGAGACATGAATGTGGCACACGAGGAGATAGATCTTAAAAACCCGGCCACAAACCATTTCAATGCAGGGTTTTCGGATCAGGAGAGAGCAAAGATGTCCGAACTTCTCGCGTCGGGTTTTGTGGACACTTGGCGTTATCAGCACCCTCAGGACGTAAAGTACAGCTGGTGGTCGTACCGTGGAGGTGCGAGAGAGAGAAACGTAGGGTGGAGAATAGATTATTTCCTGGTAAGCGATGCTCTGAAAGATAGCATATTTTCAACAGAGATACACAGCGAGATAGCCGGCTCCGACCATTGTCCGGTTGAACTTGTGCTTAGATAACATTTAGAATGGCCTCTGTGTCGGGCTTCTCGCCTGTCATAAGTTCATATCCGAGTATGGCCTGCCAGGCAAGCCAATGCGTCCCGGAGATATAGTTTTCCACCCCCGGAAGCGAATGACAGCAGGGCGTTTTATAGTTGGCCTCGATAAGTGTGCGGCATTTAATGTTGCGCACTCCGTCCACTTCCCGTGGCAGTGTGAACACTATGGTGTCGGCTTCGATTCTGCGTAGAAGTTCATCATGATGCAGCATTACGGTTTTCAGCCCCAGAGATTCTGCCGCCTGCAGAGCGGCCCTTCCCGCTCCGCCACCTCCTATCACCGTTACATCCTTAGCGTCTTCGAGAAGATGCCGCAGGGCCAGGTAATCTGAATTGTAGGCCTTCAGAGCGCTCTCGCATTTAACAACAATATTGGCTGCGCCGCATTTTATGGCGCCCTTCTCGGCCCAATCCGCCGCTTTCAGCGCATCCGCCTTGAACGGGGCCGTGATGTTTATGGCTCTGTAGGGTCCGTCGAGAAATGTGCTGAGGCATTTTTCGAAATCTGCATATTCTATCAGATCGTAATCCTTTTTCCCGTGGTATGCCGCCTGAAAGAGCCGGGGGCTGAGCGAGCCTTGAATGGGGTATCCTATGAGAGCGTATCTGTCCATGACAAAGTATTTTATTCTGTCCTTTGTCTTACTGCTTCGAATAGAAGTATGGCCGCGCTGATGGAGACATTGAGAGAATCCATCTTCCCCAGCATCGGTATCCGGATGTGCGCGTCGGCGGCTTCTCTCCATAAGACACTAAGTCCCGTGGATTCGGTCCCCATGATGATGGCCGTGCCGCGGGTCATATCATATTTATAGTACAGATGCGAATCCTGGAGCTGGGCCGTGAGAATCTGAATCCCTTTGCTTTTTAAAAAGTCTATGCACTCCTGTGAACTGCACGCCACGGTCGGCACTGTAAAGACCGCGCCTATCGAACTTCGGATGAGATTAGGATTGTACAGGTCCGTGAGAGGATCACATATTATTACGGCGTCCGCCCCGGCGGCATCGGCGCTTCGAAGGACCGCCCCCAGATTCCCCGGCTTTTCCACGCTTTCAAGCACGATGACAAGTGGATTCTCTCCCAGTGTGAGGTCCGAAAGGCTTCTCTTGCGTTCCGCCACTTCCGCGATTATTCCTTCGGTGCTTTTCCTGTAAGCTATCTTGTCATATACTTCCGCTGACACTTCGAACCGTCGGACGGAGTCGGGAAGACGCGACAGCATGTCCGCGTTTTCTCCGGTTCCCAGCAGGGCGGGGCAGTAGAAGCAGGAGTCTATGTCGTATCCCGCCTGAAGGCAGTGGAGCACTTCCCTTTTCCCCTCTACCGTGAACAATGAACGCGCCTTGCGTTCGCCGGCTTTCTGCTGCAGGTCAAGCAGACTCTTTATCTTGGGGTTATGTACGCTTGAGATGAAATTTTCTATCATAAGTGTGAGCGTGTTTTTTTTTTAAGCAAAATTAATTACATTTGTCAATATAATGAGATGTGTAAAAAATATTTTACGCGTCGCTAGAACCTTATTACTAATTAAAACCAAAAAGAAATGAAGAAATTTTTTCTTTGCCTTGTAGCCGTTCTCGGCCTTGGCCTTGCCGCTAACGCAGCAAATTACACTGTCGATGAGCAGTCAATCGATGCTATGATCGAGAATGCTACGGAAGTTACACCTATGACTCTTGCAGCAGCGGACAACTCCTTTACAGATGCTACATTGAAGATCGGCCCGGCACCACAGCCTATCGTTGCATTCATTCTTTCGCTTGTTCCTGTTACGAGCTGGCTTGCTGTTCACCGTATGTACCTCGGAACATCTCCTCTTGCAGTCGTTCTCAATATAGTTACAGGCTCAGGCTTCGGTATCGTCTATGTTCTTGACTGGGTGGCTCTGCTTCTCGGCGTTCTTGACAACAATATCGGCCAGTACGTCAACAATCCTCATTGGATCATGATGTTTAACCTGATCTAATCAGTTGATACATTATAAACATATCCTTCTGCCGGTTTTCCTGCTTTTGTCCATAGAGGCATTTGCGCAGCGCAGAGTTTCCGCGGACGTGGAAGTGAAGACCGTAACGGGAGGCAATGTGACCACAGTCACCAAAAGCGTCTATTGTCTTAACAATGGACGCTTGGTGGCTTATTTTCATTCTCCTTTCGAGTATGTGATGGATACCAATATCCTCGGAGAATGCAAGATCTATTTTCCGTCTTCCAATGAAGTCTATGTGGACAGTTCCGGAAGCATCACTTCCAAGGATGAACTTCTGTCCCTTCTGCTTTCCGGCCGTTTGGAAGATCTCGGAGTGTCCCTTTCGGGATACAGGCTCAAAACTACGGAAAGGCTTCCCGACGCTCTTTTGAAGAAGACTTATCAGAGCACAAACTCTGACATGCCGGCGCAGTGCGAGATAGTATATAAGGATTTTCTTCCCATCTACAGCGCCACGCTTACCGAGGACGGTCATCCTTTGGTGAAAGTATATTATTCCAGATACGGGAACGTAGGTTATACTCCTTTCCCACACCGAAGTACGGAGATTATATATAATTCTCCCAAAGACTCTACAGTCATCCGTACGATTTATTCCAACATAGTCATTGACGGAGACGATTCCCATTTCGATTTTTCCGTTCCGGAAGACGCCAAGCCTCTGGATATGACCCCTGACGTATCGGGCAGGTCCGTCAAATCAAAATGACGGGTATTCGTGCTCCCCATATCCTGGCGGCGTTGATTTTGACGATCGCATTTTCTCTGCCCGCTTCTGCGCAGAGATTTTCGAGGTTCACTCCGTCCCACGGAGTGTTTTTCAAGCAGGCTCTGAAAGAAAAGGGTCCCGTCACCGCTGTTCTCGCCACGACTGACAGGCTCGTTCGCGACACGCGCATAGGCCTTGCTTCCAGCCACTATCTCAAGCCGGACGGACTGGTGCACGAGGATTTTTCCGGCCCTCTTCCACTTGACTTTGATTATCCGTCATTCAAATTGGACTCCCTGTCCTGTCTTCGGGGACAAGACAGATTCATCGGTTATGAAACGGACTTCATAGAATATCTTCTGGGCAATAATTTTTCCCGTGAAGCCGTGTATTATGTGCATGGAGGAGGCTTTGCCCCTTCTGACACGCTTGATTACTACAAGGGCTTGTCTCTTTATACCGCAGGTGCGCTGAAGCAGGCGGCATCATCATTCGGAAAGGTGGGCAGGGCCTCGATTTATTATGAGCCTTCGGTGTTTCTCGGCGCGGTGTGTGAAGTTTATGCCGGCCGCTATGATTCGGCATTGGCTTCGCTCGGATCTTATGACGGACCGAAAAGGGAGATGAAGTCCTATGAGGCCGCGGCCATAAGTCTTTTGCAGGATGACGCGCAGGCATACAGGTCTTTCGCCCGGGATTTTACCTATAATAATTATTCCCTTTCCGAAGGGGAGAAGATGTTCGACAAGATTTACCGTGAACGCTTCGAGCAGAAAGGTAAAAGCCCATGGCTTGCCGCAGGGCTGTCCGCTGTGGTTCCGGGGCTTGGCAAATTTTACTCCGGCTGTTACGGTGAGGGTGCGGCTTCTCTCATGCTGGTGGGGGCTATGGGTGGATTCGCGGCGGAAAGCTGGGTGAAGAACGGCGCCGGCGACTGGCGTACTATAGCGTTCACGGCCATAGCCTCGCTTCTTCACATAAGCAACATATATGGCAGTTACGTCTCCGTTGGGTTATATGATTCGTATTTGAAAGATGCTCAGAATCAGACGATTGTTTTTTATATACATCTTCCTGTGCGCAGCGTTTTCCGTTAATGTCCATGCTCAGGATGTCTATTATCGTGCCGCTCTTTGTGAGCGGGAGGTTTTCTGTGCGCAGAGCCCGGAGGAGTATAATTCCGCGATTCTGAAAAAAGCCGATATATTGCAGCATGCAGGTGAATACAAGGCTGCGCTCTCCGCACTTGACAGAGTGAAGAATTTCTGCCTTGCACCGGAGCAGAGAGACAGCATCTCTCTGGAGAAAGCATATCTGGCATACAAGACAGAAGATTATGACAGGGCATTTTCGTACCTTCAGGAAGTGGACAGAGCCCCTGTTTACGAGAAGCCGCACCTGAAAAACGAATGGGCGTCCATGTTCCTGACTTTCCTGGTGCCGGCCGGGTTCCTTTATGTCGGGGACCCCGCGGGGGCTGCCGTCTATACCGGCGCCAATGTGCTTTCCGTAGGCTATATCGCCTTTCAGATATCTTCAGGATGTTATCTTGGCGGCATATTGGGCGGAGCGATGGCCCTAAATCTTTCTTTTATGGGCGCACAAGAAAAAGTTGCGCTCCTTACGCAGAAACGCAACCTTGAATCTATAAAGAAAGCCAAACGACAGGCTCTCAGTTCATTTTTTCAGGCCTCATCTGAGGGAAGAACAGAACGTCCTGAATAGTGGTCTGACCTGTCATGAACATCGTCAGGCGGTCTATTCCCATTCCCAGTCCCGAGGTCGGAGGCATGCCGTATTCGAGCGCCCTCACGAAATCCATATCTATATACATGGCCTCGTCATCGCCCTTGCTCTTGAGCGCAGCCTGTTCTTCAAATCTTTCAAGCTGGTCTATAGGGTCGTTAAGCTCCGAGTAGGCATTGGCCAGTTCCTTGCCGCATACGAAGAGTTCAAATCTTTCGGTGAGCGTAGGATCTTCCCTATGCCTTTTGGTGAGAGGAGACATCTCCACCGGGTAGTCTGTTACGAAGGTAGGCTGTATCAGTTTTCCCTCGCAGAATTCTCCGAAGATGGCGTCGATGAGTTTCCCCTTGCCCCATGAAGGCTCCACTTCCACATTCAGATTCTTGCAGGTAGCGCGAAGCGCGTCTTCGTCCATGCCCTTCACGTCCACTCCTGCATATTCCTTTATGGCGTCGAGGATAGGAAGACGGCGGTAAGGGCCCTTGAAATCGACTTCATTTTCACCGATTTTGACCTTGGTGGTTCCGTTGACCTTGTCTGACACTTTTTCGAGCATCTTTTCCACGAACTCCATCATCCAGATATAGTCCTTGTAGGCGACGTAGATCTCCATGCAGGTGAACTCCGGATTATGGGTCTTGTCCATGCCCTCGTTACGGAAGTCCTTGGCAAATTCATATACTCCGTTGAATCCGCCCACGATAAGTCTTTTGAGGTAGAGCTCATTGGCAATCCTAAGATAAAGAGGGATGTCCAGGGCGTTATGATGGGTTATGAACGGTCTGGCCGTGGCACCTCCCGGGATATTCTGAAGGATAGGAGTCTCCACTTCGAGGCAGCCTGCCGCGTTGAAATACTCCCTCATGGTGGCGATGATCTGAGCCCTTTTCACGAAAGTCTCTTTCACTGAAGGGTTCACGATCAAGTCCACATATCTCTGCCGGTATCTCAGCTCCGGGTCTGTGAACGCGTCAAATACCTGTCCGTCAAGCTCTTTTACTATAGGAAGAACGCGAAGCGACTTGCTGAGGACGGTAAGAGACTTGGCGTGGATGCTGAGCTGTCCCGTCTGGGTAAAAAAGGCGAATCCTTTGATGCCCACGATGTCTCCTATGTCCAGAAGTTTCTTCCAGACGGTATTGTAAAGTGTTTTGTCTTCGCCCGGGCAGATTTCGTCTCTCTTGACGTAGATCTGTATGCGTCCGCTTTCGTCCTGAAGTTCTCCGAATGAAGCCGCACCCATTATTCGACGGCTCATTATGCGACCGGCTATGCATACTTCCTGAAAATTGCCTTTCTGCTGATCGAACTCCGCAGCTATCTGAGCCGCTGTGGCGTTGACCGGATAAAGTGCTGCAGGATAGGGATCTATACCTAATTCTTTGAGCTTTGCGAGGGATTCCCTGCGGATAAGCTCCTGTTCGCTGAATTCCTGTACCATATTATATTATATCTTCTTTTCTTTCTTTGATGTCGCGTATTCTGAGCTGTATGCTGCTGTTGCCTCTGTAGTAGTTTTCCACTATGGAGTAGCAGACGTCGAAGGGCTGTCCCTGACGTATGTAGTCGTAGTATTCGTCCATGTTGAATGCGATGGACGGTATGGCGCGCGAATAATCCTCCTGTATGAGGTCGAGTTTGAGGTGCTTTCCTCCGGCTCCCACTTTTCGCCCGTTTCCTTCATCGCACACCTCTTCCGTAAGGAAAGTCGGGTTAGTGTTTCCCGGGCCGAAAGGCTGGAACTGTTTGAGTATGCGGAAGAACTTGGGCGTTATCTGATTGAAGTTGATCTTCGCGTCTATCTCCACTACGGGAGTCATCATCTGAGTGGTGATTTTCCCGTCGATGAACGCGTCCATACGTCTTGCGAATTCCCCTACGTTCTCTTCTTTGAGTGTAAGCCCGGCCGCATAGACGTGTCCTCCGTAGTTCTCAAGCAGATCCGCGCAGCTTTCTATCGAAGAGTAGAGGTCAAACCCGTGTACGCTGCGTGCCGACCCCGTTACGAATCCGTTGGATTTGGTAAGCACCACGGTAGGTTTGTAGAACGCCTCCACCAGTCGCGAAGCCACGATGCCCACCACTCCCTTGTTCCATGAAGGGTTATAGACTATCGTGGCGTTCTTGAATGCCAATGCCTGTCCGTTTTCCACCATCTCTATGGCTTCCTGCGTTATCTCTCGGTCTATGCTTTTACGTTCGTTGTTGTTATTGTTGATTTGTTCTCCGATTTTGAATGCCTGCGCTTTATCTGTGGCCGTAAGTAGCTGAACTGCAAGACGTCCCGTGTCCATTCGTCCTGCTGCGTTGATCCGCGGCCCTATTTTGAACACTATGTCGTCTATCGTCAGGTGTCCCGGCTCCAGAGAGGAGAGTTCTATTATGGCGGCCAGACCTTCGCGAGGCTTTTCATTCAGAATCTTCAGACCATAGTATGCCAATATTCTGTTCTCCCCCGTCATATCGACCAGGTCCGAGGATATGCTCACGACCAGAAGGTCCAGAAGCGGCATCAGACTTTCAAATTCTATCCCGTATTTCAGCGCGTAGGCCTGGCATAGTTTAAACCCCACTCCGCATCCCGACAGATCGTCGAAAGGGTAGTGGCAGTCTTCTCTTTTCGGGTCCAGCACGGCCACCGCTTGCGGAAGCTTTTCGTCAGGCAGATGATGATCGCATATGATGACGTCTATTCCAAGCGATGCGGCCTCCGCCACTTTCCCCACTGCCTTGATGCCGCAGTCCACGGTGATGATAAGAGACACGCCATCCTCCTTGGCGAAGTTTATCCCTTTGGACGATACTCCGTAACCTTCATCATATCTGTCCGGTATATAGAATTCCACCAGCGGAGTGAATCGGCTTATAAAACTGTACAGAAGGGCTACGGCCGTAGTTCCGTCCACATCATAGTCCCCATACACCATTATCTTCTCCTTCCCGGTAATGGCCCGGTGCAGTCGTTCCACCGCGGCGTCCATATCCTTCATAAGGAAAGGGTCGTGTAAATTGGCAAGGTCGGGACGGAAAAAGGATCTTGCCTGCTCAAAGGTCTCGATGCCGCGCTTTATCAGCAAGTCGGACAGAACTTTGTCTATTCCCACTTCTGTGCTCAGTCTCTCCACCTTTTCTGGATCTGAAGGCCCTTTCAATACCCATTTACACTCTTTTGTCATCAGTTGTACTTCTTTTTATAATGTCGTAAGCCGCCTGTGCCACCTGCTCCACGTTCAGCTCATCTGTCCGCACTGTCTCTTGTGCCAATTTATAATTTTTCTCTCTTTTCTGCAACAGTTCCCCCATGTCGGCGCATTTTTCAAGCATTGGCCTTCCGCAGAGGTCTTTTCCAAGCCTTTCGGACAGAGTCTTTACCGAGGCTTCAAGATAAAGGCACAGACTGTTTTCCAAAATATAGTCTCTCAAGGCACCTATCTCCAGACTTCCACCTCCAAGCGAGAGGACCATGTCCGAGTTTGTCAGAATGTGCATGACGAGAAGATCTCTTATCGCCTCAGCCTCTATCGCCCTGAAACCGTCTTCCCCTTTTTCTTTGAAGATTTCCGGGATGCTCAGGCCAATCTTGCTTTCTATATATGCGTCCAGGTCCACCCATTCATAGCCAAGCAGAGCGGCGAGCTTTTCTCCCACACTGCTTTTACCTGCTCCCATAAAACCTGTCAGACAGACTGTCAAAATAAAGTAGGTTCTTGTGTCTCGTCGTAATCCGTTTCATCAGGAATCTCGACGACAGGTTCCAGATTGACTATTGTTTCAGTTTCCTCCACAGGGTCTTTTTGCAGAGGCTCTATGAATTTCACGCTCTTGATTTCGCGCTCGTGGCATTTTTTGCCTTTGGCGCTTATTCCTTTCTTTCCTATCCATCCTTCGGCGTCTATCGCTTCAGGCTCTCTATGTTCTGACTTTCCGGCAAATGTTACAAGGTATTGCGGGTATTTGTCGTCGCTGAGTTCTATCAGTCTGGACTTGGCCCCTTCGGAGATGAAACTCATGGGAGTGTTGTCGCTCAGCGGGAATGAGAATCGTTTGACGTAATAGGATTTGCTCGCTCCGTCGTAATAAAGGGCGGTATAGGTCTTGTTCGCATCGAACTTCTCTATCTTGAGCAGGTCTCCCTGGTAACGGTTCGACAGGTCAAATGACGTAGTGTAGAACGTGCCGTTCCTGAAGATGGCCAGAACCTTGTCCTCGGAAGAGAACGCTCCCAGATATTGACCCCTGTTCTCGTCATTGAGCTTTTGGATGTCAGCATCGTACCAGATGTCTTTTCCCGCTATGGTGGACACTCCGGCAGACCTGAGAGTAATCTTATGTATGATGTTTTTGCTTACCAGATTACCTCTTGACGAGCGCCCCTTGATGGCGAGAGCGCTGAAGTCATAATCCATCACGAGTTTTTTCAGCTTGGCTTTCGGACGGAGCTGGATTTTTACCGTTTCCGCCTCGCCGTTGCTGTTGGCGCTGAACCAGATTATCTGTGAGCCGTCTTCGCCCGTGGTGATGTCGTAAACTTTATCTCGGGTCACTGATGTTATGGCGAATCTTTTCGCGTAATATATGCTTGTCTTTCCTGCGCGATATATGACGTTATAGATGGTTCTGTTGTCTCCGCGGTTGAAAAGACCGACATACAGCAGGTCTTTTCCGTAGAATGCCTTGTCGCTTACCTTGGATACGACGAATTTTCCGTCCTTGCGGATGACGAGCACTTCGGAAAGGTCGGAACATTCGCTGATGAACTGCACGCCATCGTCTTTCTTCAGGCTCATGCCCACGAACCCTTCTGCGTAATTGGCATAGAGCTTGGCATTGTTGCTGATGACCTTGTTGGCCGCAATCGATTCAAATCCTGTAAGTTCCGTATGACGTGGGAAGTCTTTTCCGTAGGTGGACCTGAGATGCTTGAACCAGTCTATGGTATAATCCACTATATGCTCTATCTTGTCCTGAACATCCGCCATCTCGGCCTCTATGGCGAGTATTTTCTCGTCTATGGCCTTGGTGTCGAACTTGGAGAGCTTGCGTACCGGTTTGTCCACCAGATGGTCTATGTCTTCCATCGTGATGACGCGCTTGAGAGCCGACTCGAACTCTTTCATCCTGCATAGGATGGCGTCTTTCTGTGCATCCCAGCTTTCGAAATCCTGCTGCTCAAGTATCTTATAGACTTTGTTCTCGAAGAAGATGCGTTCCAGAGATGTATAATGCCAATTATCTTCGAGTTCTCCGAGTCTGTAGCGAAGCTGCGCGAGAAGGATCTGTTTGGTGTGCTCGGTGCTGTATTCAAGAATCTCGTTGACGGACAGGAAAGCAGGCTTGTTGTCCATTATGACGCAGGCGTTCGGGGCTATCTTGGTTTCGCAGTCCGTGAATGCGTAGAGTGCGTCTATCGTTTTGTCCGGCGACACGTCCGCAGGCAGATGGATGATTATGTCCACCTTGTCCGTAGTTATGTCGTCTATTTTTTTGATCTTGATCTTGCCTTTGTCCCTGGCCCTCGTGATGGAGTCTATCAGAATGCTCGTCGTCTTGCTGTAGGGGATTTCGGTTATGGCTATGGTGCTCTTGTCGATTTTCTCGATTTTCGCCCTTATCTTGACCGTACCTCCGCGTTTGCCCTGCATATATTTTGAACAGTCGGCGTATCCTCCGGTAGGGAAGTCCGGATATATCTCATAAGGTTTTCCCTTGAGAATGTTTATGGAGGCGTCTATAAGTTCGTTGAAGTTATGGGGAAGTATCCGTGAGGACATGCCCACGCCTATCCCTTCCGTTCCTTGAGCGAGAAGCAAAGGAAAACGTACAGGAAGTTCCGTAGGTTCCTGATTACGTCCGTCATAACTGTTCATCCATTTCGTTATGCGCGGATCGAACAGCACTTCTTTTGCGAATTTGGAGAGTCTCGCCTCTATGTAACGCGGAGCGGCATTGGCATCGCCCGTAAGGATGTTTCCCCAGTTACCCTGACAGTCTATGGTAAAGCCCTTCTGACCGAGCTGGACCATGGCTCCGAGTATGGAGGCGTCTCCGTGAGGGTGGAATTTCATGGCTTCACCCACGAGCGTGGCCACCTTCGTGTATGACCCGTTGTCCACTTTGTACATGGCGTGAAGGACGCGTCTCTGGACAGGCTTGAGACCGTCAATTATGTGCGGCACGGCACGGTGAAGTATCACATAGGACGCGTAGTCTATGTACCAGTCCTTGAACATCCCGGAAAGCTTGTACTTTTTCGCATCGCCTTCCAGAATCTTCTCGAACCGGCCTTCCCCTTCCTGACTTTCTTCTTCCGTGGGGATGATCTCCTTGTCAATGTCTTCTATTTCCTCGCTCATATATTCTCCTTTTATTCTTCGTAGCCGAACCTGCGAAGTTCTTTCTTGTCTTCTCTCCAGTCAGGCGATACTTTTACAAACAGTTCCAGAAAGACTTTTTTCTGGAAGAAGTCCTCCATGTCCAGTCTGGCGGCCGTGCCCACCTTTTTCAGCGCCGCGCCTTTCTTTCCTATCACGATGCCCTTCTGGGACTCTCTCATCACGTAGATGACTGCGCTTATGTCATATCTTTCGGCGCCTTCTTTAAAGGTCTCCACCTGCACCTGACAGCAGTAGGGTATCTCTTCCTTATAGTTCAGAAGTATCTTTTCCCTTACTATCTCTTCCGCGAAAAAGCGGAGGTTCTTGTCCGTGAAGGCGTCTTTGTCGTACCATGGCGGGCATGTCGGCAGATGTTCTATGATGGTGGCGAGTATGTTTTCAAGTCCGAAGCGCTCGCGTGCCGATGCGGGGATTACCGTCGCCTGCGGTACTTTTTCATTCCAGTAGGCGATAAGCTCCATCACTTTGGCCTGGTCGCTGATGTCTATTTTGTTGACCACTATCACCACCGGGCATGTCAGTTTGCTGAGCTTGTCCACATATTCGCTGTTCTTGTCGGATTTTTCGACTGTATCGGTAACGTAGAGAATGATGTCGGCGTCGCCTATGGCCGCATCCACGAAATTCACCATGTCCTGCTGAAGCCGGTAATTGGGCTTAAGAATGCCGGGGGTGTCGGAGTAGACTATCTGGTAGTCTTCTCCGTTCACTATCCCCATTATACGATGTCTCGTGGTCTGCGCCTTGGCCGTGACGATGCTGAGTTTTTCCCCCACCATCGCGTTCATCAGCGTGGATTTGCCTACGTTCGGATTTCCGATTATGTTTACGAATCCGGACTTAAACATAGGCTCCCATCATAAGGATATTTACCTCTCCTTCAGACAGTTTCCTCCATTCACCTTTCTTGAGCCCCTTCTTCGTGAGCCCTGCGAAATACACTCTGTCCAGAGCTCTGACTTCATATCCTAAGGACTCGAAGATTCTGCGCACTATCCTGTTTTTGCCGGAATGTATCTCTATGCCAAGTTTACGGTGATCGGCATCGTCGATATATTCCAGTTCATCGGCGGCCATCATGCCGTCTGTCAGGGATACGCCCGCGAGTATCTTGTCGTGGTCCTCCTGCTGCAGAGGCTTGTCCAGAGTTACCTGATATATCTTTTTCTTGTCGTATGAAGGGTGTGTAAGTTTCTCCGCCAATTCTCCGTCGTTTGTAAACATCAGCACCCCAGTGGTGTTCTTGTCCAGCCGTCCTACAGGGAATACTCTGTAGTTGCATCCGCGAAGAAGCTCCATTACGGTCTTTTCCGCGTGAGGATCGCTGGCTGTCGTTACATATCCGCGCGGTTTGTTCATGACCAGGTAAACTTTTTCCTCGCCTTTAAGTTTCTCGCCGTTGAATTTGATCTCGTCCTTATAGATGTTGACTTTGGTGCCAAGTTCAGTAACCACCTCTCCGTTGACGGTAACTACGCCTGCCTGTATGAGAGTGTCGGCTTCGCGGCGTGAACAAACACCGGAATTCGCGATGAATTTGTTAAGGCGCACCTCTTCACGTATAGGTGATTTTACATAGTCGTTGTCGGAGTTGTTCTGCATCTCTGAAAGGATAGGCTTACGGCTTATCATCTTGTTTATCCCTTCTTCGGAAGCGCTTGGCATATAATTCTTTTTGAATCCGGGACGGCGCGTGTTCTGTGAACGTGAGAATTGTGGTTTGCCGGGTTTCCTGAATCCTCTCTCCTGTGATGCGCCGCCTTCGCCGAAGGAGCGTTTAGGTCCG
This sequence comes from Coprococcus eutactus, assembly GCA_963615835.1. GTDB lineage: Bacteria > Bacteroidota > Bacteroidia > Bacteroidales > UBA932 > Cryptobacteroides. The sequence goes on along the minus strand of CAVEIF010000004.1, from coordinate 29,694 downwards.
TAGGATGAGTGTCCCTTTTCCCCGTAAGAGCGCTTGGCTCCGTAAGACGGGCGTCCGCCTTCATCGTGGGAATGATGATAGGAGCGGTTTTCGTCGGAGCCGTAGTTCTTCGTGTGCTCGCCGTAAGATCTTCCGTGCTCTCCGGAGAATGATTTGCCCCTGTCCCCGTAAGGACGACGGGGTTTTTCTGAATTGAACGATGATGAACTGTACGCAGGCCCTTCGGATGCTGTTTTCCTTGGTCTAAGTCTACGGCCGTTTTTTGAAAAATTTTCCATTACTTTAAATCAAAAATGTAAGTGATTGTTCCCTCCTGTTTTTCAGGAGTTGATTCTGTTATTTTATCTATTTTACTGAAGTGGGTCTTCATCGCTGCGTTCCTCGCTTCTTTCCATAATGTTTTGTCCACTACGGTGGTGCCGGGCATACCCGCTGTGGCGTTGACTACATTGCCATATACATCCACCCATATTTTCACTACTACTATTCCTTTTTCCTGTATCTTGAAGTCCGGTTTCACCAGTCCTCCCACCACTTCCCTTCCTTGAAGATGCGCGTTGGACCGTCCCTCTATGGGCGCCCTGTCCTTGGCATTCCCGTCGCTCTGCCCCGCCTTGAAGGTAGGAGTGGAGGTTTTGGCGCTGTGGGGAGAAGATGCCTCTGAGACTTTTTTCCCCATCCCCGGGAATAGCGCCTTCTCGTTTATCACCGGTTTTTCAGCTTCCGGGGCGGGAACCTGAACGTCTCCGAAATTATCGGGAGCGCTTTCCCGCGGCTGTTCCTTTACCGGTGCTTCCACGGGACTTTCACTTTTCTGCACGAGTTCCACGGGCTTCTCCGTATCCACCGTTTCCGACTGCGCCTGCTCTCCGTAATCCGCTTTCACCGGTTCCATATCCGAAGAAAAGTCAAGCAGGAACGAGGTTTCTTCCGGAGGGGGGTATATATAGCTTAATCCTTTGAAAGACAGTAGAGGAACAAGTATGGCATAGGTCAGAAGGGTCAAAGATATCCCGGCTATCTTTGACGCGTTGGAGGATTGGCCCCTCCTCTGATATGCCCATTTCAAGTCCATTCTGTCTATTCGGGTGATGTGGCCAATATGACTTTATAGTGATTCCTTTTGGCTATGTTCATGACGGCCACCACTTCCTTTATAGGTACGCTTTCGTCAGCATATATCGAAAATGTAGGATCTTTCTCGGCCGACAGCTTGTCTATGAGGCTGTCTTCCACCTGGCCAAACGGTATGCTTTCTCGCGACCCGTCGATGTGGTAAGTGTATCGTTCTTCTCCGTGGTCCTTTATGGAGACGCTCACGGTGGCCTTTGCGCTCACTTGTCCCGTGCTTTTCGGAAGCAGAAGTTTCAAAGCGTTGGGATTGACCAGGGTGGACGTCACCAGAAAGAATATGAGCAGCAGAAACACGATGTCAGTCATGGACGACATGCTCATGTTAGGGTCCGGTCTTGTAGTTCTTTTCAGTGCCATTTCTATGCTTGTTCTGCCTCCTGATTGACTCCGGCGGTGCTTTTCTCACTGATTATGTCCAAAAACTCCACGGTGGCGCCGTTCATGGCGTTCACGACATCGGATACTTTGGCCGTGAGGTAATTATATGCGAAATATGCCAATATTCCCACGATAAGTCCGCCTACCGTGGTTATCATTGCCTCGTATATGCCTCCTGACAGAAGCGCTATGTCGATGTTGCTTCCTGCATTGGCCATGTTGAAGAAGGCTTTGATCATACCGGTGACGGTGCCGAGGAATCCGAGCATCGGGGCGCCTCCTGCGATGGTCGCAAGGTAAGGAAGCCCTTTCTCAAGGGCGGCTATCTCGGCGTTACCAACATTCTCCATGGATGACTGCACTTCGGAAAGCGGCCTGCCTATTCTGCTTATGCCCATCTCCACCATTCTGGCCGTAGGATTGTCGAATTTGCCGCAAAGGGTCCTGGCGGATTTGAGTTTTCCGTCGGCGACGTAGTCCCTGATGTCATTCATGAAATTCCCGTCAATCTTGCAGGCTGTATGTATCTGCCACCATTTCTTTCCGAAAAGATAGAGTGCAATAATCGAAAGGACCAGAAGGACTATCATTATCCATCCGCCTTTGGTCGCCATCTCAAGGATGGAAATAGACTGTGTTTCAACCATATATAGTTCTTTTTAATTATCTTTTGAGCCTCTTTCGGGCAAATCGGGCAAATTTACTTAAAATATTCGACTTTTGAAAGAAATAATGCGTGTCCCGGGACGCTTTCTCCGGCGGAGCATCGGTCGCCTCCATCAAGAAGTCCCGTCATGCTCTCCGGACTTCTCTTTCCCCTTCCCACTTCAAGCAGTGTGCCTACGATGGCTCTTACCATGTTGCGCAGGAATCTGTCCGCCGCTATATGGAATGACCAGTGGTCGGGGTCGTCTTTTTGCCAATATGCTTCGAACACGGTACAGACCGAGGTCTTGTTGTCCGCTCCTTTCTTTTCAAAGCACGAAAAATCCTTGGTCCCGAGAAGAAATCGGCAGGCCTGGTTCATTTTGTAGAAGTCCAGCCCCGGATATGAGTACTGATAGGAATACGCGACCGCAAACGGGTCTTTCACCCTGTGTATGCGGTAGGTGTACTCCCTTCTGCACGCATCGTATCTGGCGTGAAAGTCGTCGCTCACCGGCTGCAGGCCGCTGACCGCTATGGATGAGGGCAATATGGCATTTAATTTGTATATTAGCCCCTCGGTTTCCAACGGCGAAGACGTGTCGAAATGGGCCACGTAGTTCATGGCGTTGACACCTGTGTCCGTCCTTCCGGCTCCGGTAACGGCGATATCCTCTCCGATCAGTGTCGAAAGTGCTTCGCCCAGGGTCTGTTGGACGCTTGGTGCGTTCGGTTGGATTTGCCATCCCCTGAACGGGGAGCCGTCATATGAAAGGGTGATTTTATATCGCATAGAGAACAGATTGAAGGAACAAAAATATAAAATTATATGGAAAGCGTAAACATTAAGGAATTGAACGAAAAGATTCAGAAGGAAAGTGCTTTCGTGGATTTGCTCTCTCTCGAGATGGCCAAGGTCATCGTGGGTCAGAAGCATCTCGTGGAGAATCTTCAGATAGCACTTCTTTCTAATGGGCACATATTGCTCGAAGGTATGCCGGGTCTGGCCAAGACATTGGCCATAAGCACTCTTTCAAAAGCGGTGAGCGCCCAATTTTCGCGAATCCAGTTCACTCCTGACTTGCTCCCGGCCGACGTGACGGGTACACTCATCTACAGCCAGAAGAAGGAGCAGTTCGAGGTTCATAAAGGCCCCGTATTCGCGAATTTCGTCCTTGCCGACGAGATTAACCGAGCTCCGGCGAAAGTGCAGTCCGCACTTCTTGAAGCCATGCAGGAAAGGCACGTCACTTTGGGCGACAACACTTATCCTCTTCCAGATCCGTTTCTGGTGATGGCTACTCAGAACCCTGTGGAACAGGAGGGTACATATCCTCTTCCGGAGGCCCAGCTCGACCGTTTCATGCTTAAGGTCATAGTGGATTATCCTAAAAAGGATGAGGAGAAACTCATCGTAAGGATGAATAACACCGGCGATTTTCCTGTGGCCAATGCCGTAGTTACTCCGCAGGAGATAGTTTCTGCGCGCAAGGTGGTCCGCGAGGTTTACATGGATGAAAAGATAGAGAAATATATAGTGGATCTGGTGTTCGCTACCCGTGATCCTCAAAGCTATAACCTTGGTTCTCTGAAGAATATGATTGCTTATGGAGCGTCTCCGCGTGCCAGTATCAGTCTGTGCGCGGCGGCCAAGGCTTATGCTTTCATCAAGCGCAGAGGCTATGTGATTCCGGAAGATGTTCGCGCGGTATGCCATGAAGTGCTCCGCCATAGAATTGGCCTTACTTATGAAGCCGAGGCTGAGAATGTAGGTGCGGATGAAATCATAGAGCAGGTAGTCAATGCAGTCATTGTCCCATAGTAACGGTTCAGCCGCTTCCACGACCGAATTCCTGAAAAAGGTGCGGAAAATAGAGATCCGCACCAAGAGTCTCTCGCACCAGATTTTCGCGGGGGAGTATCATTCCGCGTTCAAGGGACGGGGTATGACTTTCAGTGAGGTGAGAGAGTATCAGTGGGGGGACGATGTCCGCTCCATGGATTGGAATGTCACCGCGAGGCTCCGTCAGCCTTATGTCAAGGTGTTCGAAGAGGAGAGGGAGCTGACTATGGTGTTGATGATAGATGTCTCGCGCAGCGGGCTTTTCGGAAGCGTGGAGGCTACCAGGCGTGAACGGATAGCGGAGGTGGCCGCGGTGTTGAGTTTCAGTGCCATCTTGAATAATGACAAGGTCGGGGCTCTGTTCTTCTCCGACAAGGTGGAGAAATTCATTCCGCCCAAGAAAGGCCGTTCGCATCTTCTTCATATAATAAGGGAGATGCTCGAACTCGAACCTACGTCCGACGGGACGGACATATCGGCGGCCATGCGCTTTCTTACGGGCGCCATAAAGAAAAAATGCAACGCATTTCTTCTCAGTGACCTTATGGATGTGGATTCCGCGGCGAATCCTCTTTATGAGGATGCCCTGAAAGTTCTTTCCGGCAGGCATGACCTTTCTGTGATAAGGGTGAGCGATCCTCTGGACAGAGACCTTCCGGCAGCAGGTTTGATTCACATCAAGGACAGCGAGACGGGCAGTTCTTCGTGGGTCAATACCGACAGCGCCAGGGTCAGACAGTCTTACAGAAAATGGCACGAAGATTTTGAGCGTAACGCCACCGCTCTTTTTAACAGATTTAAGGTCAAAGCCATAGAGATAAGTACGGAAGGCGATTATGTTAAATCATTAATGGGTCTGTTCAGATGAAATTCATTTGCATACTGTTAAGTGTTTTTCTCGATGTCATCCCGTTCGGCCGGGCTTTCCTGGAGCCTTTGAATAAAAGGGATTCCGTTCTGGTGGCCGATCAGTTCAGATACGGGTTTTCTTTGGAACGGAAAGATGCCGGCGATGCGCTGGGTCTCGCGGACATGTCCAAGGTGTGCGATGACACGCTCGTGCTTGTAAGGAATTGGCAGCTGGACACCTTGAAAACCGGAGAAGTGAGGGGCTATGTGGTTGTGGCTCCTTTCGAGGAAGGAGAATATGAACTCCCTTCCATATACGTTCTGCGCGCCTACACGGACGGCAGGGCGGACACCTTGTGTTTTGAAGGCGGACATCTGGATGTCAGACCTGTTCCCGTGGACACGGCGACTTTCGAGATTAAACCTTTGAAAGGTCAGATTACATATCCTGTAACTTTCAGGGAGGTGGTTCCGTATGTTCTGATTTGCCTTCTTGTCGCGGCCTTGGCAGTGCTCGGAATCAAGTTCGTTCCGCGGCTTTTCGGAAAGAAATCCGTCAGCGGGAGGCCTAAGGATCCGCCTCATATCGTGGCTCTTCGCGAACTTGAAAAATATCGCAGCGACAAATATTGGGAGCCGTCGCACCAGAAGGCGTTTTATTCCGGGATTACGGATGTGCTGAAGAATTACATGGATGAAACATTCTCCATAGATGCTCCGGAGATGACTACTGAAGAGCTTTTTGCGGAACTGAAAGGTCGGGAGGATATGACGCCTCAGATGTACGCGTCTCTTAAGGAGCTTTTTGAAAGGGCGGATTTCGTGAAGTTCGCCAAGGCCGTGGCGGATGATGAGCAGAATGCCGCCGCACTTCCGCTTTGTGTGAGCTTCGTAACGTCCACATATCAGAATCAGATAGAAAAGGAGGGCAGGACAGATGTTCTTTGAGTATCCTTATCTTTTATGGCTTCTTCTGCTTCCTTTGCTTCTTTCGGCCCTGTACGTCTATAGGGAGTTGAGCGGAAGGGTGCCTCATTTCAGGGTCAGCAAGGCCGGGGCATGGAACGGAGGACGTTCGTCCGCGCTGTCCTTTGCGGTACATGTGCCGTTTGCCCTGAGGATGACAGCCATGGTGCTGCTCATAATATGTCTTGCACGTCCCCGTTCATCTTATCAGGTGGAGAAGATAGATACGGAAGGCATAGATATAGTTCTTGCCATGGATGTGTCCACCAGTATGCTGGCCCGTGATTTTACGCCGGACAGAATAAGCGCCGCCAAGGACATAGCCATAGAATTCATATCGCAAAGGCCTTCCGACAGGATGGGTATAGTGGTGTTCGCCGGGGAAAGTTATACGCAGTGTCCGCTCACCACCGACCGCGCGACCCTTATCAATCTTATGAAGGAGGTTCAGACGGACCTCATTGAGGATGGCACGGCCATAGGAAACGGTCTGGCTACTGCCGTGGCCCGCCTGTCTTCCTCCGATGCTCCGAGCCGCGTGATAATTCTTCTTACCGACGGTGTCAACAACAGCGGCGAGATAACTCCGCTTACCGCCTCCCAGATAGCGCAGACCTATGGAATCAGGGTATATACCATAGGGATAGGTGCCAATGGAGTAGCTCCTTATCCGATAGTTACGCCTTGGGGGATGGAACTTCGCAATATCCCTGTCGAGATAGATGAAGACCTGCTCAAGGAGATAGCTTCCAATACGGGTGGACGGTATTTCCGTGCGACGGATAACACGAAACTTTCCGAAATCTATGCCGAGATCAATCAGATGGAAAAGGCCAAGACGAGCATCGATTCGTTTCCTGTCCATAAGGAACTCTATCAGAAATTCGCGGTGTGGGCATTGGCCGCTTTGCTTCTCAATGCTTTGATCGTATTATTGTTAAGGAGGTTACCGTAATGTTGCTGTTCGCTTCTGAAAAATATTTGTTTCTTCTGCTGCTTGTGCCGCTTTTTCCTATAGCATATGCGGTGCTGACCGCGTTGCGCCGTAAAAGGATGAAGCGTCTTGTCAGTGCGAAGATGTCCGAGGTTCTGATGCCGCATTACAGTGGAGCAAAAGCTTGGGTGAAGGTCATTCTGTTCACGGTGGGATTCTTCTTTTTTGTGATAGGATTGGCCCGTCCTCAGATAGGGGCCAAGTTGAGTGAACACAGGACCCGCGGCGCGGAGATAATGATATGTCTGGACGTGTCGAATTCCATGCTTGCCCAGGATTATTCGCCTTCGCGTCTGGAGAGGGCCAAGATGAGCATTTCCGCTATGGTGGACAAGCTCCGCGACGACAGGATCGGGCTTATAGTGTTTGCCGGAACTTCTTTTGTGCAACTCCCGATAACCACCGATTTTGTCTCCGCCAAGACGTTCCTGTCCTCCATTGACACTTCTTCAATCCCTGTTCAGGGCACGGCCATAGGGGACGCGATCATGACGGCGGCGAAGAGTTTCAGCGCACAGAGCGAAAAGAGCCGTGTGATAGTGCTCATTACGGATGGTGAGAATCATGAAGATGACCCGGTGACGGCGGCCAGGGAAGCGGCCAGGCAGGGTATACGTATATATACCATAGGCGTTGGCTCCGTTCAGGGACAGCCTATTCCGGTGAACGGGTCTCTGCTTGAGGATAAGGATGGTAACATAGTGGTCAGCAAATTGGACGAGGATATTCTGAAGCAGATAGCCCGGGAAGGGAATGGCACCTATGTTCATGCGGGCAATCAGGAATTCGGGCTGAACCCCATCATCAGCGATATCCGTAATATGGAGAGCGAGGAGTTCTCTTCAGTGGTTTTCGAAGAGTACGATGAGCAGTATATGTATTTTTTCGCTGCAGCCCTTCTGTTTTTTGTCATGGAAGCTCTGGTAGGCAGCCGTAAATCTAAAAGGAGTCTGTTCAGATGAAAAAATTGATATTCAGTGTATTGCTTTTGTCTGTGAGCCTTTGTTCCGCGTATGCGCAGGCGGACAGGAAAGAGGTCAGGCGCGGTAATTCCGATTACCGCAAATCCAATTATAAAGATGCCGAGATTCACTACCGTAAGGCGGCTGTGCAGGATTCAACTTCATTTGCAGCCACATATGATCTGGCCAATACTCTTTATCAGCTGAAAGATTATGAAGGCGCATCTAACACATTGTCCAAGATAAGTGGGCAGGCTGATGAAAGTCCTTATGCGTCAAGATATTATTTTAATAAAGGGAATATATCCCTTCAAAAAAAAGACTACAAGGGCGCTGTAGAGGATTTCAAGCAGGCGCTTCTTCGCGATCCTTCAGACATGTCGGCCAAGGAAAGCTATACTTATGCTAAGAAAATGCTTGAGAATGAGCAGAATGGCGGCGAAGGTCAAGATCAGAATCAGGACCGGCAAAACCAGGATCAGAACCAAGATCAGCAGAATCAAAATCAAGACCAAAATCAGGATCAGCAGAATCAAGACCAGAGCCAAAACCAGGATCAGAATCAAGGCCAGGATCAGGACAGGCAGGATGCTTCCAAGCCTCAGGAACAGATTTCCAAGAGTCAGGCTCAGCAGATGCTGAAGGCTATTCAGGCTCAGGAGAAAGAGACTCAGGAGAAAGTCGAAAAGGCTAAGGCGGAGAAGGCGAAGACTCGTCAGAAGGATAAAAATTGGTAGAGACAGAAAATGAAAAGACTTTTCTTAATCATAGCAGCTTTGTTTGTCGCGTGCGGCGCGTCTGCCCAGGCGACTTTTACGGTTCAGGTGCCTTCGGTGGTTTCCCTGGACGAACAGTTTAATCTGAGCTTTATCGTGGAGGGCGATAAGGTTACTGATTTCCAGTGGCCTCAAACCTCTGATTTTGACATCCTTTGGGGACCGCAGACCGGACGGAGTTCACAGACTACGATTATAAACGGAAAGGTAACGAAGAGCACCAGCACTACCTACACTTATGTGCTCATGCCTAAGAAGGAGGGCACGTTCACCATTCCGCCGTGCAGCGCCAAACTTAAGGGGAAGACGATAAGTTCTTCTTCCACAACTGTTAAGGTGGTCAAAGGCCAGTCTTTGTCATCTTCTGCGGACGGTTCTTCACAAAGCGCTTCTTCAGGGACCGTAAGCGGGGAGGATCTGTTTATGCGGCTGATCGTGGATAAGCGGAATGTGGTGCTTGGCGAGCCTATAAACGCCACCCTCAAGCTTTATAAGCGTGTCCCGGTGACGGGTTTTGAAGATGTTCATTTTCCAAGTTTTGACGGGTTCTGGAGTCAGTCCACTTCCAGTCCTTCCAATATAGAATTTCAGCGGGAATCCATAGGGGATCAGGTATATGAGACTGCTGTGCTCCGTTCATATAGAATCATTCCTCAGAAAACGGGGGAGATTGTAATAGAGCCGGCAGAACTGATATGTGTCGTGCAGGTACGCAGTAATAACATAAGCAGCGGAAGCCTTTTCGATGCTTTCTTCCAAAACGATTATAGTTCTGTCCGTAAGAGGGTCAAGTCCAAACAGGTCTCAATACAGGTGGAGGACCTTCCTCAGCCTCGCCCCGCGTCTTTCTGCGGCGGTGTAGGACACTTCGACATATCCGCGAAGATTAACAGGGATTCCGTGCAGACTCACGATGCCGCTTCTCTTGTGGTCAGGGTGAAGGGAGAAGGCAATTTGGCTTTGCTGGAGGCTCCAAAGGTTAATTTCCCTCCTGATTTCGAAGTTTATGACATCAAGTCTTCGGATGAGCCGGGAGCGAAGGTGTTCGAATATCCTTTCATTCCGAGACATCACGGGCATTTTACGCTCGGCCCTGTGGAATTCAGTTATTACGACATCGACGCGCGCAAATTCGTGTCTCTTTCCACAGATGCGATATCACTTGACGTGAAGAAAGGGACTTCGTCCGAGACCGAGTCCGCTCCTGTTTCTTATGCGGGAACAGCAGGAAAGGATGTAAAGGATCTTGGTACGGACATAAGGTATATTTGCACAGGTTCTTCCAATCTGAAGGACAGGGATGTGTTCTTCGTATCGTCTCCGCTTTTCATCACATTATGCATGGTGCTGACTGCGGGTGCCATATTGTTTGTCATCATATTTTTCAAGGTGCGGGGACGTAAGGCGGACGTCTCGTCGGAGAGAAGGCGCGGAGCTTCCAAGGCTGTGAAAAAGCGGTTGGCCAGATCCAAGAATTATCTTGATCAGGGGCTTGACGGGGCTTTTTACGAAGAACTGCACCGCGCATTGCTCGGATTTGTCGCGGACAAGTTTTCGTTGGACAGCTCTGATATGGACAAGGATACCTTGAAGGAAAAACTGCTTTCTTCCGGGATGAGCGGGGAAGTCGTTTCTGATTATATCTCGCTTCTTGACACTTGCGAATACGCGCGTTATTCTCCTTCTTCACAGGGCGGAGGGTCATCGGATCTGTACAATAAGGCTCTTGAAACTATAGAGGTTATGGATAATTCGTTGAATAAAAGGCATATGAAAAGCAGTGTGCTCCCTATGCTTCTTGTGCTCGTGAGTCTGTTCGGAGCGCATTTCACTTCCGTGGCGGCCGAAACCGATGCGTGGGCGGAAGGAGTTGCACTTTATGCATCAGGAGATTATAAAGGCGCGTTGGATAAATGGCATACTATTCTTGATGATGGGAGGGAAAGCCCGGAACTGTACTATAATATGGGCTGTGCGAGCTTTAAATTGTCCGAGATTTCTTATGCGGTCCTTTATTTTGAAAAGGCGCTTAAACTGGATCCTGCATATTCTGATGCCAGACATAATTTGGAATATGTCCATCAGTTTGTACAGGACAGAATTGACAGCGTGCCGGAGTTTTTCTTAAGCCGTTGGGTTAAGGCCGCACGTTCTCTGTTGACTTCGGACGGCTGGGCTGTTGTGGCTTTGGTCATGCTCGTATTGACTTTGGCCGGCGCTGTCCTGTATTTCGTGGGAGGGGTGCGGAGGCTGAAGGTGACCGGCTTCACCTGCTTCATTTCGGGATTCCTTCTTTTTGTCGTCTGTCTTTCTTTTTCGCTCTCGCTTAAGCGCAGCGCTTCGGAGCAGTCTTATGCCGTGGTGATGTCAGCCGTAACAGTGGTGAAAAGTTCTCCTGATGCCAATTCCGGAACGGACCTTTTCGTGCTCCACGAAGGGACCAAAGGAAAAATCCTGCAACAGATAGGGGATTGGTATAACATAGAACTTGCCGACGGACGTCAAGGCTGGACAAGTAAAAGTAATCTTGAAATAATTTGACAATCTGTTTTTTTTAGTTATCTTTGCCTTTGTTAGCGTGATAAAAATAAGAAACAAATAATTATTTATAAACACTCATGAAACTTAAAGCTTTAGTTTTTGCAGGTGCTCTCCTCGTAGCAGGTGTGGCAAGTGCGCAGGAGCCGTACATTACGAACTCCTTTAAAAGTAACCTTTTTGTAGGCTTGAGCGGTGGTGTGAATACATCAGTGGACGGCGTATTTTCCGCTATACGTGGGGACGGCGACATTACATTCGGCACACCTGGTCTTGGTCTCGAACTTAGCCTTGGAAAATGGTTTACTCCGGATTTTGGATTCCGTGTTGACCTTACAGGCATTGGAATAAACGCAGCTGACGAGGATCTTCCTTATTACAGCGCCGGACTTAACCTCCTTTGGAATGCATCTTCTTCATTTGCAGGTTATAATCCTACACGTCTGGTTTCAGTCGTTCCTTACCTTCACGCCGCTTTTGTAAAGACAGAGCGTAAGGGTGCAGGTCTCGGCGCAGGTATCATGTTCCCTATCGCTGTTTCAGAACATATCTCCATCGTTCCTGACTTCCGTTTTGTAGGCTATAATGAATTCATGCTCGGTTTGGGTGACGAAGGTTCCTGCGGTTCGATTTTCGGACTTCTCGGAGTACAGTACAGCTTCGGTGAGACCGTCAAGTTCCGTAAGGAGGCTGATGTGGTAGGTCCGCTTTCAGTAGCAGTTGCTGAGGCTGAGGCCGCTAAGGCAGAGGCTGATGCAGCACAGGAGAAAGCCGTTGCGGCTAACAAGGCTCTCAAGGCTGAGAATGATAACATCAACGCCGAGAATGAGGCTCTCAAGGCTGAGCTCGCAGGTGCCGCTTCAGAGAACGAGGCTATCGTGAAGAACCTTATGCACACCCCTGCATGCGTTTACTTCGAGATCGGACAGGCTACTCTCAGCGTAAAGGAACTTGCTCATTTCGATCATATCGTGAAGACTATGGTAGCTCAGGGTAAGAACATCACCTTCACTATCTCAGGTCATTCAGATAAGAACACAGGTTCTGTAAGACGTAATCATCAGCTTGCTAAACAGCGTGCTAATTACATCGTCAAGCTTCTCACAGGTAAATATAACCTCAGCAAGGATCAGTTCGTGATCAAGGAGTGCGGTAACAATAATGTTTACAACACTATCGAACTTAACCGCGCCGTCATTATCGAGGCTGCCGAGTAATTTCCATAGATTTGACATAAAGGGAGCGACTTCCATCGGGAGCCGCTCTTTTTTTTGTGTGTATGCATTCTGTTATGAAGCTGTCGTCTCGTTCCTTGATGTATATATCATAAATCGAGGGCTTCCGCTACTACGAAGCAGCTGCCTCCTATGTAGATAAGATCTTCTTCCAAGGCGTTCTTTCGGGCTGTATGGACGGCTTTTTCCACGCTTCCTTCCATTTTGTCGGCGGGGCAAGGGACAAGAAGCAGATCCGGTCTGGCTTTTTGGAGCCGTGCGTATAGTTCGTTTACAGGAAGGGCCCTTTCCCCTGAAGGCGCGCATAAGTAATAGGTGGCGTCGCCGCCAGGCATAAGCGGGGCTATGTCCTCAAGTGCTTTATCTTTCATGATGCCGTAAACTATGTGCATTCGCTTTCCGTAGGAGCGGAGTTGACGGAAGTTGAATTCAAGCGCCGCCGGGTTGTGTCCTATGTCGCAGATGGTAAGTGGCTTTTTGCAGAGAATTTCCCACCTTCCACGCAGGCCGCTGATGATGGCCGTGTGGGCTAATGCTTGCAGGTTCGGGCTTATCTTCAGTACTTTAAATGCCGCAAGCGCGGTTCTGAAGTTGACGCCTTGATATTCACCTTTCAGATCAAGTTCCATCTCCGGAATCCCGGCGATCAGTTCATCTGCAAAATATAGCGGCGAGTTGAGGTTTTTGGCTGTCTGTCTGAACACGTTCTCCGTCTCGTCGTCTTTTCCCCATATCACTGCCTGGATGTGAGTTTTTATGATGCCCGCTTTTTCTCGTGCTATTTTTTCGCGCGTGTCCCCAAGCATGGCGCAGTGATCAAGTCCTATGCTTGTGATGACGGAAAGAACAGGGCTTATGATATTCGTGGAATCCAATCTCCCTCCCAGCCCCACTTCTATGACGGCTCCCGCAACTCCCGTTTTCTTGAACCACCAGAAGGCCATACCCGTGGTTATCTCAAAAAAAGACAGATGCTCAATATATCTGTTATATGTTTCCAGGAACAGAAGCACGTCTTCTTTGGAAATCATCTCGAAGTGAAGCCCTCCTGCGGGATTTATGATTTTGATTCTTTCCCTGAAGTCAAGAAGATGAGGAGATGTATAAAGGCCAATGCTTTTCCCCTCTTCCGCGGCCCATCCTACTGCGAGCATGGAACTTACAGACCCCTTGCCGTTCGTCCCCGCCACATGGACAGCGGGGTAGGATTTCCATGGACTTCCCAATTGAGAATCAAACTCGACCATGGAGTCTATTCCGGCCTTGTATGAAGCGCCGCTGAAGCCTGTATTCTGGACGCTGGGATGTCGTTTGAAAATATCCGCTATTATTTTCTCGTATTGCATACGAATTCAAAAATAACTATTTTTGAAAGATTATTTTACGGAATATGCCACAAATACCTATTTTCTATTCGCCTTTCATAATAGACGGTTTGGCTATGGACTCCACTCCGGCACAGTTGCTCGGAGAAGAGCAGGGTCAGATTTCTTCTCCTCCTGTCGTAGATGAAAGTCTGGATCCTTCTCCCGGAGGATACCCGTTTGACATATCAAAGATTGACGGGTATCTGAAAAAGGTACGAAACCATGATTTCCCTCTTGACCTGCCTTATGCGAGGCCATGGGCCAGATGCCAATTGGCAAGAGATCTTATAGATATGTTATGGTTGAAAGGCAAATTCCTTTTCGAGGACATTCGTCTTGAGGCGGAACTCAAATGGAGGAACGTTTCTGTCGGAGAGGCTGCGGCGCTTTACTTCGCCTGTGAGGGCGTGGGTGAACTGGCCGCGGATCTTGATGTTCCTGTAATTGAAAGAAAGTTCTCCGAAGGCGCACCATTTTTGAAATTCACTCCGTCCGGACTGGAAAAGGAAAGAGCAGTCAGCGGCACGCTTGTCTGCGATCCGGACAGTTGGATCATTTATCTTCCTTTTGACACGGATGACTTTCACATGGGAGGTTCGGCTCTTACAGCCGCACTTGGCATAAAGGGGGGAGTGGCTCCGAAGATGGATGATCCGGATTATTTTATGGATTGTTTCGAGGTGGTGCGCGAGATGGTGGAAGACAAGATACTTCTTTCCGCCGCTACGGTAGGCAGAGGAGGGCTGATGTGCGCGCTTGATTCCATGACCGGAGCGGAAGCGGGGATGGATGTTTCGCTTTCCGATCTCAAGAGGGCGTATAATTCTTCGGATATGGTGCGTATTCTTTTTTCTGAAGTCCCGGGGGCTGTGATACAGGTGAAAGATTCGGATTTTGATTATATAGATGCTGAATTTCTGCTGCAGGACGTGATGTATTTTCCGCTCGGACATCCTGTGTCCGGGAAAAAAGGTGTCAAGGTGTCGTTAAGTGAAAAAAGCGCGATAAGTCAGATACTGGACTCTCTTGTGCGGTAGTTTGTTCATATCCGTTATTTTTTGTAACTTCGTCGTCCTTTTGGCGGAAGTCGTTTTGTGAGGGACCAGAAGGACGGGAAAGGGCAAAAAGACGACGATCAGGAATGCCGGAGACATTGGCCGCATAAGAATAATATCGGTAAACAGATAATTATAAAACAAAATATAGTTTAATTATGACAGAGACAAAAAAGAGAGTCTATACTTTCGGCGGAAAAACCGCTGAAGGAGATGGATCCATGCGAGAGCTCCTTGGTGGAAAAGGAGCCAACCTGGCTGAGATGAGCAAGTTGGGTATGCCGGTTCCGGCAGGTTTCACCATTACCACAGAATGCTGCGCCGAATATTATGCTCTCGGCGGCGGATATTCCGATGAACTTAAGAAGGAAGTCGCTAAAGCTCTTGCGGCCACGGAAGCCTTAATGGGTAAGAAGTTTGGTGATGTGAATGATCCTCTTCTTGTCAGCTGCCGTTCAGGTGCCCGCAGCAGTATGCCCGGTATGATGGATACCATCCTTAATATCGGTCTCTGTTCCGCCACACTTCCTGGCATGATTGCCAAGACCGGTAATCCACGTTTCGTATATGATGCGTACCGTCGTCTGATCATGATGTACTCGGATGTCGTCATGGAGAAGGCTGAAGGTATCGAACCTGCAGACGGTCAGGGTATTCGTCAGCAGCTTGACCGTATGATGCAGGAACTTAAGGATGCCAGGGGATATAAGTCAGACACGGATATCACCGCAGAAGAACTTAAGGACCTTTGCGACAAGTTCAAAGTCCGCATCAAGGAAGTGCTTGGTGTAGATTTCCCTGACAGCGCCGAGGCTCAGCTCTGGGGTTCAATAGGAGGTGTGTTCAAGAGCTGGAACGGTAAGCGTGCCATCGCATATCGCCGCATTGAGAAGATTCCGGATGATTGGGGGACAGCCGTCAACGTGCAGTCCATGGTGTTCGGTAACATGGGACCTACCTCTGCTACAGGTGTGGCCTTCAGCCGTAACCCTGCATCGGGAGATAACAAATTCTATGGCGAGTGGCTTATCAACGCCCAGGGAGAGGATGTCGTAGCCGGTATCCGTACACCTAACCCTCTTAACGAGGCGACCAAGACGGAGCACAATAAGAACCTTGAAAGTCTTGAGAAAGCTATGCCTGAGGTATATGCCGAGCTTGACGCTATCCGCACCCGTCTCGAGGAGCACTTCCACGATATGCAGGACATAGAGTTCACTATCCAGGATAAGAAACTTTACATGCTCCAGTGCCGTATAGGAAAGCGTACAGGTATTGCCGCTCTCCAGATGGCTATGGATATGCTTGATGAGGGTATGATAGATGAGAAGACGGCTGTTCTCAGGGTTTCTCCTAGTCAGCTCGACGAGATTCTCCACCCTATCCTCGACCCGGCTTCAGAGAAGAAGGCCGCAGTGGTTGCAAAGGGTCTTCCTGCATCTCCGGGTGGAGCAGTAGGAACGATCGTGTTCACTTCAGAGGCTGCCATGGCAGCTGCCGCCAAGGGGGAGAAGACCATTCTTATCCGCGAGGAGACATCTCCGGAGGATATTGAAGGAATGCGCGCTTCGGCAGGTATCCTTACCACCCGCGGAGGTATGACCTCTCACGCCGCTCTCGTGGCTCGCGGATGGGGTAAGTGCTGTATCGTAGGATGCGAGGCCATGAAGATAGATTTCGAGCATAAGACAGTAAGTTTCGCAGGCAGCGACGCAGTATATAAGGAAGGCGAGTGGTTCTCTCTCAATGGCGCCAAGGGAGCAGTCTATGCTACCAAGATAGACACCATGGACGCTTCGGAGAATCCTCTTTTCATCAAATTCATGAGCATTGTCGACAAGTATCGTCGTCTGGGCATCCGTGCCAATGCCGATACTCCGGAGGATGCACAGCGCGCACTTTCATTCGGAGCCGAGGGTATAGGCCTGTTCCGTATAGAGCACATGTTCTATGGTAAGAACAGCGAGACTCCTCTTGCCAAGCTCCGTAAGATGATCATGTGTAACACGGACGAAGAGCGCCGCGCAGCACTTGCTGAACTCGAGCCGTTCATCAAGGCTTCTGTCAAGGCTACGCTCCGCGTCATGGACGGCAAGCCGGTAGTGTTCCGTCTCCTTGACCCTCCTCTTCACGAGTTTGTGCCTAAGAGCGAGGATAAGAGAGAGGAATTGGCATCTGAACTTGGCATCAGCGTAGAAGAAGTGGATAAGAGAGGTGAGAACCTTCACGAGGTCAACCCTATGATGGGACACCGCGGAGTACGTCTTCACGTGACTTATCCTCTTATCGCCGAGACTCAGTATCGCGCCATCTTCACCGCTACCGCAGAACTTCAGCAGGAAGGCCTGCATCCTATGCCGGAGATTATGATCCCTGTAACGGTATCGGCACGCGAGCTTGAGTTCCAGAAGTCTCACTGTGAGAAAGTCCGTCACGAAGTCGAGGGACTTACCCGTCAGGAGATACATTATCACTTCGGTACCATGATAGAGATCCCGCGTGCGGCTCTTACCGCCGACCGTATGGCACGAACCGCCGAGTTCTTCTCATTCGGTACCAATGACCTTACTCAGATGACCTTCGGTTTCTCACGTGACGACGTAGGTACATTCATGGGCGACTACCTCGGGAACAAGATACTCGATGCGGATCCGTTCCAGACCATCGACGTCAAGGGTGTGGGGCGCCTCGTGGAGCACGGAATCACGGCAGGTCGCAGCAAACGTCCTGAACTTATGTGCGGTATCTGCGGCGAGCATGGCGGTGATCCGGATTCTATCTCGTTCTTCAATAAGATAGGTCTTGACTATGTCAGCTGCTCTCCGTTCCGCGTGCCTATCGCACGTCTTGCAGCGGCTCAGGCAGCCATCAAGCAGAACGACTAAGTGTCCGTAATATATGGATATAAGGGCAAGGGCTTGTTCATCAGGCTTTTGCCCTTATTTTGCATCTGCTCACTTTCATAAGTAAATCTGTTCGCTTTTTCATACATTGCCAAAAAATGCGTAAATTGGAGGCTGTTTTTGAAAAACATGTGGTTAACGGGTAAAAACGGTTATGAACGTTATAAAGAAATTATGGAATAATTGGATAGTGAGAAATCTGTTTCTTGCTGTCGTGGTGGTGGCGTTGATCCTGACAGGCGTGAGCATTGGCCTGAAGAAATTCACGCAGCACGATGTGAGTGTAAAGGTTCCTGATATGGTGGGGATGTCTCTTCAGGAGGCTCAGGACCTGACTGCAGCGGATAATCTGGTGCTGATAGTGGCGGATTCGGTTTTCGTGAACCGCTTTAAGCACGGAGCCGTGTATGAGCAGAATCCCAAGGCGGGCGCTGATGTCAAACGTGGCCGGAAGATATACGTTACCATGAACGCCGTGAAAAAAAGACAGGTGGATATGCCTAACCTCGTGGGGCTTTCTTTCCGTCAGGCCAAGGTGGAGCTCCAGTCCCGTAACCTCGTGTTGGGCAATATGATATATGTTCCGGACATAGCTACCAATAATGTTCTCGCACAGATGTCCGACGGTCAGGATATTCCTGCCGGTAAGAAACTGGATGTAGGAACGGTGGTCGATCTTAAACTCGGTCTTAATCAGAATGATCAATATACGGTGGTGACTTCATTTGCGGGGCTTCCTTATCATAAGGCCATCAATGCCGTGCAAGACAGTTATCTTAATGTGGCGCAAGTTTATTTTGACGAAAGCGTGAAGTCTTATCCGGATACACTTGCTGCGTTCGTGTACAGGCAGGCTCCGGACAGCTCTTCTACAAGGAAGGTAAGAATGGGTCGCGGGGTAAAGCTGTATTTTACGTTGGATGAGAGCAAACTTCCTAAACCTGAACCGGAGAAAGCGGATTCTCTGAACATATCCGAATAGAGTATGTCTGACTGGCTGGACGAAGAATTGGACAATACCCCCGACGCGCAAGAGGAGGAGGGAGACTTTTTTGAGCATTTCAGGCTGAATGTGGATGCGGGACAGGCACCTGTGCGCATAGACAAATATATGTCCGAGCACATGGAAGACACGTCGCGTCACAGGGTGCAGTTGGCCATAAAGGAGGGGTACGTGCATGTAGGGGATAAAGTCGTCAAGGCCAATTATATAGTCCGCCCCGGGGATGTCATTCGTTTCATTATGCCTTACCGCAGACGTGGGATAGAGATCCTTCCGCAGGATATTCCTCTGGACATAGTGTATGAGGATGACGATGTTCTGGTGGTGAACAAGGCGGCCGGCATGGTGGTGCACCCGGGACACGGGCATTTTGAAGGTACGCTCATCAACGCGTTGGCCTTCCATCTGGGGATAAGCCAAGGTCCTGACGCTCAGGATGAAAGAATGGGAATACTTGTGCATCGCATAGATAAGGACACTTCGGGTCTGCTGCTTGTAGCTAAAAATGACGAGGCTCAGCTCAAACTTGCCAAACAGTTTTTCGTGCATAGCATAGAACGATGCTACAATGCCATAGTTTGGGGAAATATAACGGAGGACGAGGGAACAGTGGATGCTTTCATCGGCAGAGACCCTAACGATAGACTGCGTTTCCGAACTTTCGATGACCCGCAGAAAGGCAAGCGTGCGGTTACCCATTATAGAGTGCTTGAGCGCTTCGGATATGTAACTCTTGTGGAGTGCCGTCTGGAAACGGGCCGCACGCATCAGATCAGGGTCCATATGGCTTCCATAGGTCATCCTCTTTTCGCTGACGAGCGCTATGGCGGCATGGAGATCCGTAAGGGAACGATTTATGCTAAATATAAACAGTTCATCAAAAACTGTTTTGAGATATGTCCACGGCAGGCGCTGCATGCGAAGACTTTAGGCTTCGTGCACCCTTCGACGGGAAAGATGATGCGTTTCGACTCTCCTCTCCCGGAGGATATGACTCTCCTGCTCGAAAAATGGAGAAAATATTGTAATAACATGCCTACAGAAGATGAAACAGAATAGAATAATAATACTGCTGCTTTTGCTTTTTCCGTTATTGATGAGCGTTCCTTTCCTGGTTCCGGGGATGGGCGCCGTGTCGCTTGTGGCTCTTGTCCCGCTGCTTTGTGCGGAAAAGATAGCCTCCGAGATGGGTAAAAGACGTTTTTTCTGGTGGTATTACGCCTCTTTCGTGCTTTTCAACGCCTTGACTACGTGGTGGGTATGTAAAGCCACCGTGGGAGGCGGGATATTCGCCGTGCTTACGAACGCGCTTTATATGTCCATCATATTCACGGTATTCCGCCTTAGCGGAAAGCGTTTTGGCGGCGTAGTCCCATATCTGCTCCTTGCGGCGGGCTGGATAGCATGGGAACGGTTCTATCTTACGTCTTCACAGATAAGCTGGCCGTGGCTTGTCTTCGGTAATGCCTTCGGACGCACGACCACTCTGGTGCAGTGGTATGAATACACCGGACTGCTTGGGGGAAGTTTATGGGTGTGGGCGTCAAACTTGTCCATATTCGGTATTTTGTCCGGACTTTCATCGGGAAGGTACACTTCGTGGAACAGACGGAGCGTGGCGGCTTTCGCGGGCACCGCGCTTGTGATATTCGGACCTGTCCTATGCTCTGAACTCATTTATCATAATTATACGGAAAAGTCTGAAGCTGAGATGGACGTAGCCATAGCCCAGTCCAATTTCAACCCTTACGAAAAGCTTCGCAGCGTTCCTCAAAGCGTGCAGAACAGGCAGGTCATAGACCTTTTCCAAAAGGCGCTTAAGGATAGGGGAGCGGAGACGTATCCTTCCGAAGTCCTTCTTCTGATGCTTCCTGAGACTTTCTGTTCCGATATTTGGAAGGATGCACCTAAAAACTCGCCCACGTGGCGTTCTCTTGAGACGGAAGTGGTGGACAGATACCCTAACGTGAATCTGCTTTTCGGAGCGAGCACTCACAAGTCCTTTTATGGTGAGGAGCGTCCGCATATTTTAGCCCGTAAATTTGCAGGAGGCCGGGGATGGTATCTGTCATATAACACGGCATACATTACTGACGGTAAGGGAAGGATTGGAACGACAGACAAGTCAAAACTCGTGGTGGGAAGTGAACTGACTCCATACCCGGAGATTTTTGCCCCGCTCGATGACGCTTTGGGCTCTCTCATGGGACGGGACGTTCCGCAGGGGGAGGCCAGATGCCTTCAAGTGGTGGAATACGATGCTTCCGGCAGCGTGTCGAGAAGCATACCTATAGGAGTGCCGATATGTTACGAATCCATCTATCCTGAATTCTGCACGGGCTATGTAAGAAAGGGCGCGCAGGCCATATGTGTCATAACCAATGACGGATGGTGGGGCAACACGGCAGGTTATCGGCAGCATTTCAGCTACTCGCGGCTTCGTGCCATAGAATTGCGCAGGGACGTGGCCAGATGTGCCAATACCGGCATTTCGGGCATCATAGACCAAAGAGGGGACGTAAAGATGCAGTCCAAATGGTGGACACCGGACCTGCTGAGGGGGAAGATCAATCTTAACAGCGAGGAGACATTTTTTGTAAAATATGGGGATATAGCGGGAAGAATCTGCACGTTTATGACGGTCATTCTTCTGCTTTCCCTTATGGTAAAGGCTATAACTGAAAAACGATGAAAAAAGCATTGTTCCCGGGTTCTTTCGACCCTTTTACTGCCGGTCATCTCAATATTCTCAAGCGTGCGCTCACCATGTTTGACGAGGTGGTGGTGGCTGTAGGTGTCAATGGCGATAAAAGCGGCTTTTATGATAACGCCGCCAGGATGGACATTATACGTCAGACTTGCGCGGGCTTGTCCGGAGTTCAGATAATGGAGTATTCAGGGCTTACTGTAGATGTGTGCAGGTCTTTGGGTATCAAACATATAGTTCGCGGAGTCAGGAACATGTTGGACTTCGAATCGGAGCGCAGCATAGCAGATGCCAATCGTCGTCTCGCTCCCGAGATAGATACCATCATCATTCCTACCGCTCAGGAATTTGCGCATATATCGTCTTCGGCTGTGCGTGATATTCTGCGACATCACGGGGACACTTCGCTTTTTATGGCGGAGGGCGTGGTTCTTCCGGATATGGGTAAATGATGAAGGGAAAAGTTCTCATAGTGCTTTTTTTTGCCATGACAGCCGGATTGAACATTCCGGCCCGTGGACAAGTGGATTCCCTGCAGAGGGCTAAACTGCTGTCCATGCTGGACAAGTACTATGAGACTATGATCTTCGAACCCAATGAAGTAAAGGAGCGGGAGTGTGATTTCCTTATAGAGTCGTGTACTGATTCGCTTGTGCGTCAGGAAGTTGCGACTTCCATATTGGAGCATTATATGGATCCTCCTCTGATGGGGGAGGAAGCAGTGGCCGTCTATCTGTACGAAAAATGGTTCCTTGACGGAAGCGTACGTATAGCGGATGAAATGATTTCCTTGCAGGCCGATGTGTTCTATCAGTTCAACAGGCGCTCGCTTATAGATATGCCGGCACCGGCAGTCGAACTTGAAAACACCGATGGAGGCTCCGTCATTTTCCCGCAGAAGGGGCCGGCCGTGTTGTTTTTTTATGACATTCACTGCTCCAAGTGTCTTTTGATGACATATTCTTTAGCTCGTGTGCTTTCTGAAACGAAATTTCCCCTAACTTTGTATGCGGTATATGTGGGAGATGATGTGGAGCAGTGGCCGGAATATTACAAGTCCAAGTTTGCAGTGGATAATCCGTTTGTGAAGGTGGAACACCTGCGGGTGCCCGATGCATCATACGATGTCCTGTCCGCTTACGGGGTTTCATCTACGCCTAAGGTATTGTTTATAGACGGAGAAAAGATAATCAGAGGCCGAAGATTGGAGGAAGACTCCCTTGGACAGATTATAAATATCTACGAATCATATTATTGATAACCGATATTACGGAACTTGACTCATGGCTAAATCAGTAAAAAAGAAGAAAAAGTCGAAGCGTTCGACCCTCGCCAGTCTTTCGCAGAAGGAGCGTGAGGCCTTGGTGCGTAAGCATAGACAGGTGTTTCTGCTTAATAACAGGGAGAAGACACTTATAGACGATTATTGTCAGCGCAATAAGATAAGGTCAAGGTCGGCTCTCGTTCGTAAGATAGTAATTGAAAGGCTTTTGACTGAACTTGGAGAAAATCCTCCGACACTTTTTTGATATCAGCTACAGACTCCAGTCGACGGGCTTTCTGCCTATTCTTTCAAGATAGGAATTTGCCTTGGAAAACGGCCGGCTGCCGAAAAAAGCGCCGCGGGCAAGCGGTGAAGGGTGTGCCGCCTCCAAGACCAGATGCCGTGAGCTGTCGACAAGTGTGGCTTTTCCGCGAGCGTAATTCCCCCAAAGCATAAAGACTATTCCGCTGTAATTACTGCTGAGATAATTGATTATGGCGTCGGTAAAGATTTCCCACCCTTTACCTCGATGGCTCGCCGCTTTCCCCCGCTCCACTGTAAGTATGGAATTGAGCAGAAGAACTCCCTGAGTTTCCCATTTTTCGAGATTTGTCCCCCAAAAAGGCTGCACGCCCACGTCAGTGTAAAGTTCTTTCATGATGTTTCTCAGAGACGGCGGGGCGGGAACACCATCGGGGACACTGAAGGAAAGCCCCATGGCCTGACCGTCTTCGTGGTAAGGGTCCTGTCCCAATATTACGGCCTTCACGTCGGCGGGACTGCATTCATCCAGCGCCTTGAATACGTTTTCCTCACGGGGGTATATGGTTTTCCCCGCGGCCCTTTCCTTATCCAAAAAAGATGAAAGCCTCAGGAAGTAAGGTTTTTCAAACTCGCTTCCCAAGGCCGTCATCCAGTCCCTATTTACTGGAAGTATCAAAATATGAAGTCGATAACGTCCTGTATATTATTTACATAGTGGAACGTGAGCCCTTTGATATAAACTTCTTTTATATCTTCCACGTCCTTGCGGTTTTCCTCGCTTATCACTATCGTGTCCACTCCTGACCTTTTGGCCGCAAGTATCTTTTCCTTGATGCCTCCGACCGGAAGAACTTTGCCGCGCAGAGTCATTTCGCCTGTCATGGCGATATGCTTTTTAACCTGCTCTTTCCGCAGTGCGCTGAGCATGGAACTTACCAGCGTGATGCCTGCCGACGGGCCGTCCTTTGGTGTGGCCCCTTCAGGAACGTGCACATGTATGTCCTTTTTGGAGAACTCCTTGGCGCTCATCTTGGCCAATTCCGGATGTGCCTTGATGTACTGATATGCTATGGTCGCCGATTCTTTCATGACATCTCCAAGGTTACCGGTCATGGAAATGGCCCCTTTCCCTTCGGATACGGAACTCTCCACAAACAGAATTTCTCCTCCCATTTGGGTCCATGCCAATCCTGTAACGACTCCCACGCCTTCATTGCCTTTCTGCTTGTCGTGCATGGCGCTCGGAAGACCGAGGTATTCTTTCAGATGCTCCGGCTCTATCGTCTTGGGATAATCCTCACAGAGAGCTATCTTTTTGGCCGTAACACGTGCGATCTTCGCTATCTGCTTCTCAAGTCCGCGGACACCGCTTTCGTGAGTGTAGTTCTCTATTATCTCGTTAAGGGCTTTAGGACTGATTTTCAGGGTCTTTTTAGCGATGCCATGCTCCTCAAGCTGTTTTGGGATAAGATATTTCTTGGCGATTTCCACCTTCTCTTCAGCCAGATAACCGGTAACGTTGATTATCTCCATACGGTCGAGCAGTGCCGGCTGGATGGAAGAAATGCCGTTGGCGGTGGTGAGGAAAAGAACGTTGGACAGGTCGTAGTCTATGTCCAGATAGTTGTCGTGGAAAGTCGCGTTCTGTTCCGGATCCAAGGCTTCAAGCAATGCTGAAGACGGATCGCCCTTGAAGTCCGAAGAGAGTTTGTCTATCTCGTCGAGCACGATCACAGGGTTGGACGTGCCCGCTTTCTTGATGCCGTTGAGAATACGTCCCGGAAGAGCACCCACGTATGTCTTTCTATGTCCTCTTATCTCGGCCTCATCATGCATGCCGCCAAGCGCGATACGCACGTATTTCCTGCCGAGAGCCTTGGCTATGGATTTGCCCAGGCTGGTTTTGCCTACTCCCGGAGGCCCGTAAAGGCAGAGGATAGGGGATTTCATGTTTCCTTTCAGTTTCAGAACGGCCAGGTACTCTATAATTCTCTCCTTTACCGTCTCCAGTCCGTAATGGTCGCTGTCCAGAACTTTCTGCGCGTGGGAAAGATCAAGGTTATCCTTGCTCATCTCGTTCCAAGGCAGGTCGAGCATGAACTCCAGGTAGTTGTATTGGACAGAATAGTCCGGAGAGTTTGGATTATATTTTTCGAGTTTGGCGAGTTCCTTGTCGAATATTCGCCCTGTTTCCTTTGACCATTTCTTCTTGAGAGATCTTTCCTTAAGTTCGGAATAGTCGTCGCTGCCGTCCATGCCGAGTTCTTCCTGAATGGTACGCAGCTGACTGTTAAGGTAATACTCCCTCTGCTGCTGGTCCATTTCCTGTTTGACCTTCAGATTTATCTCCTGTTTTATGTTCAGGATCTGAAGCTGGCTGTCCAGGATGACGAGCAGTTTCATGCCTCTTTCCTTTATGTCATCGTACTGAAGCAGGTCTATGCGTCCCTCGAAATTATCCGTTTCCACGGATGTGGCTATGAAATTGACAAGGAAAGGCAGGTCGTCTATACTGCGCAGAGCACCTATCACTTCCCTGCTGCCCATGGACGTGGCGCTGATAATCTGAGAGGCCGAGTCTTTAAGTGCCGATACGAGACCTCTGGTGTCTGAGGCGTTCTCGTTTGACATTATGTCATTAAGATAATGGACTCCGGCCTTGATATATGGCTCGAAATCCACTATCTGATCTATATGAATACGCTTGATACCTTGAAGGATAGCGGTATAGTTACCGTCCGGCATCTGTATGGTCTTTATGATTTTGGCCAATGTTCCGAATTCATAAAGGTCTCCTTCCACCGGTTCCTCCACGTTCGCATCTATCTGCGGCACTGCTCCTATGAGAAGCCCGCGTTTCTCCGCGTCCTTTATCAGACGTATGGATTTGTCCCTCCCTACGGTAATGGGGAAAATGGCGTGAGGAAAGAGAACGGCTCCCCTAAGTGCCAGAATTGGAACCACTTGCGGAAGGTCGGTTTCGTCTATGTTATTCAATGGCACGTCGGCCTGAAGGACAGGGATTACGCTGATCTCTGCGGCGGCCTGATGGCCAAGATATTCTTTGTCTTTTTTTATCATATTCGCGACTTGTCAAAATGTCAGTATAAATCAAGCGGAGAAGTTTGGTCAATCTTTATGCCAAATTCTGTATTGATTTTTTAACTGCTTACTTGCTAAAATATAAAACTTTGCAAAAATACAATTTTGAATTATCTAAAAAAAGATTTATTTTTGCGGACCATTAAAAATTAAACAAATTTATGACTAAGGCAGAAATCGTTAATAGCATCTCAAATGCCACAGGTATTGAGAAAGCCACTACTCTCGCAGTAGTAGAATCGTTCATGGAAAACGTAAAGGACTCCCTCGCTAATGGAGAGCCTGTTTATCTTCGTGGATTCGGTAGTTTTATCATCAAGCATCGTGCAGAGAAGACCGCCCGTAACATTACAGCGAAGACTACTGTAGTCGTTCCGGCTCACGACATCCCTGCATTCAAGCCTTGTAACGAGTTCGAGAAGAAACTTTTGAAATAGTTTTAATAAATATTGATTATGCCAAACGGAAAAAAACACAAACGCCATAAGATGGCTACTCACAAACGTAAGAAACGTTTGCGCAAAAACAGACACAAGAAAAAGTAAGTCGCAATAGAGGTCCTCGGTAGTCCGACGGGCCTTTTTGTTTTCAGTATGTCTACGGAGAATGAAAAGCAGGAAAAGGACCTGGTGGTTTCGGTAGGAGCCACCGAGGTCAAGCTCGCGCTTATGGAGAACCATAAGCTCATCGAGTACAACACTGAGTCCAATCAGGGCCACAGCTATTCCGTAGGGGACGTTTTTCTGGGAAGAGTAAAAAAACTGCTCCCTGCGCTGAATGCCGCTTTCGTAGATATAGGGGAGGCCAAGGAGGCTTTCATTCACTATCTGGATTTGGGATTGTATTTCCATTCGTTCGACACTTTTGTCAAACAGAGCAATCCCAACCGTAATCTTAAAGACCTGTATTCTTCCATTCCCATAGGTCCGGCCCTTGAAAAGGAAGGACATATAGAGAAGGAACTTCAGGTGGGACAGATGATTATATGCCAGATAGTCAAAGAACCTATATCGACCAAAGGGTCCAGATTGACTGCCGAGATTTCATTAGCGGGACGTAACATTGTACTGCTCCCTTTCGCACAGAAAGTGAGCGTTTCCTCTAAAATCGCTTCGAAAGAAGAAAGAAAAAGGCTTGAAACACTCGTGCGAAGCATCCTTCCGCGTAATTACGGTGCCATAATCCGCACCGCGTCGGAGGGCAAGACCGCATCGGTGCTTGTAGGCGAAGCTAAGTTTCTTATCGACAAGTGGGAAGAGTCGTGGAAGAAGATAGCCCGTTCCAAGGGCGTGGAACTTCTTTTTACGGAATATTCCAAGACCACCACTATGCTTCGCGACCTTCTGAACGATTCGTTCTCCAACATATACGTGGATGACGAAGCCGTTTACGAAGAGACTAAGAAGTACATTTCCCTCATCTCTCCCGATCAGGAGAAGATAGTCAAGCTCTATGAAGGGAAGGAGCCTATCTTTGACCATTTCGAAGTTACGCGCCAGATCAAGGGTTCATTCGGTAAAGTGGTGCCTATGCGCCAGGGAGCATACCTGGTGATAGAGACTACGGAAGCCTTGAACGTGATAGATGTGAACAGCGGCATTCGGGCGAAGACCACTGACTATGAACAGAATGTTTATGATGTCAACAGGATAGCGGCCGAAGAGATAGCTCGTCAGTTGCGTCTTCGTGATATGGGCGGAATCGTGATCGTCGATTTCATAGACATGGATTCGGCGGAACATCGTAACGAACTTCATAAGTACATGATGGAACTTATGGAGTCTGACAGGGCCAAGCATAACGTGTTGCCTCTGACCAAATTCGGTCTTATGCAGATAACACGTCAGAGAATACGCCCTGTGACGGAGATTAACACCCAGGAGCAGTGTCCTTTGTGCCATGGTACGGGAAAGATTGCTTCCACGGTGGTCATAGACGAACAGATAGAAAGAAAATTGGCCTACTACGTTAAGGAAAAGGGAGTCAAGAACATAGTCTTGAAAGTCAGTCCCATTCTGGGAGCTTACCTGACACGTGGCATTTTCAATTCTTATCTTTCGAAGTGGAAAAAGAAGTACAAATGTAAGATCAAGGTGGAGGAAATCACCGGATATTCAGTTCTGCAATATGAATTTTACAACGAAAAAGAAGAGGCTCTCGATTAGAGAACCTCTTCTTTTTTATAAAGTATCATATCTTACTGCTCTTCTTCAAGGCGAAGGTGCTGAACGTAGATGGCTTTCATCTTGGCCATACGTCTTTTGACACAAGGCTTTTCGAAGTTCTTGCGTGCACGGAGTTCGCGGATGGCCCCTGTCTTCTCGAATTTTCTCTTGAATTTTTTAAGAGCTTTCTCTATGTTTTCTCCGTCTTTTATCGGTACGATAATCATTCCTTAAATCACCCCCTTTTTCTTCTTGTCGCGACGAGCGCGAAATTGGTCTGCAAAGGTAAATAAATTTTTCTAAAAGTAAAATTTTCTGAGCCAATATTCAAAAAGAGGATCCAGAAGGTGGGCGCGGCCGTCTTTTTCGAAGGTGATGATCTCCTTTTTGCACAGGGCCTCCTTGAGGCGTTTGACATTGGCCGAGGAGTTAAGCTTGTATCTGGCTATGGTTTCAGCCGAGCTGAATTTGTTCTCCCCGTCCAGAATGGCCTTGAGCAGACTTGTCTGGAATTCGGTAAGGTCGTAAACCGCCGACCTGAAGTGCGGCTCGTGTATGCTTAAAAGGGACAGAACGCTCTCTTCCACGACAGCTTGGGTGATGAACCCGCGGCTCAGGCCGTCGCAGATGGACGCGAAGTGGCTCAGATAGTAGATGTTTCCCTTAAATATGTCATATACATATTCTATCAGTTCTTTCTCTATGACCTTGCCGCTTTTCAGAAAACCTTTGTTGATGAATGTCTCCGCCTCTTTGATGGTGATGTCGCCAATCTTTATACGCTTGGTGTTCTTGTGGAAGAAATTGTATTTCTCGAAGATGTGCTTCATCCTGTTGACCTGACTTCCCGTCCATATCCACGAACATTGGCTGTTGTCCGAAGCCTTTTCAAGCAGCTTCAGAAGACGCGTGAAATTCGGGATGTCGAGAACGTTCTGAAATTCAGAGAACACCAGGACTATCTGTTTACCGGTTCTGTCAGCCACTTCCATAGGAAAATTCAGGAGGGAAAGTATCTCTTCGTCATTAAGGGACGCGTGTATGTCGACGTCGGGGTGAAGGCTGCATTGCGCAAAGGTGTCGGTCGTGGCGTTGATGAATTTCCTGAGAAAGTCTTCAAGTGTCCGCACGGACAGCAGGGACGTATTTATGACGGTGTAATTCCGTCCTTCGAAGGATGCTTCGAGAAGGGCTTGCTTGAGAAGAGAGGATTTGCCTGTTTTGGGAGTTTCGTAAAGGGAGACGTTGTTCCCGGCGTAAATGGCGGTTTTCAGAAGATCTTTTTCCGCTTTTCTTCCGACGAACGCTTTTCCGCTTACTTGTCTGTCATAGGTGAAATTTGTTTCCATTGGGCAAATATAGCAAATATTTCTGCAAAATAACAAATTTGTTTCACGCAAGTCCGGGTCTTTTATACATCACTGAATTGCAGCTGAAACTGAAATATGAAAGACACTTGATCGGGAATGCTTGCGGAATAGAATTATTCTTTCTATATTTGCGCTCCATTTGATGGCCGGTGAGCTCTATAAGTGGTTTCAAGA
>CAVEIF010000003.1:1061-61482 GCA_963615835.1 Coprococcus eutactus | reverse complement strand
AGCAGCCTCATATGCACCTCTTCAGCGGAAAACTTACCGTTATCGTATGCAGCGGCCGCAGTGAAGGAGACATCAAGGTGGAAGTCTCCGCCAAGGGCTTGAAGAAGGCCGTTTGCCGTATAGCCGTAAGGTAGAAGCTGTTTTACGAAAGTCGGCAAAAATTACACTTCTGAAAGATTATGGGAAATGATGCGTGGTATTATTTAGAATATTGCTAAATTTGCGGGCTATGGAATTATCAAAGAAATACAATCCTTCGGAAGTAGAAGACAAGTGGTACGCCTATTGGCTTAAATACAAATTTTTTCATTCGGAACCGGACAACCGTCAGCCTTACACGGTGGTGATACCGCCGCCGAACGTTACGGGCATCCTGCATATGGGGCATGTTCTTAACAACACGCTTAACGACGTGCTGGTGCGTAAGGCCCGTATGGACGGGAAAAACGCGTGTTGGGTGCCGGGAACGGATCACGCCAGCATAGCCACGGAGAACAAGGTGGTGGCCAAGCTCCGCGATATGGGCATAAAGAAAGAAGACCTCACACGCGAAGAGTTCCTCAAGTACGCCTGGGAGTGGAAAGAGGAGCACGGCGGCATCATCCTGCAGCAGCTCCGTAAACTCGGCGCTTCCTGCGACTGGGACAGGACCCGCTTTACGATGGAGCCTGAACTTAATGATGCCGTAATCAACACTTTCGTGTATTTCTATAAGAAGGGCTGGATTTACCGCGGCGTACGTATGGTGAACTGGGATCCTGTGGGGCACACCGCCGTGTCGGACGACGAGGTCATCCACAGAGATACGAAGAGCCATTTTTATCACATGCGATATTTCATCTCGGACGGACAGGGACATCCTACGGACAAATACATAGTGGTGGCCACGACGCGTCCGGAGACCATTATGGCCGATGCCGCCATCTGCGTCAATCCTAACGACGAGAGACACCATTGGATGCGTGGTAAGAAGGTACTTATCCCATTGATAAATAAGGAGATTCCTATCATTGAGGACGAGTACGTGGAGATGGATTTCGGAACTGGTTGTCTTAAGGTGACTCCTGCCCACGATGCCAATGACTACGAGATAGGCCTGCGTCATAACCTTCCTGTTCTGGACATCATCGACGATAGCGGCTGTCTTAATGAAGATGCGCAGATCCTTGTGGGCGAAGACAGGTTCGTGGCCCGCGAGAAGATCGCAAAGATGCTCCAGGAAGCAGGAAACATAGAGAAGATAGAGGATTATACCTCTCCTGTGGGATATTCAGAGCGCACCAATGCCGTCATAGAACCCAAGCTCAGCGCACAGTGGTTCCTGAAGATGGAAAAACTTGCTCCCGCCGCGCTTTCGGTAGTGGAGGAGGGAAAGATCAAATTCATCCCGGACAAATACCGTAATACATATCGTCACTGGATGGAAAATGCACGCGACTGGTGCATAAGCCGTCAGTTATGGTGGGGCCAGAGAATTCCGGCATATTATCTTCCGGACGGAAGGTATGTGGTGGAGAACAGTCCTGAGAAAGCGCTCGAAGCGGCGCGTCTTCTCGACCCTCAGATAAGCGCGGCGGACCTTCATCAGGACGAAGACGTGCTCGATACATGGTTCAGCAGCTGGCTCTGGCCTATCTCCGTGTTTGATCCTAAGAAACCGGGATGCCCCGAGCACAAGCCTAATGCGGATCTGTCATACTATTATCCTACAAATGACCTGGTTACAGGTCCGGACATCATATTCTTCTGGGTGGCCAGGATGATTATGGCCGGGGATGAGTTTATGGGAGACGTACCTTTCAGAAACGTCTATTTCACCGGTATCGTGCGCGACAAGCTCGGACGTAAGATGAGCAAGACCCTCGGGAATTCGCCTAATCCGCTTGATCTCATAGACAAATACGGCGCCGATGCAGTGCGTCTTGGCATGCTTCTGTGCTCATCGGCCGGAAGCGATATCCTCTACGACGAGAGCCAGGTGGAGCAGGGGCGTAATTTCTGCGGTAAAATCTGGAATTCATACAGGCTCATAAGCGGCTGGAGCGTAGATGAAAAGGCTGAGCAGAGCGAGAATTGCAGAATAGCCGTCAAATGGTTCGACAACCTTCTTTCGAAGACCATAGAGCAGGTGGAGGACCATTATGCCAAGTTCCGTATCTCGGATGCCCTCATGACCATATACAGGCTTTTCTGGGATCAGTATTGCGCGTGGTATCTTGAGCTCGTGAAACCGGCTTTCGGTGAGCCTATAGACCCTCGCACCTATGAAAGCACTTTGGATTTCTTCGAGAAACTTCTCAAACTCATACACCCTATAATGCCGTTCATAACGGAGGAACTGTGGCATGAGTTGGCGCCTCGCCGTGAGGGTCAGACCATCATGTTCGAGAATACTCCTGTGGCCGGGCCTTACGACGAGCAGTTCTTAGGCCAATTCGCTTTGCTTCAGGAGGCTATAGTGGGTGTACGCGGCGTAAGGGCGCAGAAGCAGCTTTCTCCTAAGGAGGCTCTGGTGCTTTATGTGGAAGGGGAGTTGAGCCAGGAACTCAAGCTTGTGCTTAAGAAGGCTGCCAATCTCTCCGAGATACGCAGCGGTGAATGCGATCAAGCCTGCGTGTCATTTATCGTAGGTACATTGAAGCTGAGCGTGCCTGTAGGCGGACTTGTCGACCTTGAGGAGGAAAGAAAAAAGATTCTCGCCGAACTCGAACATCAGAGGGGATTCCTTGCGGGAGTGCAGAAAAAACTCTCCAATGAGTCTTTCGTCGCTCATGCTCCCCAGGCAGTCGTGGCTCTCGAAAAGAAGAAGGAGGCGGACGCATTGGCCAGGATAGAAGCTCTCGAATCATCACTTAAAACTCTTTAGGGGCTTGTGATTTCTCTGGATGATGTAAGCGTTTCGTATGGAAGTTACGTCCTTCTGGACAGAATCAACTTTCATATCAGCGAAACGGACAGGATAGGACTTGTCGGTAAGAACGGTGCCGGCAAGTCCACCATTATGAAGATGATAGCAGGCCTTCAGACTCCTACGTCCGGACATATAGACATGCCCAGACACGTGAGTGTGGGCTATCTTCCCCAGATAATGGAACATCATCGCGGGAGAACGGTGCTGGAAGAGGCTATGACCGCCTTCGAAAGCGAGAAAGAGACGGAAAGGAAGATTGATTCCATTTCACGTGAATTGGCGGAGAGGACAGACTATACTTCCGGGTCTTATCTGGAATTGGCAGCCGCTCTGGCCGAGCTGAATGAGCATCTTTCGACATCGCATAGCGAACCGCCTGAGGTTCAGGCACGTAAGACCTTGCTCGGACTTGGATTTCGTGACAAGGAACTGTCCAGACTCACGGAGACATTTTCGCAGGGCTGGAATATGCGCATAGAATTGGCCAAGATACTGCTGCGCAAGCACGATGTCCTTCTGCTTGATGAGCCTACCAATCATCTTGATATAGAATCGATTGAGTGGCTGGAGAATTATCTGTCGCAGAGAAAGGGCTCGCTTATGCTGGTCTCCCACGACAGGAAATTTCTCGACAGGGTCACCAATCGTACCATAGAGATAGTCCTCGGCCATGTACAGGATTATAAAGTACCTTACAGTAAATATCTTGAGCTTCGCGCGGAGAGGATGGCCCAGCAGACGGCCGCCTTTGAGAACCAGCAGCGTATGATAGAAAAGACGGAAGAGTTCATAGAGCGCTTCCGTTATAAGGCCACCAAAAGCAATCAGGTCCAGAGCCGTATCAAGGCGCTCGAAAAGATAGACCGCATAGAGATAGATGAGACGGATAACGCACGTCTTATGGTTAAATTTCCTCCTTCTCCACGCTCCGGCGACGTAGTTTACAGTGCAAAGGACCTGACAGTCAGCTATCCGCAGAAAAGGGTCTTTTCAGGAGCTGACATAGAGATCAAGAGAGGGGAGAAAGTGGCGCTCATAGGCCGAAACGGTGAGGGCAAGACCACACTTATGCGTGTGATTATGGGGGAATTGGCCCCGGAAAGCGGAGAAAGCCGCGTGGGGCATAATGTCAACATAGGCTATTTCGCCCAGAATCAGGAAGATGTGCTGGATAAGAACGATACCGTATTCGGAACTTTGGATCGCGTGGCCGTAGGGGAGGTCAGAACCAAGATCCGGGACATCCTGGCTCAGTTCCTTTTCCGCGGAGAGGATATAGACAAGAAGGTCGGGGTGCTCAGCGGAGGTGAAAGGGCGCGGCTTGGAATGGCCAAGCTGATGCTTTCATCCCATAATCTTCTGCTTCTTGATGAGCCTACCAACCACATGGACATCAAGAGCAAGGATATTCTCAAGGAAGCTCTCAAGAGTTATGACGGCGCACTTATCGTGGTGTCTCACGACCGTGATTTTCTCGACGGCCTGGTGGATAAGTTCTACGAATTCAACGACGGCGCCGTTAAGGAACATCTGGAAACCATTCAGGAGTATCTGGAGAAGAAAAAACTGGAAAGTCTTCACGAACTGGACAGAAAAACCGCAGCCGAAAAGCCATTGTCGTCCACATCCTCACAGGAAGCCGCCGCCCCACAGAAAGGCGTGCCTCTTTCGTATCAGCAGCAGAAGGAAATTTCCCGTCAGGACAAGAAGAGAAAGGACAGGATCAAGTTCCTGGAAGGGGAGATTTCCAGTTTTGAAGAGGCTATAAGGAAGATAGAATCCGAACTCGCCGAACCTGTTGAAGGACTGGATATCATGGCTAAAACTCAGGAATATCTGGACCTCAAGCGGAAACTCGACGCCTATACGGAGGAGTGGTTCTCTCTTCAGTAGGAGTGTAACCTAAAAGTATCTGTAGAACAGCGCTAGGGACTCCATTCCGGCGAAGAATTGGCTTAAAAGGTAACTTTCGTTAGGGGAGTGTATGGTGTCCCGTTCAAGCCCGAATCCCATCAGAAGCGGGTCTATTCCCAGAATCTTCTGCATCTCTGCCAATACGGCTATGCTGCCGCCGCCTCTGCTCGGAACCGGCTCTATTCCATAGACTTCGGCTATGGCTCTCGACCCGGCTTTGTAGGCGTGCGAGCTGATAGGTATCAAAAATCCGTCGCCTCCCTCGCATGGGGTGACTTCCACCTTGACATCGCGCGGAGCTATGCTTTCAAAATATTTCTTGAAGGCTGCGGTAATCTCCCCGCTCCGCTGATTGGGAACGAGTCTCATGGAGATCTTGGCGTGGGCTTCGCTCGGGAGCACCGTTTTGGCACCGGCACCGGTATATCCTCCCCATATGCCGCACACGTCCAGACAAGGTCTGATGCCCGTACGCTCAAGCGTGGTGTAGCCTTTTTCGCCGCGGACTTCGTCTATGTCCAGAAATTTCTTATATTCATCCAGATCGAACGGCGCCCTGCTCAGAAGGTCCCTGTCTTCGCGGCTGAGCTCCACCACTTTATCGTAGAACCCGGGGATGGCAACCCTCTGATTCTCATCGTGAAGAGATGCTATCATCTCGCAGAGAACTGTGATGGGGTTAGCGACCGCTCCGCCGTAATGTCCACTGTGAAGGTCTTTGTTGGGACCTGTTACTTTCACTTCCAGATAGCTCAGTCCGCGCATTCCGCAGTTGATGCTTGGCACCTTGTCGCTTATCATGGTGGTGTCGGACACGAGGCAGATGTCCGCGGCGAGCATATCCTTATGATCTTCAATCCATTTCGGAAGGCTTGGACTTCCTATTTCTTCTTCTCCTTCAAAAAGGAACTTGACATTGTGATGCAGAAGTCCTGATCGTACTTCGTGTTCGAATGCCTTTATATGCATGAACAATTGGCCTTTGTCATCATTGGCCCCGCGCCCCCAGATGGCTCCGTCGTGTATCTCGGGCTCGAAAGGGTCGGAGCGCCATTTGTCCAGAGGTTCGGCAGGCTGCACGTCGTAGTGCCCGTAGATAAGGATGGTCTTTGCCTCAGGCGAGATGACTTTCTCTCCGTAAACCACCGGATTGCCTTCGGTGGGGTATATGTCTGCCTTGTCCGCTCCGGCTTCCAGAAGTAGAGCGCACAGCCTCCGTGCACAGCGCGTCATGTCTTCCTTATGCTCGGGTTTGGCGCTTACCGAAGGGATCCTGAGGATGGAAAAGAGTTCTTCGAAGAAACGGTCCTTATTCTGTTCTATGTAGGTCTTCATATTGATGGGTTTTTAACGGTTGTTGAGATATTCATCGAAATAAGTGCTTATCTTATCGTACAGATAAACTCTTTCCATGCCGGTCATATTATGGTATGCCTTGGGGAATGGGAAATAGTCCACCTGTCTGCCTGCGTCTATGCATTTCTGGACAAAGGACAGGGAATGCTGCCAAAGGACCACGTTGTCGATAGCTCCTTGACATATAAGCAGATGCCCTGAAAGGCCCGTGGCCTTGTCCAGAAGCGAACTTTCGGCGAAGCCTTCGGGATTGGTCAGGGGAGTGTCCATGTAGCGCTCTCCATACATCACTTCGTACCACTTCCAGTCTATCACCGGACCGCCCGCAACGGCCACTTTGAAGATTTCGGGGTAGGCGAGTTTGAGCGAAATGGTCATGAATCCGCCGTAGCTCCAGCCGTGCACGCCCACACGGGCGGAATCCACCCAATCCTCTTTCAGAAGACGGTTTATCCCCACCATCTGATCTTCCATCTCCGCCTTACCGCAACATCTGTTTATGGCTTTTTCATAGTCTGCGCCGTGCCTTTGAGTGCCGCGGTTATCCTGGACATAGACTATGTACCCGCGCTGTGCCATAAGGAGTTCCCACATACGTATGTTGCCAAGCCATGAAGAATTGACCATCTGGGAGTGCGGTCCTCCATAGACATAGACCAAAAGCGGATATTTTTTCTGAGGGTCAAATCCCAAAGGGTAAATCAGGCGGTAGTGGTTCTCCCATTTTCCGTCCGCTGAAGCGACGGTGCCGAATTCTATCTGAGGTGTGGCATAGCCTTCAAGAGGGTCGTCCGCCTTAATGAGTGTCTTTTTAAGCCGTCCGTCGGTGTGGAAGACCTTGCTCCAGCCGGGATTGTCGAAGGAACTGAAGATGTCGGTATATTCTCCGTCCCCCATTATTATCCTGTGCCAGCCGTTTTCTTTAGTAAGTCTCTGTGCTTTACCGATTTTCACCTTTTCTAAAGATTCTCTTCCGCTGACTTTTATTCTGAACAGGTGATTTTCGGCAGGGGAGATCTCGGCAGACGTGTAGTAGATGTAGTTTTTATCCGCTCCGGCCCATTCGATGTCGGCGTCCGTGTCTATAAGGCGCCTGACTTCACCGCCGTTAATGTCCACCAGATAGAGGTTCTTATAGCCGTCGCGGTTATCCGTGCTGTAAACCATCAGGTTATCGGACAGAAAATGCATCCCGCCGTAAGGCTCCACCCAAGCGTCGTTCTGTTCTTCCAGAATGGTTTTGAGTTTATCTCCGCTGACGGCGTCGTAAAGATTGAGATGCATGCTGCTTTGCGCACGGTCAAGCACCTGGATAAGTATAAGGTCGTTATTATGCCAAGTGACCTGTGTGAGGTATCTGTCTTCCTCAAAATCCGTTACGTTTATCTGCACGTGGCTTCCCGACGTGCTGTCATATACCCACAGTCTGATTCTTTCGCTCCGTGTCCCGGCAAAAGGGTATTTCAAAGGCTTGCCGGAGGCGGAACTGATGTCAAGTATGGGAAATTCTCCTACCTGACTTTCATCCTTTTCGTAGTATGCAAGTTTTTTCCCGTCCGGCGAAGGAAAAAGTCCGCCTTCTATGCCGAACTCATTACGGCTTACGGTGGTTCCGTAACTTATATCGCCTTCTTTAATGGCTACGCTCAGAGTGTCGACGCCTTCCACATAGTAAACGCTTCCGTCTTTTTCAAAAAATGCGGACGGTTTTTGAGGTGAGTGCCTGGGATATGCCGTCTTCGGATATATGTCCCCGGTTATGGTGGCTTCCTTCATGGTGAGAAGCTTGCCGTCAGGATTGGTCTCGGGCCTGGTGAAGATTATCCCGGATGCCAATACTATGAGAAGAGATGCTGAAATGTTCATAGTGTAAAGATAATGATTTTTCGGCGCATACCGTGAACATTACAATCTGTTGAGCAGGGCGGCTCGGTAACTCTCTCCTATGGGCAGGCTTTTGCCGTTTTCGAGAAGAACCATCCCGCCGCTCACTTCCTCCACTTTGCTCAGATTGATGACGTAGGAACGGTGAATGCGGATGAAAAGGTCCTGTGGCAGTTTCTCAAGCAGCTTGGCGAAACTCATAAGGACCACACGCGGCATCTGTTCGTCCTGAAGGAAGATTTTAAGATATTCGCTCATGCTTTCGATGTACAGGATGTCCGCTGTCCGTATCTTTATGATTTTATAGTCTGACTTGAAGAATACGAAGTCGTTGTTCTGGGCCGGCTTCCCGGCAGCTTCCAGAAGGGTGGCGCGTGAACGGAGCTTTTCTGTCGAAGCGATGAATTCACTCAACGTGAAAGGCTTGAGAAGATAATCCACAGCGTCCACCTTATATCCTTCCACCGCATATTCGCTATAGGCCGTGGTCAGTACGGTGAGCGGGGCCGACGGAAGGCTGCGCACAAGTTCTATTCCCGAGAGGTCGGGCATGTTGATGTCTATGAACATGGCATCCACCTCGGTGTCCTGAAGAAATCTGAGCGCCTCAAGGGAACTCGTGAAAGCTCCGGAGAGTTCCATGAACGGGACTTGCGATATATATTTTGTGAGCTGGCCCAATGCCAATGGCTCATCATCAACGGCTATGACTTTCATATCTTTTGTTCGTCAGTGACTTGATTTACCGGTTCGGAAGGAATGACTATCAGCACGTCGTATTTCCCGTCGCGACTGTCTATGTGCATCAGAAAGCTGTCCTCATAAAGCAGGGCCAGTCTTTTGCTTATGTTTTCAAGACCTACACCTCCGCTGTCCGTCTTTCTGTCGGCGGGAATGCTGTTGGTGCATCTGAAAATCACTTTTCCATTTTCAATGGCGATGCTTATGCTGATGAAACTTTCGCAGTTATAGCTGACGCCGTGCTTGAACGCGTTTTCCACGATAGTGGACATAAGAAGCGGAGGTACTTGCGCGTTTACGGGTTTCTCCGGAAAATCGCAGGTGATCTTCACGCTGTCCGTATAGCGAAGACGCATAAGGTAGATGTAGTGTTGAAGAAAATCTGTTTCTTTGTTCAGGTCCACTGTCGCATTGTTGCTGTCATAGAGTACGTGTCTCATCAGGCGGGACAGTTCCACTATGCTTTCTTTCGCTTTTTCGGGAGATATGTCCACAAGCGCGTGAATGTTGTTGAGGGTGTTCATAAAGAAGTGAGGATTAATCTGATACCTTAAACATTCGAGACGGAATTTCAGATTTTCCTTTTCCAGATTTTCGATTCGCCTTTTCTCCGATGAATAATACAGTGAATATTTGGATCCCAAATTCACCCCCATAATCATAAGTGCGAGCAGTATTTTGAAGATTTCCGGGTCGGCGGGACGGGGGGTGTCCGGATGAGGCTCGTCGCCTGAAGGTTTTTGGGGCGGAGCCATATGCCTTTCCATGGGAGGCACAGGCTTCCGGGGGCTTGCCGGCCTGTCAAAATTAAGTTCAAAAACCGCGAACAGACCTAGAACGCAGGCTGTACAGATGATGTAAAGGGCTGTTTTTCTTCCTTTTATAAGGATTGGCGCGATAAGAAGGTCGTGTATGAAGTAAAGGACGGTAAAGGGCAGTGTCGGGAGCAGCATTCTGTGAGTGAAGAGATGCCGGAACCCCGGGCGGAGGTTGAATGCTCTGACTTCGTACAGAGCGATAAGCGCTTCGATGACTATTATCAAAGCCCATATCGTGATGCCCATGAGGGCGCTTTTATGATTTTCTTTTATCTGCATGTGAAAAAATCCGGATACGTCTGCAAAATTACATTTTTGTTTGCATTACTTCCTCCGTGTTCGTGGGGAAAAAATCGGCATTCGTTGAAAAATCGCTTCATGTCGCGGCGCCGAGTTCTTATTTTTGCTTCGAGCGTGTTCTAAGGGACCATGCTCATTGAAGGATTATGAAAAAGTCTTACTTGTTATTTCTTTTGCTGCTTTCAGCGTGCAGCGGTAATCAGATTTCCGTAACGGACGAAC
The DNA here is from genome assembly GCA_963615835.1 of Coprococcus eutactus. Taxonomy (GTDB): domain Bacteria; phylum Bacteroidota; class Bacteroidia; order Bacteroidales; family UBA932; genus Cryptobacteroides. Next base: position 51,336 of record CAVEIF010000003.1, on the reverse strand, counting down.
CTGTAACGGATGATTCTGAGGATGAAAGTGGAATTACTGATGTGGACGGAACCGTCAGCATCGTTTTTTCTGAAAACGGCGCAAGCGTCAGCGGCGACGATCTTGGCATCGTCAGTGTGGAGGGGAATGACGTAACGGTCAACAACACCTCCGAGCAGTGTCTCACTTATGAATTAAGCGGAGAGGCGACAGATGGATTTTTCAAGCTTTATAGCGATGCCAAGCAGGTAATCCGCCTCAATGGCCTGAATCTTACCAATCCCGGCGGCGCTGCCATCAATAATCAAAGTCACAAATATACTTCCGTGGTTCTGGAGGGGGAGAATTTTCTGTCGGACGGCTCCGTTACTTCTTCAGGCGATTATGCCGATGAAGACTCGTCAGAGGACATGAAGGCGGCCTTTTTCAGTGAAGGGCAGTTGATTTTCAGCGGTGAAGGCTCACTGAGCGTTACCGCCAAAGGGAAATCCGGCATTACCAGTGATGATTATGTAAGCATTACAGGTTCTCCTGTGATCAAAATCACTTCAACTCTCGGACACGGCTTGCGCGGTAAGGAAAAGGTGTGGATAGAAGGCGGTACGCTGGACATAACTGTCAGCGGGACAGGAAAGAAAGGCATCAATACCGACGGTAACGTATATATGTCCGGGGGTGATGTTACGATTCTCTCCACTTCTTCGGCCGGTACTGTGGACGGTGAACTTACCGGAGCGGCCGGCATCAAGGCGGACACTGCATTTACCATAGAGGGCGGAACGCTGGATATAAGCGTCAGCGGGACAGGCAGCAAGGGTATCAACTGCGACGGCAGCGGCTATTTTAACGCCGGCGTGGTGACAGTTAAGGCCACAGGCTCCAATTATGGTAACAGTTCAGACGGTGGACCCGGCTGGGGAGGCTCTTTCAGTTCTTCGTCAAAGTCTTCGAAGGCGATAAAGTTCGACGGTGACCTGGTTTTCGCAGGCGCTGACGTAACGGCCTCCGCCTCATCGCACGAGGCTATAGAGGCCAAGGGAAAGATTGCCGTCTCCGCGGGCAGCGTTAGCGCCACTTCCAGTGATGATGCCATAAATTCCGGTTCCGATATGACCATAACGGGTGGAAAAATTTATGCGTATTCTTCCGGAAATGACGGGCTTGATGCCAATGGAAATATGTATGTTCAAGGTGGTTACATCTATGCTGTGGGATGCGGCAGTCCGGAGGTGGCTTTGGATGCCAATACCGAGCAGAATTATAAACTTTACATCCAGGGAGGTACTTTGGTGGCAGTCGGCGGCATAGAATCTGGTTCAAGCATCACGCAGCCTGTCATCAGCGTATCAAGCTGGACGGCCAACACTTCATATTCACTTTATAGTGGAGATACTCTCCTTATGGAGTTCACTTCTCCGGCCAAAGGTGGCAGCGGCATAGTCCTTTCGCATCCGGACCTTGTCAGCGGCAGCAGTTATACATTGAAATACGGTTCGCAGAGCAGTTCGGTTACCGCGTCCACTTCATATCAGGGTGGCGGCACCGATGGTGGCGGCAATCAGGGCGGTGGCGGAGGTAATCCGGGAGGCGGCCCGGGCGGCAGATTCTGAAAAGGTGCTTTTGAAAGGTGGTGATGATTTTATTTGAAACAGCTTCTAAATTCTCATATATGAAAAAGAGCATTATTACATTGGCCTTATGTATGGCTGCTATGTTTTCTCTGTCGGCACAGGAGCCGCGCAAAGCTTCAAAAAGCAATATGACGCTGAAAGAGTGGAAGATAGATGCGGCTACAAACGAGAAAAGGCTCGACCATGTAACCTATTATAATGAGATAGGCAAGAAGGTGGAGGAGATAGAGTATGATGGCAGGGGCCAGAAATGGAGAAAGAGATATGAGCATGGGCCTAATGGTAAAGTTGAACGCGAACTTGTTTACAATCAGGCTAATAAGCTGGATAATATAAGAAAGTACGAGTACGACGAGTTAGGCCGGAGAAAGACGGAGTATATCTACGATGCCAAGGGCAGACTTAAAAAGTATAAAGTATATGAATATATACCGGCAGAGGGTGATTGATCTTCTGAATTCTTTCGAGCCTGTTTCTCTCGAGGAGATGAATTCCGTCTCTCTGATGAACAGGGTTGACAGCAAGTACCTTACGGACACTCTTGTGCTGAGTGGGATTCTCGTCGATGCTCATGAACGCGGATACAGGGTATTTACTCAGAAGGGTGTACGTCTGCACGGATATGACAGCATTTATTATGATACTCCGGACCTTGGAATGTTTACTGACCACAGGCGTGGAAAAGTGAACAGACAGAAGATAAGGACGAGGAGGTACGCGGAGACGGGGCAGTGTTTTCTGGAGGTGAAACGCAAGAACAATCACGGGAGGACGAAAAAGGAGAGAATGGTTCTGGAAGAAGGGCAGTTCGGTGATTTCCGCGGCGACAGGAAGGCTGTTGAATGGCTGTCGGAGAAGACGGATTATGATGCTGACTCGCTTTCCCTCTCGCTTGAAACGGAGTTTAACCGTATCACTCTTGTGAACAAGGCTCTTACGGAGCGTATTACGATAGATGTTGACGTGCGGTTCCATAACTTCAGGACGGGGTCGGATTCTGCTCTCGCACAGGCCGTGATAATAGAGTTGAAGCAGGACGGGCGTCTTCATAGCGAGATGCGAGAGATTTTGCTGAGGCATCGTGTCAAGCCTGTAAGGGTCAGCAAGTATTGCATGGGAGTCGTGTTGACGGATTCGCCAGTGCTTCCCGGCAGGTTCAAGGAAAAGGTAAGAATAATTGAAAGAATAAATAAAAATCTATATATAAAATGTTACAAGCCGATTATACTTCAACCATTTTAGATGATAAGGATCTGCTCGGGCTGCAGAGTGTCGTCGATCCTGTGATGAGTACTGCGCAGAGCCTCGGGGAGCTGGCGCTCAGGTTTTTTGTCAACCTGTTGGCCTGCTGGGTTTTAGTGCATTTTTTCTATTACCCTAAGAGTCGCAGGAAGGATTATGTCTTTACTTTTCTGGCTTTTTCGTCGGCTATGCTTCTGCTGCTTTTCGCTATGGGCAGGGTCGATGTGGGCGTAGGTCTTACACTGGGTCTGTTCGCCATCTTCGGGGTCATACGCTATCGTACGGAGACGGTTCCGATACGCGAGATGACGTATCTCTTCGTAATCATCGCTCTGGCGGCGGTGAACGGACTTACTCCTCTTTTCAAGGTCGAGAACTTGGGAGAACCTGATGTGCATTATGCTCTTCATGGGGGAGATCTTCTTATTCTGATATGTGCCAATATACTTTCAATCATATTGATATGGGTGCTTGAAAGCCGTTGCGACCATAAGAAGACTTCGTCTAAAATCATACTTTACGACCGTGTTGACCTTATCGTTCCGCAGCGGAGGGAAGAACTTCTCAAGGATCTCAGTCAACGTTGCGGACTTGAAGTTACGGATGTGGAGGTGGGGAACATAGATTTCCTGAAAGATTCCGCATATCTTAAGATTTATTACGTTTCGGAAGAGAATTCCACCATCGACGGCATTTTACGCAAAAAGCAGTTCGTCGAGAGTCAGAATTTTTAACTATAATCATTATCTTTGGGCAATTATGGATTTTAGAAAATACAGATTTCTCAGTGCCTTCGTGGCTGTTTTGTTTCTGGCCGAGGGTCAAGGCCATACGCAGGATGTCGGGTTCAATACGAGGACATCGGCGGCTGTGGATTGGAAAGTGGCCAAGGGGCTGCACGTCAATGGTGAGTATGAGCTCAGGAGCCGGAATTCTCTTGATGGAGTGGAACGTCATCAGGTAAGTCTTGGCGTTGATTATAAGTTGTTTAAAAATTTGAAGGTGGGAGCGGACTATATATTCATAGGTCATCTGAATTCTTCTGATGTGTTCAAGCCGCGTCATCGTTTGTCGCTCAATGCGTCGGCACATTACGATGTCTGCGATTTCAGGTTCAGCCTCAGCGAGAAACTTCAGCTTACGCATAAGGCTTATGATGTGAACCGCTATCAGGAGGTTCCAAATCAGCTTCAGCTGAAATCGCGTCTTGCTGTGAAGTATCGCGCACTTGGGGATATAGAGCCGTATGCCTATTTTGAACTGCGTAATATCTTCAATGCTCCGCGGTGCTCCGCCACTTGGAGTGAGACTTCCGCTTCATATACTGACTATCAGTTTCTTGGTTATGACGATGTGTATGTTAACCGTCTTCGCGGGGCTGTCGGCCTCGAGTGGTCTCTTTCTAAACGGCACAGCATAGATTTCACCGCATTGTATAACTGGACGCACGACTTGGAGATAGATACCAATAAGGAAGGCACTAAACTGAAGTCTCTTGCATGGGAGACGGAGAGGGCGGTCTCACTATGTGTCGCCTATAAGTTTTCTTTTTAGTGATGTGTAAAAAATAAGTTGTACGCGACACTTGGCGGTGTCTGCAGGAAAAAAGAATTTGCAAAGTCAAATAATATTTCTATCTTTGCATTCCCAATCGCGGTGCCATAGCTCAGTTGGTAGAGCAAAGGACTGAAAATCCTTGTGTCCCTAGTTCGATTCTCGGTGGCACCACACAAAATCCCTCGCATTTTCGCGGGGGATTTTGATTTCCGGCTATAAGCCATATTTGAGGATGTAGGCATATTTTCCGTACAGGGGACGCAATGCCTACTTTCAGAAGATGTTCGGTTTCATCGGATATGTGGAGCGTGCGGGAAGGTGAACGGAGAGATGGATTTTTGTAAAAGATGATTTTTTATGTAATTCTGGAGTACTATTCCTAAATTACATAAAATGGAGACAAAGTACATAACAAGAAACATGGAAAGTCTGCTTCTCGAAGCGGCGCAGGGTTCTGCACGCGAGGATGCCGAGGATTATCCCGATAATCAGTGTCATTTTGTTTGTGAATTAAATAAAAACGCTATATTTGTGGTGACCAATAGCTCGTAAGGACTTGCGGTCAGGGGCGCCGGGGGGCTTTTCGGAAGTACCCGGCTTTTCTTTTATCTCATATATTTTAACCCCATCTTGTCGGGACAAAAACAAAATGCGCGTCAAACCGCACCAGACCAACTCCAAGAAACAGACCTCCGCATCATGGAGCAGGCCTGGGATACAAAATAGTTTTGCCATTCAGGAATTAACCGCTATCCTTGTTTCCAAATTATTGACAAAAGTGGCAACTTTTTGGAAAGTATAGAATATGAGAATAGAACGGCCCATATACCTTGACCAAATGAAACGTTCCCGCGGAAACGGTTTCATCAAGATTATCACCGGCATCCGCCGATGCGGCAAATCATATCTTCTGAAGACCCTTTTCAAGGATTTTCTCCTTTCGGATGGCATTCCCGAAAGCCATGTCTTTGTCATTGACCTTGAAGACCGTACTCAATCCGCATTCAAAGACCCCGATTACCTCCTGGAACAAGTGGGAATTTGGATGAAAGACAATTCCTTCTCCTACTATATCCTCATAGACGAAGTGCAAGAGGTACGTGATTTTGCCTCGGTGCTCGCTACCTTGAACCTAAAAGCAAATATAGAAATATACGTCACCGGAAGCAACTCCAAGTTCCTTTCAAAGGACGTAGTGACTGAATTCCGGGGACGAGGGGACGAAATCCACCTTACTCAAAAACCTCTACCAGACAGTCTATCTTAAAGACATTTACGACCGCCATAAAATAGAGTTCCCAGCCGAATTTGAGGAACTTGCCAGGGTCATGGCCTCATCTATAGGCTCTCCGGCCAACCCCAGCAAACTGGCCAACACCTTCAAGAGCCTGAAGAACATCAAAGACCTAACCTATAAGACAATAGACACCTATCTCGGTTACATGGACGATGCCTTCCTCATTGAGAAATCGGACAGGTTCGACATTAAGGGTAAAAAATACATCGCATCGCTTTCCAAATACTACTTCTCGGACCTTGGCCTCCGCAATGCCATACTATCCTTCCGCCAGATTGAGGAAAACCATATTATGGAGAACATCATCTACAACGAACTCCGTTATCGGGGCTTCCTTGTGGATGTCGGTAATGTCACCATTCGAACCAAGGGTAAAGACGGCAATCCCATCCGGCTCACCCTTGAAGTTCGCCATCGTCCGAGAAGATCAGCTATTCCTGAGAAATGACCGAAAAGTGGCCAAACTTTAAATTTTTGAGATATTTTCTCAAATAATTTGAGTTTTACTAATATTTTGCTTTACTTTGCAAAAAAGATACTGACACATGTTGTTGAGTTTTACATTATCCAATTACAAATCATTCAAGATTAAGAGGACTCTGGATCTGACCGCAGCTTCGGTAAAGGAGCACGACGAAGTTTTGACGGAAGTCGGAGAAACTGCCGTGCTGCCGTCGGCCGTGCTTTATGGCGCCAATTCCAGCGGCAAGAGCAACCTTATTGAAGCATTCCGTGTATTCTTGACCACAATATACAACTCGGCCAGTTATAACTCATCTGAAGAGCTGTTGATGTTCCCGTTTCTGTACGATGAAGAAAGCCGGACAAAACCTTGCAGTTTTGAAATCGAACTGCTCATTTCTGGAGATTATTATCGTTATGGATTCTCAGCCACAAAGGAAAGGATTGCTGATGAGTATCTGTATTTCAAGACAGGTAATAAAGGTCGCGAAAAATGTCTCTTCGTGCGTTCTGAGGACGGTATAGGTGTTACGTCCCACTACAAATCCGCCGAAGATATGATTGAGAGGACCAGAGACAATGCCCTGTTCCTATCCGTCGCCGATGCTTTCAATGACAAGATTGCCGGGATGATAATGAGGGAGTTAAAAGGCTTCGCCATTTTTGATGGGGACAAATCAGAAGCACTGTCCGACAAGGCCGTTACTATCACTGACGATGAACTGAACGCATTTCTGGCCAAGTTCAAACTTGGTTTTGACAGCATCAAGCGGGTTGATAATCCTTCTATCAAGGCGGTTACTACGCACAAGGTGTATAATGCTGCGGGAGAGATCGTGGGAGAAATATCAATGTCTCTCTCTGATTCTGAGTCCAATGGTACGAATAAACTCTTCGATATGGCACCGGTCTTCGTCAAGGCATTGACAAACCCACGCGTGCTTATCATCGATGAGTTCGGAAGCAGTATGCACCCGATGATAACAAGGATGCTTATATCTCTCTTCAACAGCAAGGAAACCAATCCTATGGGCTCTCAGCTGATTTTTACCACGCACGACACGAATCTGTTGGACAACAAGTTTCTCCGCCGCGACCAGATCTGGTTTACGGAAAAGGATGACACCGCCTCAACGGACCTCTATTCACTCGTGGAGTTCAAGGATGCATCCGGAGTCAAGGTGCGTAACGACCGCAGTTACGAGAAAGACTATATCAATGGCCGTTATGGAGCCATACCTTATCTTTAATAGAGAACTGCTATGGCGAAGCATTTGACAAAGAAGCAGCGGGAGGTGTTGTCTGCGAAGCATTCCCGATCCAAATCCCGCAGAAAGGAAGCGACAAAGGAACTGTTCTACAGCTTTCTCATAGTCAGCGAAGGCACCAGGACTGAACCGGAATATTTCCGCCATTTTACCAGCAGACGCTCCAGAGTGCAGACCATTGGGGCTGACCGCAGTACGATGAAGTTGGTCGAAGATGCGTTAAGGATACGCGACCTTGACACTTTCGATTATAAATGGCTGGTGTTCGACAAGGATGACAATCAGGATTTCAACGAAGCCATCGCCTATGCGGAGCAGAAAGGATTTCAGTGTGCCTGGTCCAACGAATCTTTCGAGCTATGGTTCTGTCTGCATTTTATTGACTTGACCTCGGCCGTAAGCCGAAGACAGTACATTGAAATCCTTGAGCGCGAGATAAGGAAATTCATCCCTGACTTCGTCTATTCAAAGGGCAGAGGTGTGATGTATGACATTCTCAAGCAATATGGAAGTGAAGATACGGCCAAATTGCGGGCGCAGAAACTGCGTCTTCAATATCAAGACAAGGATTACTCCTTGCATAATCCCTGCACGACAGTTGACATCTTGGTGGGTAAGTTGAAATAGCCTATGACCATCCACGAACTCCTCAATATCCGCCTCGATGCCACCGGAGTCCACAAGACCCGCTCGCTCATAACCGTCAGAGACTGGCAGCTCCTCCCTCTCCGGGATTTCGTCGCACTTCGTGCTCCGACATCCCTGCTCGCCTGCGGCGGGGCGTTGCAAAGCACGGGGGATTAGCCCCGCTGACGCGGGACTTTTCCCTCGGTCTCCGAGAAAAAAGCAAATGGATGCAGGGGTGGAGAGCTCCTCCCTCTCCGGGATTTCGTCGCACTTCGTGCTCCGACATCCCTGCTCGCCTGCGGCGGGGCGTTGCAAAGCACGGGGGATTAGCCCCGCTGACGCGGGACTTTTCCCTCAATTTCCGTGAATAAAGCAAATGGATGCAGGTGCGAAGAGCCTCTCCCTCTCCGGGATTTCGTCGCACTTCGTGCTCCGACATCCCTCCCCGCCTGCGGCGGGGCGTTGCAAAGCACAAAAAAATCAGCGTTCAAGCAAGCTTGACGCTGATTTTCCGTGCTTTGCGGAGAGGGAGGGATTCGAACCCCCGGAACCTTTCAGTTCAACAGTTTTCAAGACTGCCGTAATCGACCACTCTACCACCTCTCCTTCCTCAAAGGGACTGCAAATTTATATAAATAATTTGTTTTTGCAAAATTTTCTGGGAAGCTGTTCTGAAATAATCGCCCTTTTTCTTATGACGCCTTTCCGGTCAGCTGCCGCTTCGTAAATTGAAATGTCAATTATTCGTCTTCGCTGTATATCTCTTCCGGCTTGTCGTCCTCATCAGCTTCATTATCCTCGTCATCTTCGCCGTCGAAATCGTCATCCTCTTCGTCTCCGCCCAAGATGTCCAGCAGGCTCTTTTCTCCGGGAAGTTTTCTCTTATCCTTAGGCAGGTCTTCGAAAGCTACATATCCGTTATCGAATGCAGCCGGTTCGGGTCCTTTGGCGTCCTGAAGCAGGGTGGGAGCTGTTACCGCATCGCCCTTTTCTTCTCCTTCGAGTGTGAGGATGACACGTTTTTTCGCTTGCGTGTCGTAATAGTAATCGAAGGACGTCACTCCGTCGGCAACGGCTTTTCCTACGGTGATGTCATCCACTGTCCCGTACCCCAGGTCTATGAAGGCATAGCGGGCTATGACTTCCTGTTTTCCGTCGTATGCCTTGAAAAGTATAGGCTGGTCCACAGGGAAGGCCAAATCTGACTGAAGCTGCTTGTGAAAGTGATATAACGAATTGGCAGAATTTACCTTGTAGATTCTGTAAAATCCCTTTATGCCGGGGAGTGTGACGCGGAATTGATAAATCATATGGCAAAAATAGAAAAGAATTGTTAAATTTGAATAGAAAATTTTCATGATTTCTGACGAATATTATAGCATAGAAGTTCCTTCAGAGGGGATTTTTAAGGATCAAAAGAGCAAATTTCTCGCTTTCGCCCATCCGGTGGAAAGTGAGTCGGATGTTAAGTCTTTGATGGAAAGGGCGCGAAGAGAATATCACGATGCCAGACATCATTGCGTGGCCTATAGGATAGGTTATGACGGTGCTCTCTGGCGGGCCAGCGATGACGGTGAGCCTTCAGGCACGGCCGGCCGTCCCATACTCGGACAGATAGATAGTCGGAATCTGAGCGACGTGGCGGTGGTGGTGGTGCGTTATTTCGGAGGGATAAAACTTGGCGTCCCCGGTCTTATAGCGGCTTATAAGGCTGCCAGCGCCGATGCCTTGGACCATGCGTCCGTGATAAGGAAGGTGGCCGGGAAGTGGTATTCGTTGACCTATGACTATTCTTTGATGCCTGAAGTGATGAAGGTGGTAAAGGAATTTTCCATGCCTCAGCGCGGACAGGATTTTTCTCAGGAGTGCAGGCTGCAGGTCAGGGTGCGTCTGTCCCTGGAACAGGATTTCTTGGAAAGAATAAATAATTTGCCTAACTTTAAGTACGAAATCATTTAATTTATAACGGCTATGGCTAAAGTTCATGTTTTCAATGCCGGACCTTGCCTGCTTCCTTCTGAAGTGTTGGATCAGGCGGTGGATGCTATCCGTGATTTTTCGGGTACCGGAGTTTCTTTGCTTTCCATTTCCCACAGGACTAAGGAGTGGGAGAATATTATGGATGAGACCCGCGCTTTGTGGAGGGAGCTTTTGAAAATCCCGGACACCCACGAGGTCGTCTTCCTTTCCGGAGGAGCCTCCATGGAGTTTCTTTATGTGGCGATGAACTATCTTGAGCGCAAGGCCGCCTATCTTGACACGGGCGTGTGGGCGTCGAAGGCCATAAAGGAGGCCGCGGGACTGGGAGAGGTCGAAGTCGTGGCGTCTTCGAAGGATAAGAACTATTGCTATATCCCTAAGGATTATGTCATCCCAGGTGATGCGGATTATTTCCATATAACCACCAACAATACCATCTACGGTACGGAGATACATTCGGATCCGGTCTGTCCGGTGCCTTTGATCGCCGATATGTCTTCGGATATCATGAGCCGGCCGGTGGATGTAAGCAGATATGCTATGATATATGGCGGCGCTCAGAAGAATGTCGGCACGGCAGGATGCACGTTTGCCATCATCCGGAAGGATTCTCTGGGTAAGGTCTCCCGTTATCTTCCCACCATGCTCGATCTCAGGGTGCACATTGACAAGGCTTCCATGTTCAATACGCCTCCTGTCTTTGCCATATATATCATGAACCGGACACTCAAGTGGATTAAGGCCAATGGTGGCGTGGAGGCTATGCAGATTCGTAATGCTCTTAAAGCCAAGACTCTATATGGAGAGATAGAACGCAACAGCCTGTTTGTTGGCACGGCCGAAAAAGAAGACCGCTCGTTTATGAACGTATGCTTCGTGATGGCTCCTGGATACGAACATCTTCAGGATGAGTTTCTTTCATTTGCCAAGGCTCAGGGTATGATAGGCATCAAGGGACACAGAAGCGTAGGAGGATTCCGTGCATCCGTTTATAATGCAAGCACACAGGAGGATGTACAGGCTCTGGTGGATTGCATGAGAGAGTTTGAGAGCCTGCATAAATAGAAAGTGATATGAAAGTCTTACTTGCGACACAGAAGCCTTTTGCTCCCGATGCGGTGCAGGGCATCAAGGATATAATACAGGAAGCGGGCTATGAATTTGCCCTTCTTGAAAAATATGAAAGCGAGAAACAGTTGTCCGATGCCGCGGCGGATGCCGATGCTCTCATAGTCCGCAGCGACAGGGTTTCAGAGGAGACCTTTTCACGGGCGGAGAGACTGAAGACAGTGGTCCGGGCCGGAGCGGGATATGATAATATAGATCTCGACTGCGCCACCGGTCATTCGGTGGTGGTTATGAACACACCCGGGCAGAATGCCAATGCCGTAGCGGAACTCTTTCTCGGACTTATGATATTCATGTCCCGTAACCAGTTCAACCCTTCGACAGGGCGGGAGATACTTGGCAAGACGCTTGGCATTCAGGGTTTCGGCAATGTGGGCGCTCTTATAGCTTCGAAGGCTCGCGCGCTTGGCATGAAAGTTTGTGCCTATGATCCTGTGCGCAGTCCGCAGGATATTGCATCTCAAGGCGTTACTCCTGTGGAAAGTCTGGAGTGCTTATATTCGCAGTGTGATTACATCAGTCTTAATGTACCTCTTCTGCCTTCGACAAAGGGGATAGTGGGAAAGGATCTCCTGTGCCTTATGCCTAAGGGGGGAGTTCTGATCAATACGGCCCGTAAGGAAGTGGTGGATGAAGATGGCCTTCTTCAGGCTCTTGAATGTCGGGAGGACCTTAAATACGCCACCGATGTGGCTCCTGACAATTATGCGGCGCTGGTCGAAAAGGCGGGTCTCAGGGTATATGCCAATTCCAAAAAGATGGGAGCGCAGACGGCGGAGGCCAATGTCAACGCCGGACTTGCCGCTGCCCGCCAGATAGTGGATTTTTTCAGGACAGGTAACGTTAAATTTCAGGTGAACAGATGAGAGTAAAACCATTTGCCGCATTGCGCCCGCCTCGCGAATTAGTGACGGAAGTGGCTGCGTCTCCTTATGATGTGTTAGATTCGAGGGAGGCTCTTGAATTGGCAGGAGAGAAATCGCTCCTTCATATAACGAAGCCGGAGATAGATTTTTCACCGATGCCGGATGAGAAGGACCCTAAGGTGTATGAAAGGGCGGTCTGTAATTTCGCTCTTTGGCAGCAGAAAGGTTATCTGCTCAGGGACTCCAAGCCCTGCTACTACGTCTATGCCCAGAGCATGGGGGACAGGACACAGTATGGATTTGTGTTATGTGCTCATTGTCAGGATTATATGGACGGACGCATAAAGAAGCATGAACTTACCCGAAAGGACAAGGAGGACGACAGGATGGTGCACGTGGACATACAGAATGCCAATATCGAACCTGTCTTTTTCGCTTTCCGGCATCAGAAGGAATTGGAAGACATACTTGCGGAGGTGGCTTCCGGGCGTTGTGAGTACGATTTTGTTGATGAAAATGGCTTCGGACATAAGTTTTGGGTCGTTTCGGATGATGATAGGATAGAGAGGATCACGGAACTTTTCGAGAGTGAAGTTCAGTCGTTCTATATAGCGGACGGACATCATCGCAGCGCCGCAGCGGCGAGAGTCGGGCAGGAACGCGCCAAGCGTAATCCGCATCACTGCGGGGATGAGGAGTATAACTGGTTCATGGCGGTATGCTTTCCCGACGACCAGCTGGGGATACTTGATTACAACAGGGTGGTAAAGGATCTTAACGGTCTGGAACCCACACAGATAATTGGTCTTCTCGGGGAACATTTCGACGTGATGTGCAAGGGAGGGGAGATTTATGCTCCGACGGAACTGCACACGTTTTCCATGTATCTGGATGGTAAATGGTATGAATTGCGCGCCCGTCCCGACATTTATCACGACGAGGATCTTGTTGGCAAACTCGATGTGAGCATTCTGTCCAGATATGTGCTGGACGCCATATTGGGGATAAAGGATCTTCGCCGCGATTCCAGGATAGACTTCGTAGGCGGCATCAGGGGGCTTGGCGAATTGAAACGCCGTGTGGACAGCGGGGAGATGAAGATAGCTTTTGCGCTTTATCCCGTAACTATGGAGCAGATAGAGGACATCTCGGACAACGATTTCATCATGCCCCCTAAAACGACTTGGTTCGAACCTAAATTGAGATCCGGATTAGCTATTCATACGTTTTAAAATGATTTCATCTGCGCAAATACACGACACGTTAAAGAATTTCTTCGGCTTCGATGCTTTCAAGGGGGATCAGGAGGAGATAATCAAAAGTCTTCTGGAAGGAAAGGACTGCTTCGTCCTCATGCCCACCGGAGGAGGTAAATCGCTTTGTTATCAGTTACCTGCGCTTATGATGGACGGGGTGGCCGTGGTCATCTCGCCTCTTATAGCGCTTATGAAGAATCAGGTGGATGCCATACGCGGATTTGTGTCCGGTAATGAGAGCATAGCCCACTTCCTGAATTCCTCGCTGAGCAAATCACAGATGGAGGAGGTGCATGACGATCTTCGCTCCGGGAAGACGAAAATCCTGTACGTGGCGCCGGAATCCCTTACCAAACAGGAGAACATCTCTCTTCTTCGTGGCGTGAAGGTCTCTTTTTACGCGGTGGACGAAGCGCATTGCATATCCGAATGGGGGCATGACTTCCGTCCGGAATACCGCAGGATACGTCCTATGATAGATGAGATCGGCCGTGCTCCGGTCATGGCGCTCACGGCGACGGCCACACCTAAGGTGCAGAGCGACATACTCAAGACTCTTGACATTCCTCTGGCTTGCGTATTCAAGTCTTCGTTCAACCGTTCCAATCTTTACTACGAAGTCAAGGACAAGGTGGATGCGGATAAGGATATCCTGCGTTATATAAGGCAGAATCCGGGCAAATCGGGGATTATCTATTGCCTGAGCCGGCACAAGGTGGAGGAAATGGCTGAATTTCTACAGATCAACGGCATAAAAGCCTTGCCTTACCATGCCGGTCTGGATGCGAAAACCAGAGCCGAGAATCAGGATAAGTTCCTTATGGAGGAGGTGAATGTGATAGTGGCCACCATAGCGTTCGGGATGGGCATAGACAAGCCTGATGTCAGATTCGTCATTCATTATGACATTCCCAAGAGCGTGGAGGGTTATTATCAGGAGACCGGCCGTGCCGGAAGGGACGGCGGAGAAGGGGTGTGCATAGCATACTACAGCTATAAGGACATACAGAAGTTCGAAAAGTTCATGAAGGGCAAACCTGTCGCCGAGCAGGATATTACGCGTCAGCTTCTGGATGAGGTGGTCTCTTATGCGGAGTCGAGCCAGTGTCGCCGCAAGCTTCTTTTAGGGTATTTCGGAGAGGATTATCTCGTGGACAATTGCGGCATGTGCGATAACTGCTTGCACCCCAGGCCTGTTTTCGACGGTCAGACAGAGATGAAGCTGGTCATCAGACTGATTCTTTCTCTGAAGGAGCATTTCAAGATAGAGCATCTGGCCGCCATATTGTCCGGAAACGACACGGCATTGGTCAAAAGCTACAATCACGACAAGATACAGTATTTCGGGGCGGGAGCTCCGCATGCGGACAAATTCTGGGCGGCTGTCATTCATCAGGGCCTGATAGCGCATCTGCTTGAAAAGGAGATTGAGACTTACGGACTTATCTATGTTACGGATCTGGGCCGAAGTTTTCTGGAGAACTCGTGGCCTTTGTCCTTGGTGGAGGACAGACAGTTCGCAGGGACGGATGGAGGCGACGACGATGACCAGCAGGCCGCAGGGGCTACGCTCGCCGCGATGCGCGGAGGAGGCGGTGACGCTCAGTTGCTGGCGCTTCTTAAGGATCTCCGTAAGGATATGGGACGCAGGCTCTCTCTGCAGCCGTGGATTATTTTCCAGGACCCGGCTCTTGAGGACATGTCCATAATTTATCCTATAACTTATGATGAATTGGCCAATTGCCAGGGAGTGGGCAAGGGTAAGGCGAAGAAATTCGGTAAGGAGTTCATAGAACTTATATCCAAGTATGTCGAGGAGAATGAAATCGTCCGCCCTAATGATTATGTGGTGAAGACCACCGGTGGGGAGTCTGAGAAGAAGATAAAGATTATTAACTTGGTGGACAGAAGAATAGCCCTTGACGAGATAGCCCGTTCTCTCGATATGGACATGGGGGAACTGTTCGAGGAGTTGGAGACGATAGTGTCATCCGGGCTCATCCTGAATTTGAATTATTATATAAATCAGGAAGTTGACCCTGATGTGACGGAAGAACTGATGGACTATTTCAAATGCGAGGCGCAGTCGGACTCGCTTACGGATGCCATAAATACCCTTGGAAACGATTACACGGAGGAGGAGATAAGGCTCGTAAGGCTTAAATTCCTGTGTGAAGTCGCTTCATAATTTAGTATATTTGTGCCCTTTTGAAGGGTGCGGTTCGGATGATGATCAGCAGGGATACGATACAGAAGATACAGGACAGCCTTAAAATAGAAGAGGTTATTTCCGATTTCGTGACGCTGAGGCGTAACGGGGCCGGGTTCGTGGCTTGTTGTCCTTTCCATAACGAGAAGACTCCGTCGTTCCATGTGTCTCCATCCAAAGGTATCTACAAGTGCTTCGGCTGCGGTAAATCCGGTTCGGCGATATCCTTCGTGATGGATTATGAGCATTGCTCCTATACTGACGCGCTTAAATATATCGCCGGTAAATATCATATAGAGGTCGTGGAGGAGGAACTTTCGGCTGAGGAGATAGTGGCCAGACAGAAGCGGGAGTCTCTTATGATAGTGACGGATTTTGCCCATAAGTTCTTTATGGAGCGGCTTTCCACTCAGGAAGGACGTGCCGTGGCCATGGCTTATTATCATTCCCGCGGACTGGAAGACGACACCATTAAAAAAGAAGGCCTCGGATGGGCCCCGTCAGGAAAAACGGCGCTGACTGACGCCGCCGTTGCGGCGGGACACAAGGTGGAGTATCTGATAGAGGTGGGACTCACCATCAGGCACGATGACGGGTCGCTTTCGGACAGGTTCCGTGAGCGAGTGATGTTTCCTATCTATTCCGTGTCCGGCAGGGTGATCGCTTTTTCGGGGCGTACGCTCAAGACTGATTCTCCGGCCAAATATGTCAATTCTCCCGAGTCGGAGATTTACGTGAAAAGCCGCTCTCTGCTCGGCATTTATCAGGCCAAGACGGAGATATCCAGGATGGACAAATGCTTTCTGGTGGAGGGGAACATAGATGTGATCACGCTTCATCAGCTCGGCATTCAGAATGTGGTGGCTTCGTGCGGCACTTCCCTCACTTCCGAACAGGTCAGGCTCATTCATAAGTTCACCTCCAATCTTACCATAATGTACGACGGCGACAATGCCGGCATAAAGGCGGCTTTGCGCGGAACGGACCTTGTGCTTGAGGAGGGGATGAATGTGCGTATAGTGCTTCTTCCGGACGGTGAGGATCCTGACAGTTTCGCCCGGAAGCACACATTGGCTCAGGTTCAGGAGTATATCGCCGGTCACGAGCAGGATTTCATCAGTTTCAAGTCCGAACGTCTTATGCTTTCCGCAGGCAAGGACCCTATCAAAAGGGCGGGGGTCATCAACGATATAGCCGATACCATAGCCAGGGTGCAGGATGCGGTGACGCGTTCTGTTTATGTGCAGGAGTGTTCACGGAAATTTTCCATTGATGAGCAGATCCTTTTCGACAGGATAGGCAAGGTCAATACACAGAAGGTCTTGTCAATGCGTACGGAAGTTTCCACAGGCACCGATGAAAAACAGGGAGGTGAGGCTGCGGATTATATCTATCAGCCAGAGAACAGGATTCTCGCTCCGGTGGAGGCGGAGATATTGGCATTTTTGCTGCGCTATGCCGAGCAGCCGCTTAATTTCGAGTTCGATTCGCCTTATTATGATCCTCAGCCGTTGTGCGTGGCCGATTTCATCGTGAATGCTCTGGATGATGACGACTATAAGATGTCCAATGCCGTGTATGAGTGCATATATGTGGAGTTTAAGACGATGTTTTACGACAAGGGACTTTCGTGCAGTCAGATAGTGCGTCAGTTTATGGAAGGGGAGGACAGGATGGTCTCTTCCGTGGTGGGGGAATTGGCCATAGACCGCTATGAGATAACGGTCAGGAGTTTCGCTTCTTCTCTCACCACTCTCGGATCGTGGCTTACCACTAATGTGCCCAAGACTCTTATCCTATTGGCAATTAAGAAAATAGAATCGGACATGAGGGATGTCCAGAAGCGGATGGGTCAGACGGACAGTCCGGAAGATCAGATGAATCTTCTTCGTGAATACACTTCCTTGCAGAAAAAACAGAAAACGATAAAAGATAAATATAATACCAAGTATGGGAAAGAATTTTAAGAGAACGCTTGTAACCTGTGCGCTTCCTTATGCCAATGGGCCTATACATATAGGCCATCTGGCCGGGGTGTACGTGCCGGCAGACATTTATGTGAGATTTCTCCGTATGCGAGGGGAGGATGTGCTGTATATCTGCGGCAGCGACGAGCACGGCGTGCCTATCACCATTCAGGCGCGCAAGCGCGGATGTACTCCGCAGGAGGTGGTGGACGAATTTCACACCATCATAGCCGATTCCTTCAAGGGCTTCGGTATCAATTTCGACATTTACGGGCGCACTACATCCAAGGTGCATGAGCAGAACGCCTCTCAGTTTTTCAAAAAACTCTATGACGACGGCAAATTCATCACCCGCGAGAGCGAGCAGTATTACGACCCGGAGGCGCGGACTTTCCTCGCCGACCGCTATATAGTAGGTACTTGTCCGAAGTGCGGATTTGAAGGAGCTTATGGAGACCAATGCGAGAAATGTGGAAGCACGCTTTCTCCGGAGGAACTTATCAATCCCAAATCCAAATTGAGCGGTGCCGAACCTATAAAAAAGAAGACGAAGCACTGGTATCTGCCGCTTCAGGACTATGAACAGTGGCTTCGCGAGTGGATACTCGACGGACATAAGGAGTGGCGCGGTAACGTTTACGGACAGGTGAAGAGCTGGCTTGACGGAGGGCTTCAGCCCCGTGCCGTTACGCGCGACCTTGACTGGGGCGTGCCTGTTCCGGTGGAGGGAGCGGAAGGGAAGGTGCTTTACGTGTGGTTCGATGCTCCTATAGGTTACATTTCCAATACCATGGAACTTCTTCCGGATGACTGGCAGAAATGGTGGAAGAGCGAGGACACCAAGCTCGTCCATTTCATAGGCAAGGATAACATAGTCTTCCACTGCATAGTCTTTCCTGCCATGCTGAAGGCCTATGGCGACGGATTTATCCTTCCGGAAAATGTCCCGGCCAACGAATTCCTTAATCTTGAGGGGGACAAGATATCCACATCGCGTGGCTGGGCTGTCTGGGCCAATGAATATCTTCAGGATTTCCCTGGCAAGCAGGATGTTCTCCGTTACGTTCTCACGGCCAATGCTCCCGAAACCAAGGACAACGACTTCAGTTGGAAGGACTTCCAGACCAGAAACAACAGTGAACTTGTGGCCATATTCGGTAATTTTGTGAACAGGGCCGTGGTGCTCACCCACAAGTATTTCGGCGGGGTGGTGCCTGAGTGCGGTGCATTGGAAGAGGTTGACAAAGAGGCTCTTGCCCAGATTCCGTTGCTGAAGGAGTCTATGGAAAAGAATATCGAAGGGTATCGTTTCCGTGAGGCTCTCAAGGATGCCATGAGCATGGCTCGTGCAGGTAACAAATACATATCGGATACGGAGCCTTGGAAGGTGGCCAAGACGGATCTTGGCAGGACCGGGACCATCCTTAACATTTGTCTTCAGATATGTGCGTCGCTTTCTTCCGCTTTCGAACCGTTTACTCCGTTTGCCGCTGAAAAATTACGCAAGATGCTCTGTGTTGATCTTGATTGGGCCAAGGTCGGTTGTGCTGACATTATCCCGGCCGGACATAAGATAGGTGAGGCTGAACTTCTGTTTGAAAAGATAGATGATGCCCAGATTCAAAAGCAGACGGACAGGCTTGAAGAAATCCGTCGTCAGAAAGCTGCGGAAGCGGCCGCTGAAGCCGCCAGGAAAGTGGCTCCTCAAAAGAGCGAGGTAACTTTCGATTCCTTTGACGCCATGGACATCAGGACGGCCACCGTTCTTGAGGCGGAAAGAGTGCCGAAAACCGACAAGCTTCTTAAGCTCACTATCGACACCGGCATAGACAAAAGGGTCATCGTGTCGGGAATCGCCGAATATTACACTCCGGAGCAGATGACAGGCAGGCAGATATGTATTCTTGCCAATCTCGCTCCGCGCACAATACGCGGCATAGAGTCGAAAGGCATGATTTTGATGGCCCGTCAGGGTGATGGAAAAATGCGTTTCATTACGCCGTCTGAAGCTCTGGTAAACGGAGCTCAGATAGGCTGATGACATTTATCCCAAGATCGCGGAGTTGGTCGCAGAAGTAGTCTTCGAAGTCCTTCTCCGCGATATTTCGTGTAAAATTTATAAAGATTTTACCATTATAGCCTATGGCGGAGGCGGCGCCGCTCGTCCCTCTCTGTCTTCCGAGGATGAAATCAATTTCTTTTACATAGGGGGAGATGGCTTCCGGCAGAACGACATTGCCGAGGTTGGAAAGGGTCTGTGAACAATATCTGTCTCCTTTGGTACGGCAGATGAAGTCGATGATGGGGTGCTTTATGAAAAGAGGAATGGCGGAGATGGCGAAGTTGTTCTCAAGGGCCACGTTTGCCGCGATTTTTTTCTCAAGTTCACAGCGTTGGGTCATAAAGTGCTTCTGAGATTTGACTATGTCGAGAATCTCATCGAAAGAGAATTGCCCGTTATTGACATTGACTCCGAGATTCACGTAGGAAGAGAAGTTCCTCAGTGTCTTTCCCGAAAAAATGGGTCTGAGATCTACCGGAACACTGACTTTCAGGGCTGTCCTTTTATGTTTTCTCTTATCGTTCAGGTAAACTTGCTGCAGAGCGCTGACCATGGAGGCTGTAAGAAGTTCAGTTATGGTGCAGCCGTATCGTCCGCATACGGATTTGGTCTGAGCGGAAGAGAGGGTGTAGCGTTCTCTTTCCAGTTCGTCGAATTTAAGTTTCCTGCCGTGTATGTGATAGGCGAGCTCATTCTGCTCCAATGCTCCTTTCTTCCCGGCGAATGAGACGAAACAGTCTTCAGTCTCTTTCTTGAATGGCTTGTCCTTCGGGTTGAGAACCAAGTCGTTATACTCTATGTCTTTAACTTCGTAACGCAGTCTTATATATTCCGCCGTGAGGGTGAGAAGAAATGTCTGGCCTCCTCTGCCGTCTGCAAGGGCGTGGAATACGTCAAGTAAGATCCTGTTTCCGTCCGCGCTTACTTTGAAGAGAAATCCTCCGTGGAATTTGAAGCCGCGTTTGTCCTGATTCGGAGTGTATTCGCTTATCGTTGGTTCTTTGTCCAGCTGTCTCAGATACCACCAGAACGCCCCGTTTTTCAGCGTGTACGCGAAGAGGGGAATTCTCTGGACGGTGGTATTGAGAGCTTGCTGAAGTATGTTGAGGTTAATGGTTTCCGTTAAGGTGACGCTCATCCTGAAGATGGACGCATAGCGCTTGGTAAGAGCTGCCGGATATATGTTGGAGGCGTTGTCAAGCCTCATGGTTACATATTTCATATCTTTTTTCCTTAAGTCGATGGCAAAGGTACCCCGCTTCGCCGCTTTCTTAAAGAAAAAGACATATATGGGCTGAAAATGTGGATTAAAGACCTTTTTGGGGATTAAAGTGATGTATTCGGGGATGAAAACAGTATGAAGCAAATTTCGTCCCGGCGGAAACCGTGATGAAATTTACTTTTTTCTGATGATGCTGAGCCCGTCTCTCAGCGGTAGGATGACCTTTTCTACGGATGTGTCGGCTGCTATGTAGTCGTTGAATTCGACAAGCCCCCGTGTCTGCCTGTCTGCGGGAAGCGGCTCTTGATAGACCTTCTCTCCGAGCATGGTGTCGTCGGCGAGAATGACGCTTCCGCTTTTCAGCATGCCCTCGACTGCCTTGTAGTAGGCGAGGTATTCTCTTTTATTGGCGTCTATATATACGAGCTCGTATGTCCTCCCCATGGCTTTAAGCTTTTCTATGGTCTGCAGTGCGTCTCCTATGTGAAGGCGGGCTATGTTCTGTATGCCCGCTTTCTCCCATCCTTGAAGAATGAGGCTTTCAAGTTCATCGTTGATTTCCAGGGAGTCCACTCTTCCTCCACGCTCTTTGACGGCCTCTGCAAGACAGATGGTGGAGTATCCTGTAAAACAGCCTATTTCCAGAATGTTTCGGGCATTGCACATTTTGGCGATGAGGTAGAGCAGCTCTCCCTGAACGGCTCCGGAAAGCATTCGCGGGTAATTGGTCTTGAGATTGGTCTGTTTCTCCACCCAGTGAAGGGCCTCGCTCGGTATGTCGCTGTGTGTTTTGATATATTTGTCAAGAGGAGATTCCATCGCCTTTCAGATATAGATGAGTTGAGAAATTGTGCCGTCTTGCCAGAGCTTCTGTGCAAGCTTTTGTATGTCACAGGCGGTGATGGCTTCTATTTTGGCCATGCTTTCTTCGTCGGGGATGATCCTGCCGAACGCCAAAAGGCTTTTTCCCATGGACAGACATTGGCTTTCTTTACTGTCGGATGATATGGCGAGCTGTCCGTAGAGCTGTTTTTTGGCAGAGCGGAGATATGATTGCGAAAGCGGGGCGGATTTGAGCTTCTCCAGGATTTTAGAGCATTCCTTAAGGCATGGGGCGAGGTTGCAGGGGTCGCACCCTATGCTGAGCGTTACGATTCCGGT
The DNA here is from genome assembly GCA_963615835.1 of Coprococcus eutactus. Taxonomy (GTDB): domain Bacteria; phylum Bacteroidota; class Bacteroidia; order Bacteroidales; family UBA932; genus Cryptobacteroides. The sequence continues at coordinate 29,422 of CAVEIF010000003.1, read as the reverse complement.
GTCGCTGTACTGTGTGTAGTTGCATTCGGCGGCATAGACCCAGCCATGCTTTTCTCTGAGGGAACTGTTGAGGAGGCTGTTGCTTGCGCTTCCTCCCAGTATGTTGGTGAGCAGTACACAGCACAGGCGCTCCTTCTCATCGTAAAGACACGGTGCGGGAGAACCTATGATGAGGTTGGCTTCGTGGTTCTCCTTGTCTTCTCTGATGCTGAAGTTATGCGGTTTTACCGGAGGGATGTAATCTGATGGCTCTTCCGACGTTTCTGTCGTATGGATATTTTCGCCGGACAGTCGCAGAATCTTTTTTTCCAATTCTTTTTCGTCCACATCGGCTACCACTGTAAAAGCCATATTGGAGGGAATGAAGTGCCTTCTGTAGTATGTGAGCAGATCTTCCTGCGTGCACCCTTTGATGGAGTCTTCCGTGCCGAGCGTGAGCCTTCCCAACGGATGGCCTTCGAAAAATCGGCTTTCGAATTTATCGTATATGTCCTCTGCCGGACTGTCCCGGTAGGAGATGATCTCGTCCAACACCACGCCTTTTTCTATTTCCACTTCGTGAACCGGGAATGTGGCCTTTGTCGCTATCTCCCAAAGCAGCGCGACCGCCTTGCAGATGTCTTCCTTGAGAACGGTGGCGTGGATGACTATCTCTTCTTTGGTGGTATAGGCGTTGAGTTCTCCTCCCAGGCGGTCAAGGCAGGTGTTGATGAAAGCGGCGCTGTGCTTTTCAGTCCCTTTGAAAAGGCAGTGTTCCACGAAATGTGCGGTGCCTTCCGGGAGTTCTTCTTCCGCACGTGTTCCGCATTTTATGCTTATGGCACAGCAGGCGGCTTTCCCGCCCGTCTTTTTAATGGCGTATTTGAGCCCTGAGGGTGTAGTGCTTTGAATCATCTTTTATAGGAATGTTCCGTCCTGATGTCGGCAAGCGCCTTCTCTGTAAAGCCCCTGTCTCCTTTTTTCTTGTATCCGGTCTTCTTGTAGTAGAGAAGCTCGTGTCTGTCGGCGCTGACTATCACCTGGTAGCTTTCGGAAGATACTCCCGGAGAAGGACTGCTTATGCAGAATCCTATGAGCGCTTCGGAGGAGTTGGATGTCAGAAGGCTGTCCACGATGTAACTGTCCGTAAAGGTGATTCCGTTGACGGATGGCAGTCTGTCTTTATTCTTCAGGTTCTCGCAGAGGTCATCGCTGTCTATGTAGATGGGCTTTCTGCGGCTTTTGGCCAGGGAAGTGCACGACTGTTCAAGGTTCTTATAGGATGCCTGGCTATGGATTATTGATTTCTCCATGTAGCGCTGCATCACATCTATCATGGCTGAAGTATAGAGTATCTCCCGTCCGGAAGAAAATCCTTTTGGACAGAAAGGTACTTTGATTACGTTCATTCTGCTTTCGAGGGAGGAAACTCCTTTCCTGTCTCCGCATTTTTCCAGATTGAGGAAAATGATGCCGTTTTTTTCTTCTTTAAGATAAAGGATGTAGAAGGACGGGTTGTTTTTGATTTCCTGCATGTCGTCCTCATTGCAGAAATCGAAAGGTGAAACTCTCCACCGGCTTTTAATCTCATTCCGGAGGGTGATGTTCAGGATTTCGTTCTCTCCCAGTACCACCATCGTGGTCTTCGCCGGAAAATCAGACAGCCTGTTCTTTCTGGTATAGACCTTGAATTGAGCGCTGACATCCGGGCAGAACATCAGAACTGACAGCAGGACGAAGACATATTTGACCATTCCTTTTTTCATCCCCGCAAAGTTAATATTTCTTCTCCTATTTTTATACATTTCCCATTTTTTACTAAATTTGTCGGATATGTCAGATTACGTAGTATCAGCCAGAAAATATCGTCCGGATTCATTCGAATCTCTGATCGGACAGGATAATATAGCCCGTACTCTCAAGAATTCCATTTCTCGTGGCCAATTGGCGCATGCCTATCTTTTTTGCGGGCCGAGGGGAGTAGGAAAGACTTCGTCCGCACGTATTTTCGCGAAAGCCATAAATTGCTCTAATCCTTCCGCGGACATGGAGCCCTGTGGAGAGTGCGAGTCGTGCCGTTCTTTTGCGGAAGGCCGTTCTTACTGCATACACGAGCTTGACGCCGCCTCCAACAACGGCGTGGATGACATCAAGGCATTGATGGATCAGGTGCAGATACCGCCTCAGGTGGGAAGATACAGCGTATATATCATAGATGAGGTGCATATGCTTTCACCACAGGCGTTCAACGCTTTCTTGAAAACCTTGGAGGAGCCGCCTTCACATGCCATATTCATCCTCTGCACCACGGAAAAGCATAAGATCATACCGACCATACTTTCACGTTGCCAGACCTATGATTTCAACAGGATAAGCGTTCCTGACATAATGCGTAACCTCAGGAACATAGCGCAGAAGGAAGGCATAGAGATAGGTGATGACTCGCTGCACGTGATAGCCCGGAAGGCTGACGGAGCCATGCGCGATGCTCTGACACTTTTTGACCAGACCGTGGCTTTCTGCGGGAGTAAGGTCGAATATGGCGAGGTTCTGCGGAATCTGAACGTTCTGGACTACGAATATTCTTTCAGGATAGTGGACGCCGCTCTCAGCGGGGATTACTCGACAGTGCTTCTGACGATAGACGAGGTTCTTTCCAAGGGCTTCAACGCTTTATATTTCGTGGTGTCTGTCGGAGAACATCTCAGAGATTTGCTTGTCAGCAGGACGGGTGGCTTGGAGGCGTTGCTGGATTTTCCGGAAAGCCTTAAGGAAAAATACAGGGCTCAGGCAGAAAAGTGTACGGTGGCGTTTCTCTATAATGCTCTCAGTCAGATAAGTGCGTGTGAAGCAGGGTTCAAGAACGCCTCCAACCAGCGCCTTTTCATGGAGTTTTCTTTAATGAAACTCTGTTTTATCAATAATGCTCCGTCTGCGGAAGGAGCATCGCGCAGGCCTGCCATTCCGGTCGAAAAGCCTGCTGCGCCGGTAGCTGAAAAGCCTGTATTGCCTGATGGAAAATCGGCTGGAAAATCAGTCGAAAAGGCTGAGCAGGATAAGTTGACCGTGCCGAATGGTACGGCCGAAAAGCCTGCGGCCGAAAGCGGTGCCGGGACGGCAGAAAATACTGAAATGTCGCCAAATGCCGCCGAGGCTGAAGGCGATGCGCCGAGACCGCGTGCGCGCAGGACATCCGGTGGCGCCACCGCTTTTTCTCTTGGTTCTCTAACGGAGACTGCGGATGGAATGGGACAGGCGAAGGAGATTGAACCGCAGTCGGACAGGCTTCCTTCGGAGGAAGATGTGGTCTCCGCGTGGAAGAAGATAATAGACATGTGTAAGGCCAGTGCTACCAGCAGCCGTTTGGCAGGCATCTTTTCCAACGCCGCGTATGTCATAGAGGAAAAAGACGGCGGGAGAATTCTTACCATAAAGGTCGAGACCGAAGCTACAAAAAAATGGCTTGACGAGAAGTTTGTTTCCCGTATGGAGAGTAAGATGAAAGAGTTTCTTTCTTCTTCGAAGGTCAGATTCCTGGTGGATGTTCTTCCTGCCGAAGAATTCAAGCCCGTGGTATATCTTGCCGCCGACAAAGCTAAAATACTTATGCAGGATAATCCTGAAATAAGCAATCTGGTTAAAGATCTTGAACTTGATTCTTAGTGAACATGAAACTCCGTTGTGAAAATCTTGTAAAGAAATACGGCATCCGCACAGTTGTGAAAGGGGTGTCCATGGAAGTCAATCAGGGGGAGATAGTAGGTTTTCTCGGTCCTAACGGAGCGGGGAAGACTACAAGCTTCTATATGATTACGGGACAAATAGTTCCTAACGACGGACACGTCTTTTTGGATGATAGGGAGATAACAAGGCTTCCTATGTACAGGCGTGCCCAGCTGGGTGTGGGCTATCTTCCCCAGGACGCTTCGGTGTTCAGAAAGATGAGTGTGGAGAATAATATCCTTTCCGTAATGGAGATGAAGGGTATAGCCAAGAAGCAGCGTGAGGAAAGGCTTGAGGAGCTCATCAGCGAGTTCAATCTTTCAAAGGTGCGCAAATCGCTGGGCATACAGCTTTCCGGAGGAGAGAGAAGGCGCTGCGAGATAGCGCGTGCATTGGCCATAGACCCTAAGTTCATCCTGCTTGACGAGCCGTTCGCGGGTGTTGACCCGATAGCCGTGGAGGATATACAGTACATTATCGCGAAGCTTAAATATAAGAATATAGGTGTCATCATCACGGACCATAATGTGGGAGAGACATTGGCCATAACGGACAGGGCGTACCTTCTCTACGAGGGTACCATTCTTCAGGAGGGCACACCGGCATCTCTGGCTGCGGATGAGGACGTACGTACCAAATATCTGGGCTCGGGCTTCATCCTTAAGCGTTCTGTCAGTGTGCAGAGGGCTCAAGCTGAACACGAGGCCAAATACGGACAGAATATACATTGACGATGAAGATACTTATCATAGACGACGAGCGTTCCATACGTAATTCCCTGAAGGAGATACTTTCCGAGGAGGGGCACACTGTGGACGTGGCTGAAGACGGGCAGGCCGGAGTGAAACTTGCCCTGTCTTCTCATTACGATGTCATCTTTTCGGACATCAAGATGCCTCAGATGGACGGGGTGGAGGTTCTTGCCAAACTTGTCTCTGAGGGGCTTGATACTCCTGTCGTAATGATTTCGGGACACGCGGACATAGGAACGGCCGTCGACTGCATCAAGAAAGGTGCTTTTGATTTCATAGAGAAGCCGCTTGACCTTAACCGCGTGCTCATCACCATAAAGAATGCTACGGACAAGGGAGCGCTGACATCTCAGAATAAAATACTTAAAAAGAAAGTTTTCGGCGGGGCCAGGATGATAGGCGAATCCGGGGCCATGGCGCGGGTAAGGGATATCATAGCCAAGGTGGCCCCCACACCGGCGCGTGTGCTGATAGTGGGGCCTAACGGATCCGGTAAGGAGCTGGTGGCCAGAAGTCTTCACGCACAGAGTGACAGAAGCGGAGCGCCGTATATAGAGGTGAACTGCGCCGCCATACCGTCCGAACTTATAGAAAGTGAGCTTTTCGGGCACGAAAAAGGCTCCTTTACATCGGCCATCAAGCAGCATAAAGGCAAATTCGAACAGGCTGACGGTGGTACCCTTTTTCTGGACGAGATAGGGGACATGTCCCTTTCCGCCCAGGCCAAAGTGCTCCGCGTGCTTCAGGAGAATAAACTTTCCCGCGTGGGAAGCGATGCTGACATCAAAGTGGATGTGCGCGTGATAGCCGCCACGAACAAGGACCTTAAAAAAGAGATAGAAGAGGGCAATTTCCGTGAAGATCTTTATCACAGGCTCAGTGTCATAGTGATAAAAGTGCCGAGTCTCGATGAGAGGAAGAGTGATATTCCGCTTCTCGTGGATTTTTTCGTAGAACAGATATGCCAGGAAACGGCTCTTCCGCGAAAGACTTTCAGCCCCGAGGCGGTGGAGTGCCTTTGCCGGCGTTCGTGGAAGGGTAACATAAGGGAGCTGCGGAATGTGGTGGAGAGGCTTCTCATACTTGGAGACGAAGTCATCAGTGTTAAAAATATAGAGGATTACGTATGAATGTCCCTAACATAACGATAGCTGTGGACGGGTATTCATCCACAGGAAAAAGTTCGTTCGCAAAGATGCTGGCCAGGGAAATAGGCCTGCTTTATCTGGATTCGGGCGCCCTGTATCGCGGGGTTACTTTTTTTGCTCAGGAAAACGGATATATTACCGCGGATAATGTGGTGAGCGAGGACCTCAGGCCTGCACTGGGCGCTCTGGAGCTTTACTTCGGAGCCGGCGGAAAACTCCATATGGGAGAGCGATGCATAGAGGAGCAGATTCGCGGGATGAAGGTTTCTTCTCAGGTAAGTCCCATAGCGGCAGTGCCTTATGTCAGAGAATATGTCGATGATAAGCTGCATTTCCTCTCACGCGACGGTAAGGTCATAATGGATGGACGGGACATAGGCACCACTGTTTTTCCCGATGCTCAGATAAAGATATTCATGACTGCAAGCGAGCAGGTCCGCACCGAGCGCCGTTATGCCGAGATGCTTTCCAAGGGGCTGACTCCTTCCTTTGATGATGTGAGAGCCAATCTTCGCGAGCGCGACTATATAGATTCGCACCGTGAGGCTTCTCCTCTGCGAAGGCCTGCCGATTCGTACGAACTGGATAATTCAAATATGACCCTTAAGGAAGAAGTGGAATGGGCCAAAGGACTTATACGCGGGGTTTGTAAGCTATATGATTAGTGTAGAAATTGATTCCAAAGCCGGATTTTGCGGCGGGGTCATAAAGACTATAGGAACGGCCGAAAAATTCCTGTCAGACAAAAAGAACGGACATCTCTATTCTCTGGGAGAAATCGTGCATAATGAATCGGAGATAGACAGGCTCTCCGCCATGGGCCTGATAGCTCTGGACGAGGACGATATCGCCGAGATAAAGGACGCCGGCGGGGAGAACATCCTCATACGGGCGCATGGTCAGCCTCCGGCCACTTATGCTGAGCTCAAATCCATAGGTTTCAATATTATAGATTGTACCTGCCCCGTTGTTCTGGGTATTCAGAAAAAGATAAGACAGGCACGCGGGACGGTCATCATCTTCGGAAAGAAAGGCCATCCTGAGGTGCTCGGTCTTGTGGGACAGGTGGAGGAAGGACGGGTGAGGGTGATTGAAAACATGGAAGATGCGGTCCAATTGGCCGAAAGCGGTGAGAAGATATCGGAGTGCGAGATATTTTCACAGACCACCAAGAGCCCGGCGGAATATGCTCAGGTATGCGAATATCTTAAAGGGCGTTTCCCTGAGATGAAAGTGCACGAGACCATCTGTTCGCAAGTCAGGGGACGTTATGAGGAACTCAAGGAATTCGCCGCCTCACACGATGTCATAATCTTCGTGTCCGGAAAGGCAAGTTCAAACGGCAAGGTGCTCTCGTCCCTGTGCAAGAGCGTGAATATCCGCAGCTACCTTGTGGGCGGGATGTCTGAGATACAGAACTCGTGGTTCCGTCAGGAGGACAGGGTGGGCATAAGCGGTGCGACATCCACTCCGAGATGGCTCCTTGAACAGGTGGCTGACCATATACGCAATCTGTAGGCTGCGGATGCCCGGTGGGCCTTGCCGGTTTTCAGGGAAGAAGGCCACGGCGGAAAGATTTTAATTTTATTCGAGAAATTAGTATATTCGCACGTTTTTTTGTGGAAATAATTATAACATAGTATATTTTATGGCAACAACAGCTGATTTTAAAAACGGACTTTATCTTAAATTCAATGACAAACCTTGCATGATCGTCTGGTTTCAGCACGTAAAGCCTGGCAAAGGACCTGCTTTCGTGAAGACCAAGCTTCGTAATCTTGAGAACGGACGTATCCTTGAGAACACTTTCACGGCAGGAGCCAAGATCGAGACCATCGAGGTGGAGCGTCGCCCTTACCAGTTCCTTTATGCGGAGGATGACGGATTCAACTTCATGCACGAGGAGACCTATGAACAGATTAAACTTCCTAAAGAGGTGGTTGACAATTCCGACCTTATGAAAGACGGCCAGCATGTCGAGATGATGTTCGTTACCGGGGACGAAGAGAGATGCCTTACCTGTGAACTTCCTACCTACGTGACGCTGGAGGTTACCTATGCGGAACCGGCGGTCAAAGGCAATACCGCTTCCACTTCCGCCCTTAAGGAGGTTACTCTTGAGACTGGAGCCAAGATCATGGTCCCTCTTTTCATCAATCAGGGCGATGTGATCACCGTAAATACTACCGACCGCTCTTACGGACAGAGGGTCTGAGGAAAGTGAAAATCACGCTTCTTACAGTCGGTAAGACTGATATAAAATGGGTTGACGAAGGCCTGGAGGTTTATTCTTCCAGGCTTCGCCATTACATAGGCTTTGAGATCAGGGAGATTCCCGAACTTAAGAATGCATCCGCTCTTTCGCGGGAACAGATAAAGAGCACGGAGGGGAAGGCCATTCTGAAGAATGTCAAGGACTCCGACGAAGTCATTCTTCTCGATGAACGCGGCAGGGAATTCCGTTCGGTGGAATTCGCATCATTTCTGGAAAAGAAAATGACTCTTTCCACGCGTGACATGGTGTTTGTCATCGGTGGAGCTTATGGCTTTTCCGCGGAAGTTTATGAGCGTGCGGATTTTCAGATGTCCCTTTCGAAAATGACTTTTTCTCACCAGATGGTCCGCACGATTTTTGTTGAACAACTCTATCGCGCTTTCACCATAATCAAGGGTGAGGCCTACCATCACGAATGAAAAACAGGCACGACGGCAGGATTCTCTATTCCATACTGATGGCACTGTCTCTGGTGCTGTTTGTCTATGCATACTTGTGCCCTAGGCAGAGTTCAAATCTGCTCGGGCGCACCAAGGATATGGAAACAGTGTTGGAAAAGAGATGCGCGATGCTTGATGACTACGCCCGGAAGGCCATGGACATGTCCGCGCAGGAGCTTTTCTGCATGCAGGACGTCCCTTCCGATTTTATCCTCTACCGCTATGATGACTATCATCTGAGTTCTTGGAAAGGCCAATTCCCCATTCAGTACGACGATTATATCTGGCGCGATCGCAGGTCCACGCTTTCCAAGGTGGGGGCCGAATACGGATTTTACCAGTTTTCCTCTTCCTCTTATCTTCTTAGATGCCTGCAGCGCGATAATGTCAAGATTATCGCCGGTCTTTCTCTCAGGGACATTCCCGATTTGACCCCGGATGACGATGTCCTTTTCCGCAAGCTCGCTTCTCCTGACGGACAGGAGGTCCGGCTTGGCGGAAAGCCTGTCTTTAAACTGGAATATAACGGAATTCCTTCCGGCAGCAGCGTCCCGGCGCATTCCGTGTGGCTGGCGTATCTTCTGTTTGTCGCCGCGGTGCTGGTCTCTCTTCGTTCACATCCGAGTGTAAAATATGCCGTGGCTGCGGTTACCATTCTTCTGGCATTTCTATGGGCGGTATATCACCGTTATCCTGTGCTTCATGGAGAACTGACGCAGATACTGAGCATCATCATCCTTTCCGTCGCCTCTCTCATCATATCTTCGGCGCTGTTCATTTCGCGCCGCGATCTGTGGCATAAGGTCAGGAAGCCCTGGCAGCGGCTGGCGGGAGGTGCCATGGTGGCGGCGTATGCGTCTTTCCTCATATGGTTCGCCTATATATCCATCTACAAGATAATAGTCTATACCCATATTAATCTTGACGTGTACAAGGTATGGGCATTGAATGTCAACACGGTCATCGCCTATGCGTCGCTGTTTATGGTCTTCATATCCGTGGCGATGCTGTTAGATCTTCTTCAGCCTCTGTCCCTGACGCTTTTTCACAGACGGGTCGGCATATTCAGCAGGGTGGGGATTGTGATTTATTCGGCATTCGTGGCCGTATTCTGCATCTCTTTTTCCGGCAGCATAGGATTTCAAAGGGAGAAGATACGGGTGGCGTCATGGGCGGAGTCCCTGTCAAACGCCAGAGATTATGACCTTGAGGCCTTTCTCAAGAAGGTGGAAAGGCAGATTGCTCAGGATGATGTGATATCCCACGCGTCAGACGGCCCTGAAGAACTGGACAAAGCGCGTTCAAGGATAGTGGGAAGGTACCTTGGAAGATACCTGAACGCCTATGACATCATGGTGGAGACCGGTGGGGACAGGGCTTCGTATGATGTCGCCGAAGGCGTGCAGATAGAAAGCGGCTCGCGGTTCAAGTTCGCTCCCGCCCAGGATCAGCGATGCCGTTATGTCGCCACTTTTCAATATTATCATGCCGACAAGGGACAGGAGTCTGTGGAAATCTCGCTCCAGTCCAAGTCTCCCAATAAGCGCTCGCTGAGTTTTATCCTGGATGGGATGTCGTCTTCCGACATACCCGGGCGCTATTCGTATGCGATGTACAAGAGTTCGGAGAGAAGGTATTTCAGAGGAGACGTGGCTTATCCCATGCGTTTCACTCCGGACGGGGAATATGATGGGCTTGAGTATTGCTTCCGCAAGAACGGCTATCTTAATTTCGTGATTCCCGTAGGGGAGGATGAATTGTTCTTGATATCAAGACCTTATGTGGCTTGGGGAACGTACGCCGTATCCGCCCTTTTCTTCGCTCTCCTCCTGTATTTTATCCTGTTCCCATTTGTGAGACGCAGGCAGAAGCCCATCCTTTTCGAAAAAAACTATTTCAAGCGGAAGATGAATTTCCTGCTCATAGGTTCGCTTCTTATCTGCATGTCGGTATTGGCATTCGTAAGTGTCTCATTTGTCTATGACAGGAATTATTTCGTCTCGGAGAAGATGATGTCCGATAAGGTCAATTCCATACGCTTTCAGATTCAGAACGCTCTTAGAAATGTCACGTCGCCTTCTGAACTCACTTCGCCCGAAACTATGGATCTGCTGCGCCGGGTGGGAGACAACACGGCGTCGGACATATCCCTGTATCGCGAGGACGGCAAACTGGCCATGACCACGGCTCCGTCGCTGCACGAGAAGAGGATACTGGGCTACAGAATGGACGAGACGCCTTATTATCACCTCAAGTATCTTAACGAAGGCTTCTGCATACATCCTAAGAAATTGGCACGTAGGGACATATATATGCTTTATGCTCCTATCATGGGGGCCGACGGTTCCGTGGTGGCATTTTTCGCATCGCCATATACGGAGACGGGCAATGACTTCCAGTTCGACGCCGTGGTGCACGCCTTCAATGTGATAGTGGTGTTCTTCATGCTGGTCATCATATCGTCCATCGCGGTGTCCATGATAATAGACAGAACTTTCCGTCCGCTTTCCCTGCTGAGCCGCAAGATGCGCTCCGGCAAGATAGAGAAACTGGATGAGAACATATATAAGAATGACGACGAGATAATGGATATCATACGGTCCTATAATCGTATGGTGGATGATCTGAGCAGCAGCAGCCGGGCTCTCGCGCAGGCCGAAAGGGACAAGGCGTGGAGTGAGATGGCGCGTAACGTGGCGCACGAGATAAAGAACCCTCTTACACCTATGCAGCTTCAGATTCAGAGAGTCCAGCGTCTCAAGGCCAATGGCGACCCGGCCTGGGAGGAGAAGTTTGACAGTATGGCCGTGGTGCTTCTCGATCATATCCACGTGCTTACGGAGACTGCCAATCAGTTCTCTGATTTTGCCAAATTGTACTCCGAAGAGCCTGTAAGAGTAAAGCTTGACGAACTGCTGAGGGAAGAGGTGTCCTTGTACGACAGCCGTGCAGGGGTGGAATTCATTTATCTCGGACTTCCTGACGTGGAGGTGAGCGCCCCGCGTCCACAACTTGTCAGAGTGTTCGTGAATCTGCTGAACAATGCGGTGCAGGCCTGTGAGGATGTCCCGAAGGCACAGATAGCCGTGTCCCTGAGAAACGGCGTGTCGCCCGATTATTATGAGATAGTGTTCGAAGACAACGGCCCCGGGGTCAGCGCCGAAAACATAGATAAGCTGTTCACGCCTAAATTCACCACGAAAAGCAGCGGAAGCGGACTTGGCCTGTCTATCTGCAAGAGCATCTTGGAGCGGTGCGGAGCCTCCATATCATACTCCCGCAGCTTCAAGCTGGGCGGCGCTTGCTTTACTATTCTTTATCCGAAGGACAGGAGGGAAAAGTCGTAGTTTTTGCTTATATTTGCGCCCGTTGAATTCCGAACCGTGTATTATTTATGAAGATTACAAGCGCGACATTTGCCGGGAGCAGCACCAGGGTCGGCGGGAGACCCCGGAGGCGCCTTCCCGAATTTGCATTCATAGGGCGCAGTAATGTAGGAAAGTCAAGCCTCATAAATATGCTCTGTAATAACGGTCGTTTAGCGATGACTTCATCCACTCCCGGTAAGACCAAGATAGTCAATCATTTCCTGATTAACGACAGTTGGTATCTGGTGGATCTTCCCGGTTATGGTTATGCCAAGATGGACAGAAAAGGCAGGGAGGAGTTGCGTAATGTCATAGATGATTACATAAGGGGAAGTGAGGAATTGGCCAATCTGTTTGTGCTTATAGACAGCAGGCACGACATAGGGGAGCTGGACCTGGGCTTTATCCGCGCGCTTGGAGAGAACGGCATTCCTTTTTCCGTCATATTCACGAAGACGGACAAGGTAGGCCCCGTGGTTTTGGAAAGGCAGATTGAAAGGGACTCCCGGATTCTGCTTCAGGAATGGGAGCAGCTTCCTCCCATGTTTGTCAGCTCCTCCGAAAAGGGCAGAGGACGGGAAGAGATACTTTCACATATAGAAGAGATTTTAAAAACTTTATAAATAATATGTTACACAGCCATAGGATGGAATTGTTCTCCTGCAGGGCTTCAGAGGACTTCGCCCGCAGAGTGATAGAGGAACTTAACCTTATCCGCAGTAAGGATGAACCGGAGCAGAAACTTGGAGCACTCAGCGTTACACAGTTCAGCGACGGTGAATTCCAGCCGCAGTTCGAAGACAGCGTAAGAGGCGCAAGCGTGTATATACTGCAGTCGACCATCGCCCCGGCAGATAACCTTATGGAGCTTCTTTTGACCGTGGATGCGGCCAAGAGAGCTTCGGCAGATTCCGTAGTGGCTGTAATTCCATATTTCGGTTGGGCGAGACAGGACAGGAAGGACAGGCCAAGGGTGGCCATAGGAGCGAAACTTGTGGCCAATCTTCTGCGTGCGGCAGGTGCCGACAGGGTGATGACATGCGAACTGCACGCCGAACAGATCCAGGGCTTTTTTGACATCCCGGTTGACCACGTCTATAGCATGAAGGTGTTTTTGCCTATCATTCAGAGTCTTAAACTTGAGAACCTTTCCATTGCGGCTCCTGACATGGGCGGTGCGAAGAAGGCGAACTGCTATGCCGGCGCGCTGGGAGTACCCACCATCATCTGTCATAAGACCAGGGCCAAGGCCAATGTCGTTTCGAGCATCACGGCCATAGGCGAGGTTCAAGACCGCGACATAGTGATAATAGACGATATGATAGACACAGCGGGCACGCTTTGCAAGGCTGCCGATGTGCTTATGGAGATGGGCGCCAAGTCCGTGAGAGCCTGCGCGACGCATGGCGTTCTGAGCGGTGATGCCATAAGACGCATACACGAGTCCAAGCTGCAGGAGGTATATATAAGCGATACCATTCCGCACAAGGAGCTTGCAGGGGACGAGAAGATCAGGATAGTGTCGCTGGCACCGCTGTTCGCGTCCATCATACATAAAGTTTACAATTACGAATCCATAAGTCCGGAATTCGAAAGATAAATGATATGGCTACCTTTATAGCTGCCGCAGTGGTTCTCATAGTGGGTGTCGGGGGGATGTTCGTCTTCATGCTCAAGAAAGACGGGGAATTTCCCAAGTACGACGTGGGTTCGAACGAACAGATGCGTCGTATGGGCATACGCTGCTTTAAGGACGAGGATGCGGAACTGCATGGGGTTAAGTGTAAGGGGGACTCTTCCGACGCGTGTCGGGAATGTTCCTTCCGGAATAAAGAAAACTGAGGTTGATATGAGTTTAGTCGCAATAGTAGGACGCCCTAACGTGGGGAAATCCACCCTTTTCAATCGTCTGGTCGGGATGAGACAGGCGATAGTGGACGACATATCCGGCGTTACACGCGACCGCCATTACGGACGATGCGAATGGTGCGGACGCGAATTTTCCGTGGTTGACACCGGCGGATACACCACCAATTCAGACGATGTGTTTGAAAGTGCCATTCGCGAGCAGGTGCAGATAGCCATAAACGAGGCGGATACCGTGCTCTTCATGGTGGAGGCTTCCACGGGGGTGACGGACTATGACGCCGAGATAGCGGATGTTCTCCGCAGAAGCAAAAAGCCTGTAGTGCTGTGCGTCAACAAGGTGGACAGTGCTGAAAAGCAGTATGATGCATATCAGTTCTATTCTCTGGGATTGGGCGAGATATGGACCATTTCCGCGGCCAACGGGTCCGGTACAGGTGATTTGCTGGACGAAATATGCAGGGTTCTTCCGGAAGAGGGGCATGTCGAAGATCCATACAAGGACCTCCCCCGCATCGCGATAGTGGGTAAGCCTAATGTAGGCAAATCTTCCATTACCAATGCCTTGCTCGGTACGGACAGAAATATAGTTACGCCTGTCGCGGGCACTACCAGGGATGCCATAGAGACTTATTATAACAAGTTCGGCCATGAATTCATGCTCGTGGACACCGCCGGGATAAGACGTAAGGCCAAGGTGCACGAAGATCTTGAATTCTATTCCGTCATGCGTTCGATAAGGGCCATTGAACATAGCGACGTATGTGTGCTTATGATAGATGCCACCACCGGTATGGAGGCGCAGGACATGAACATCTTCAACCTCATACTGAAGAACCGTAAAGGGGTCGTGCTCGTGGTGAACAAATGGGATCTTTTCATAAAGGACAGCAACACATTGAAGAATTATGAGCAGTCCTTGCGCGAAAGGATAGCACCTTTTACCGATGTTCCCATCATTTTCACTTCCGTGGTGAAGATGCAGCGTATCCAGGATGTTCTGGATGCCGTAACCAAGGTGTATGACAATTACTCGCGCAAGATTCCCACCGCACGTCTCAACGAGGCACTGCTTCCTGTGATAGAGGAGACACCGCCGCCGAGCACCAAGGGCAAATATATAAAGATAAAGTACATAACCCAGTTGCCGACAAAATTCCCTTCTTTTGCGTTTTTCTGCAATCTTCCGCAGTACATCAAGGAACCTTACAAGCGTTTCCTCGAGAACAAGCTCAGGGAGAATTTTGACCTTACCGGGTGTCCGGTGCAGATTTTCTGCAGACAAAAATAGAATTCGGTGACAAGAATTGACAAATATCTCTGGGCCATACGTGTTTTCAAGACCCGCAGCGAATCCACGCAGGCCTGTAATGGTGGAAAGGTTAAAGTGTCCGGGTCCAACTGCAAGCCGTCCCGTCCTGTCAAGGAAGGGGAGGTCATAGAGGTCAGGAAGGGTTCCGCGACATTTACTTATAAGGTGCTCGCTCCTTTGGAAAACAGGGTGGGAGCGGCGCTTGTTCAGGAATATGCGCTGAATCTCACCCCGGAGAGCGAAATGGAAAAACTCCGTGCTCCGGTAGAGACATTTTTTCTGAAACGCGACAGAGGTGCGGGGCGTCCTACCAAGAAGGAGAGACGGGTGCTGGACAACATGTTGGAAAGTTTGGAAGACGATCAGTAAAGCCGAAAGAACATATAGATATGGACAATAACATTAAGAGATTATACGGTAACAACGTGGTGGCCATGGTTACCGACATCAAGGCCATAGAAGACAGAGCGAAGCGTACTGCCCAGGCGGAGGCGGTCGTGAAGGTCATGGAAACGCTTAATCCTACGGTGAAGACTCTGGATGAGTATGAGCATAAGTTGTGGGATCATCTTTTCATGCTCGCCGATTATGACTTGGATGTGGACTCCCCGTATCCTTGCCCGGTAAAGGAGGAATTCGAGACCAAACCTGTCAGCATTCCTATGAAAGACACGAAGATACGCGCCACCCATTACGGAAGGAACATAGAAAAGATACTTGACCTGCTTTCCGGTGAGCCGGAATCCGAGACCAAGACTGCGCTTATCCGCTCACTTGCCATATATATGCGCACGCAGTACCTTATCTGGAACAAGGACAGCGTTTCGGATGAGACCATTTTCTCCGATATAGAGAAACTTTCCGAGGGCCGTGTCAAAGTTCCGCAGGGGCTGACACTCTCCAAGATAGATGCCGGGGCCAATTTCTCCAGACCTAATATAGGAAAACAGGGAGGGGCGCAGAAGAATTCCGGCAAGCAGTTCAATAAACGCAACAAAGGCAATTTCCGCAATAACAAGCACAAATGAAAAAACCTTCCGTAAATCTTTCCCAGGATCAGAAGGAGATATCCGTCAAACTCTGTGGCATAGCGGTTTTTATTCTGGACATTCTCACTTTTGTCGCTTTGGTATCGTATCTTCTTCATTGGAGGGAGGATATGAGCGGCGAAGTGCTGCAGAATGCCGCCGGTTCCATCGGCTATGGTTATGCACGCTTCATGGTATGCAGATGTTTCGGTCTGGGAAGTTTTGCGCTGGTGGTTTTTCTGTTCTATCTTGGCCTGAAACTGATAAGGGACGAATCGCATATAAGACTTCTGCCTCTTGCTCTCAAGCTTATTTTCGGGGCCGTAGTGTTCTCTATGCTGGGGGCGTACATAGGAGGGTTTTTCTCACTTGAGTTCGCTTTCGGTGGAGGTCTTGGCGGGGACTGCGGAAGATTTCTGGTGGCATATCTGTCAGGTGCGACAGGAACGGTGGTGACAGGGCTTCTTATAGTCTTTCTTCTGCTGGTGTTGCTCGTCTGCTGCAGTCCGAAAGTCGCTGCGGGAGTAAGGCATATAGGCAGGAAAAGGCCTGGGAAGGAGATTCTGCCCGAACAGGCGGAGGAGGAGATTTCGGCGGAGCCCGTGGAGAAAGCTGTGATCGGCCACGAAGAGGAGCTTCTGCCGGAACAGGATGAAGAGCTTTTGCAGGAGACAGTCGAGGAAAAGGAGGAGAAAGAGGAGGAGCAGGGAGTTTCGGAGGAATATCCTGACATAACCATAGTGGAGGGAGAGGATCTGAACACTGATGTGAAAAAACCTCTTCCGAGAATAGACAACAGGCTTGATCCTCTTCATGGCGGACTCCCGAACTACAAGTTCTATTCACTTGATCTTCTGGATACTTACGAGAACGGTAAAAACACCATAGGGGAGGAGGAACTTAACAGGAACAAGAATAAAATATGCGCGACGTTGCGCTCGTACCGTATAGAAGTGGCCGGCATCACGGCTGTCGTAGGGCCTACGGTTACTCTCTATAAGGTGACTCCTGGCGAAGGCGTTACCATAGCGCAGATAAAAAGCCGTCAGGAAGATATAGCCATGTCTCTTAACGCCCGCGGAGTGAGAGTTCTGCAGCTGTCCGATTCCGTAGGCATAGAAGTGGCCAATGACCGTCCGAGCATAGTCCCGCTTCGCGGGCTGCTTAACAGCGATGAATATAAGGAGAAGAGCAAGAAGTATGAGCTTCCTGTGGCTCTGGGAGTTACGGTGACCCAGCAGGTCAAGGTGTTCGATCTTACCCAGGCGCCTCACCTTTTGGTGGCCGGAGCCACTCAGCAGGGTAAGAGTGTATGTCTTAACGTGATCATAGCCTCTCTCCTGTATGGCAAGCATCCGTCCGAACTTAAATTCGTGTTCATAGATCCTAAGATGGTGGAGTTCACCGCTTATGCATCTCTCATCAAGCATTACCTGGCCGTGCTTCCTGACGCGGATGACGAGGAGTCCGAAAGGAATCGCGCCATAGTTAAGAACGCGAAGGACGCCGAGAAAGTTCTCCGGTCCTTGTGCAAGGAGATGGATGACCGTTATGAACTGATGTCCCGTTCGGGAATGAATAAGGTTACTCTATATAACGACAAGTTCAAGAACCGCGGACTTAATCCGGAGAAAGGGCACCGATATATGCCATATCTGGTCGTAGTGGTGGACGAGTACGCCGATTTGACCCTCGTTACCGGAGCGTCGCCGGAGGAGAAGGCGGCGAGCAGGAGCATCACGAGTTGCATCATAAGATTGGCCCAGAAGGGCCGTGCGGCGGGAATACATGTGATATTGGCCACACAGCGTCCTTCCGTGGATGTGGTCTCCGGCATCATCAAGAGCAATTTCCCTATGCGCATAGCTTTCCGTACTTCTTCCAAGCAGGATTCCATGACCATCATAGACAGTCCGGGAGCCGAGAAACTGATAGGACGCGGTGATATGTTGTTTTCGGCCGGGATAGAGAGCGAACGTGTGCAATGCGGTCTTATAGAAAGTGTGGAGGTCAGCAGGATTACCGATTTCATCTCAGGTGAGACCCGTTACGGTCAGTCCTATAACACGCCTTACTATCTGCCTGAACCTCCAAGCGACAAGAATGCCGGCAGTTCGGAAGTGGATACCTCGGATCTTGATGACAGGTTTGAGGAGGCTGCCAAGCTCGTCGTAACTTCTCAAAACGCTTCCACGTCATCTCTGCAGACCCGTATGGGGATGGGATTTGTGAAAGCGGCCAGGGTGATGAGCCAGCTTGAGGCGGCAGGGATAGTGAGTGCGGCCGACGGCGCCAAGAAGCGTCAGGTCCTTGTGGGCACTCTTGAAGAACTTGACGACATCCTTAATTCCTTATAATCATGAAAAAACTTTTTTTGACGCTGTCTATGGCCGTATTGGCGGCTTTCGGACTGAGGGCGGACCCTTCCGTGGACGAGATTCTTTCGCAGTTGAGAAAGTACCGTCTCTCTTTCACTTACGAATATACGCTCTCCGGTTTGCAGGATGTTACGGTGGAGGGCCGTGCACTGGTGCAGAGGGATTGTTTCAGGATAGAGGGAGGCGGACTTATGGTGCTGTGCGATTCGCAGAACACGTGGACGATTGACCTTGAGGGAAAAGAGGCTTATGTGGAAAATTCCGGGCCTATGGATTATGCGTCCCTGCTCCTTTCCCTTGAATGGGATGGCGACACCCTGAAAGGAACGTGCACGGAACCTTCGTCAGGTACCATAGTGCCGTTCAGAATATACGACATAAAGAAAAGCCCCATAAGCGGGGACCTTTCTGATTTTTCTCCTTCATCGGACTTTTTTGACGACGGCGGCGACTGGATTATAACGGATCTCCGGTAGAAACTGTTTCTACTTTGTCAGGCCGGATATACCATAGATATCCTTCCACCTTTTCATATCCCATCTTACGGAAAAGCGACATATATCTGCGCACTTGGTTTACGTAGGTCGGTTTCTCTTCTCCGAATTTGAAATCTATTATACGGACAGAGCCGTCTTCGCTCACTATTACGCGGTCGGGTCTGTGGGTGTTACCGTAACTGTCTATCACAGAGGTCTCATTAAGCACATTGAGCGACTGCTCGAACCATTCTTCGTGTGAGCGGACCCGCTTGCTCAGAAAGTCCCTTACCTCCGGCTCTTCTGCCTGAAGGACATTTTCCATATCGCTCAGATGCTCTATTCTTGAGAGAAGCGCGTGCATCTCTATTCCCTGCCGTCTCAGACTTTGGCCAATTCCTTTTTCTTCAAAATAATCCCACGCGTCGCCGGAGGCTACGAATCTCGGTTTCTTCTCGTCAGGATTCGTGGCGAAAGACTCGTATGAGGCTGGAAATTCCAAAACTTTGTCTGAATTCTTTTTATCTTCTTCCAATTCAGCGTCGTTGATGAAATCATAAGGCCGACCTTTGGCATAATCGGAGTTGCCGCAGAACTTGTATAGAAGTTCATTGAATGTTTTTGCCTGTTCCGGCGTACGTTTCAGAGCATCATCGCCGGGAATTTCCGTCAATATGTGCATTTCTTTTTTAGCGCGTGTAAGGCACACATAGAATGCATTGAGATTGTCCACTTTCTGTTGGTAGATCTCCTCATCGGCGGAACGTGAAAAGAAGTTCCGTCCGTCGAACTTCTCCAATGAGACAGAGACAGGATATGGGATGTCGAAATCATCGCCCAGGCCATGCTCCGGGTCCAGATTGGCCCAGATAGCCTGACTCTTGAATAAAGGAAAGGACTTGGGGGAATAGGGGAAAATGATTATAGGCGAATCCAGTCCTTTCGATTTGTGGATGGTCATTATCCGTATGGCGTCGGGGTCATCAGGTGAGGATACATTCACCTTGTCGTTTTTTTCGGACCAATGTTTAAGGAATTGGTGAAGGTTGTTGCCATAGATTGACGTCCAGTTCAGCAGATAATCCATGAAACTCTGTATGAAAGGAGTCTGTCTGTCAAATTCTTCCGGCGCCTGCTTCTTGAGGGCTAAAAGTATCCTGTCGCACAGGTCCGTGAGAGAGTGGTATTCCCACTCGAGGCTTATCCCCAGAGACCGGGCTATGTAGCGGTTAAGTGTGTCTTCCGGATTGTCCATGCTGAAGAGGACGGACGTCAGGGCGCGGACCGCTTCGGAGGCGTTTACCTGCAGCGAATCATCGGATATGACGTTATATCCTTCTGCTATAAGTTCTTGCGCTATGTTTCCTCCTTCTTCGTTGGTTCTTACAAGTATGGTGATGTCGCTGTATCTGGCTCCGCGTCCGGCGGCATCATCTATCGTTTTCCTGATAAGTTCCCCTTTGGCGGTTTTTTCTTTGGCGGGATAGAAATTTACCGTAACCAGGCCGGGGACTTTGTCTTTTTTAATGTTCTGCCTGACATCGCAGTAGATGTCGCTCAGGCCTAATTTCCCGGCGGCATAGGAGAAGAATGCGTTATTGAATTCGACTATGCTGGTGTTGCTTCGCCAGTTGTCAGCAAGGGGCTTTTCCTTGGTCAGCCCTTTGAAATCTTCATCTACCTGTCTTGCAAGCAGATCCCAGGTCGAATCGCGGAAGCGGTATATGCTCTGCTTTATGTCGCCCACCACTATGTTCTCGTTTCCGGAGCTCACGCTGTTTTCGAGCAGCGGGCGGAAATTATCCCATTGTACGCGCGAGGTGTCCTGAAATTCGTCCAGGAGGAAGTGGTTATATCTTACACCCAGTTTTTCATAGATGAACGGGGCGTCGCTTTCGCCTATTATTTTCTGTAGAATCGTGGTGGATTCATCCAGACTGAGCACGTTCTTCTCTTTTTCCAGTTCTTCAAGTTTGGAGAAGAAATCCTCTTCCAGACCTAAGGTGAAGACGGTGTCCTCTATTATCTTGGCCGTGTTGAAACGTCTGTATTCATCGCTATAGGTCTGCTCATCCTTTTTGAAAAGGGAATACATCTCTTCTCCGGTGTCTTTCTTGAGAAGTTCCTTAAAAAAGGCCGGTGTAGGCGCTTCGAAGGCGTCGGCCACGCGGTAAATCTTCTGAAATTTGCCTAATGCCTTAGCCTGTGTCTTATTGAGAGCATCCGCATCCACCTTGTCCGCGGCACATTTCATCTTCGCATAGAAATCCTCCATTATATGGCGACAGCGCCTGCGTATTTCAGGCAGATTGGCATTTCTGACCAATGCCCTTTTGTCCTCATCCAATTTGCAGAAGAATTTCCCCATTTTCTTGATGGAGTCTCCTATCTGCGGCTTCTTCCCATCTTCCAGGGAAGTATCGTATTGGTTTATGATCCAATTCAGCAATGCCGTATTTTCTGGAGTCATCTCGTCCACTATCCTGTCCGCTGCTTCACTGATGAGAGAATCCTTGTCCAGTTCTATCTGGTACGTGCTGGCGTAGCCTATCTCGCGGGAAAATGCGCGCAGTGCCTGCTGGAAGAACTTGTCTATGGTGCTTACCGAAAAACTGCCGTATTCGTGGAGAAGATTGTTGAGGATTCTCCTGGCCCTGTCGCTTTTTTCAGATTCTTCCTTCAGGTCCTTGAGTATTCTGTCCTTCATCTCCTCCGTAGCTTTATTGGTGAAGGTGACGGCCAGGATGTTCCTGAAGGCCGAATCAGAGGGCGCCTGAAGCAGAAGTTCGAGGTAGGTCTTGGACAGCGTGTATGTTTTTCCCGAACCGGCCGATGCTTTATATATATTTATCATTTTCCGCAAATTATCTTAAAATCACAGTATTCGCATGTCTTCTCTTCGCCCTTTTTCTTCCATGGAGTGTTGATGTCCAGCATTTCTTCCAGGCAGGCTTTAAGTGAACTGTCCATAGCCTCCATGAATTCATCGCCGCACTCGTTCTCTTCCGGCAAGGTCCCGGCGGTGAGCGCGTACGGCTGATATATCACGGTCTTGATTTTTTTGCCTTTGAATTCTTTTCGGCCGGAAATCAGCATGTTATAGATAAACATCTGTATGGCTATCTTGGGACGGTCCTTATTCTTCTCTCCGAATGCCAGGTCAGCTGTCTTCTTCGCGTTTTCATCGTCAAGACGGGTGTCGTCATCGCTTACGGAACCTGACTTATAATCGACTATGCGCACGCTGTCCGCGGTAAGAGAGTCTATCCTGTCCACGATCCCTTTAAAGCGGACTGTCCCTTGAGAGGTCTCTATGCCGGAGTAATAATTTTTCTCCAGTCCTATGATTTTGATTCCGCCATACTGCTCGGCCATGCGCGCATCCACTTCCAGAATGCGTCTGATGTATTGGCATATAAGATGTTTGGAAACAAGGTCGCGCCCTGTGATCTCGGAGGATTTGATCTGCGCTTTTATCCTGCTTTCTATTATGGGGATATATGTTTTTTCTTTGAGAAAGCCTTTTATGGTCGCATTGTCCACTGTTTCGTGCCCGTTGTAGAGAGTTTGCATGGTCTCGTGCACCACGGTTCCCAACATCGCGTTGTCAAGGTATTCTTTCACCTCTTTCGTCTTCTGGAGCCCCTCTATCTTTGAGAAGAAGAATTGGGCGGGGCAGTTAAGGTAGTTTGTAAGAGATGAAGCGGAGAGGCTTACTTTATCTGAAGTGAGTTTGTCTATATGCTCCTGAGTCTTCTCGATATAGTCCGCGGGTTTGGATGCCTCAATAGGGGATTTGGCTATATATCGTTGCAGCGGGGCATTGAAATAGAGAGAAAGCTGTTTTATGAAGCGGCTTTCTTCTGTCGATGCCAATTTCTGTTGCGAATTGGAGCAGTACACCATCCATACTTTTTCGGCGCGCTGGATGAGCCTGTAGAAATAGTAGGCCCACAGGGCATCCTGGTATTCGTGTGTCGGAAGTCCGAACCCGCGTTTCAGTTCCGCCGGTATGAATGATTCAGAACTTACGTGGCGCGGGAAAACCCCTTCGTTACAGTTCAGTATGATTACGTTCCTGAAGTCAAGAGCCCTTGTTTCAAGCGGTCCCATTATCTGCAGACCCTGAAGCGGTTCTCCCTTGAAAGGCACGCTGCTGCGTCTGACAAGACTTCCCAGCAGCCGGAAGAATGTGGCGGGAGTGATGCCCATGTTATGGCTTTGCAGGTCTCGGAGTGCAGTGTGGTAGTCTTTGGCGAAGTCCAGTTCCATGGAGCAGAGTTCTTTTTCTTTCAGAAGCAGGGCTGTCTTTTCTATTATGCCCATAAGATAGGCGCATATCCTGTCTATCTGTTCCGGGTCGCTGCCGGATGTGTCAAGCACTACGGGCGTGAAGATCATCTTAAGGATATCTCCCTCGCAGTCAAGCTCTTCCATGGGGATGTAGTGGCGGTATTGCTGCTGCTCCGATTTTATCTTCTCTTTTTCTCCGTCGCTGAGCACCTGTTTGAAAAGGGGATTGGCGAATATGTCATAGGCCTGTTTATAGTAGAACAGGAAATGTCCGTCTTCCGTTTTTCTGATATGCATCTGGAGAGAGCATATATTGTCAACAAGTGCGCTGATAAGGCTTCCTGACATAGGATATCCCATAGTTACATTCACTTCACGAATCTCTTCCGGAAGCGAATTCAGCGTAGGAATCAGCAGATTTTCATCCGGAAGCACCACGATGGTCTCCATCCCGGGAACATTGTCCCCAAGCCGTCTGAAAATTTGCGCGAGCTGTTTGCATTGGCCTATGGAAGAACTGACGGACAATATGTTGATTTCAGGATGTTCAAGACCTTCCGGGTCAAGGTCCATATCTTGACCGAACGTGTCTATATGTTCTCTGAGAAAAAAGGAGGATTTGTTGTTCTTATCCTTTATCCAGTCGCTGCTATAGTCCCAACAGAAGGCGGCTATTCCTTCTTTTTTCATCTTTTTCAGGATTTTAAGCTCACTTTCGGTGGGGGCGTTAAGTCCTATGAAGATGTATTTGTCTGTCTGTGGAAAAATGCCGGAGAGTATGTCTGCTGCGCATCCGTCGGTGAACCGGCGTGCTATGTCCCGGTAAACCATGCCGTCGTATGCTTCGCCCTTTTCTTCAAGGTCCTGTCTGAAAGAGTTGTAGAGAGGAAGCAGTATGTTCCATGTCTGTCTGAACGTCTCTTTGTATTTCCCGTCTTTCCCCACCTGCCCTGACACGGCGCCCAGAAAGTTCCGTATGGCTTCCAGCTGCTTTTCGTCCAAGTATGAAGCCGGGTCTTCCTGTATGGATTTGAAGTCGGCCACATTGGCGAAGATCTTTGCGGCGTCTATGAGATATTTGTCCACGTCGTTGAAATCGGCGAGGAGCATGTCTCCCCAGAAGATGAATTCGTCCAGACTCTCGCAACGCCCTCCGAGTATCTTTTTATAATTGTCATAGAGACATAGCAGAAGGCTTACCCTGTCTGTAGGCACCTTTCCGCTGACTTTATACAGGAAATCTGCTATGGTGTACATCTGCGGGCACAGCACGACGAGTCCCGACTCCGCTACCAGTTCACTGTAGTATTTCTTGAAAAACAGCAGTGAACGGCGGTTGGGGAAGATATATAGATGTCTGTCAGGTAATTCTTTCGGGTTAAAATATTTTCTGGCTACTTGTTTCAGGAATGGGGTCATTTGATGATGATTCTTTCTATTCTATGTGGTATCGATGTCAGTATTTCATATGGTATGGTCCCAAGTATGCGGGCCAATTCTTCCACGCGCGGGTCCTCCCCGAAGATGGTTACGGTGTCTCCCACCTTGACATCCAGTCCGCTGATGTCTATCATGCACATGTCCATGCAGATATTGCCTATGGTAGGGGCTCTGTGTCCGCCTACGCTGAAGCTTGCCGCGCCTCTGCCCAGGTGCCGGTCCACGCCGTCGGCGTAGCCTGCGGGGATGGTGGCTATGGTCGTCCCTTCCGGGGCTATCTTTCCGCAGCGGTCATATCCTATGGCTCCGTCTTCAGGCCGCAAATGCTTTATCTGCAGGATTTTGACTTTGAAAGATGCCACCGGGCTCAATTTTACGCCTTCAAGGGCGGAGATGCCGTATATGCCTATGCCGAGCCTGACCATGTCGAACTGATATTGTGGAAATCTTTCTATTCCTGCACTGTTAAGTATGTGAAAAAGAGGTTTATATCCAAGCGCGTCGGTGAGTTTTCCTGCAAGTTTGGAGTACAGGTCGATCTGAGCGAGGGTGAAATCATCGCTTTCAGGGTCTTCCGAGGCTGCCAGATGTGAATATATGCTTTTGACTTTTATTCTTTTATGCGTGTGCAGGAATTCCGTCAGTCCATCCAGCTCGTCTTCCATGAATCCGAGCCTGTGCATCCCCGTGTCCAGTTTTATGTGCACCGGGAATTCCTCTATGCCTCTTTCCTCCAGTTTCTCTTCAAGTGAGGCGAGGGTGCTGAGGTTCGGGATGCCCGGCTCAAGTCTATAGTCGATTATCTCATTGAAAAAGTCCGTTCCCGCGGTGAGCACAAGTATGGGAAGGGATATGCCGTTCTTCCTGAGTTCCACTCCTTCCACGGGAAGTGCCACTGCCAGATAATCCGCCCCCAGCCGTTGCATCATGGATGCAAACTCCACGGCTCCGTGGCCGTAGGCATTGGCCTTGACCAGAATCAGAAGTTTAGTCTGCTCTTTCAGCAGGCTTCTGAAATATGTATAGTTTTTTTCGCAGGCATGCAGGTTAAGTTCCAGTCTGCTGAAATCGTTTTCTTTACTCATGATTGCTCGTTTGTCCAAGGGCTTCTATGATGGCCGTCGTCTTCTCCAGCGGAGTGAGCGTAAACTCTGTAACTTCGGCGGGAACCAGCACCAGGGAGTCTTTCTCAAGAGGGTAGTGGACCTCGCCGGCGTCGGGAAGTTCGGCCGTTATCTGCGCTTTCCCGTAGAGGCAGTAATATACGGAGAATGAGTCTGTCTTTTCTGACGAGATTCTTAGCGCGTCTTTGAGATCTATCTTGTTGACTATGAATTGAGGGATGTTAAGAAGCTCATCGACGTGTCCGTTGATTTTCTTCGCTTTGACCGCTGTCGCCCCGCTCTTTTTATATTCTATGAAGTCCAGGGCGTCTATTATGCCAAGCGCGCTGTCGAATTCGTCTTCTCCAAGAGGCTCGCCCCACGGATATATGCAGAAGTCCATGGCTGAGGATTCGGACACTTCCAATATCTCCACGTTCCCCACGGCTCCGTGCACCATGCCCGGCGGTATTCTATATGCGGAGCCCGGCTTCACGCTTATTTTCAGAAGATCTTCCTCTATGCTTCCGTCCTGCAGCCCGTCGATGAGCCTCGTGGCATCGATATTTTTATTGAATCCTGTCACAAGGGCTGCCTGCGCATCTGCTGAAAGGACATACCAGAGCTTTTCCTTTCCGAGGGCATCGTATCTGTTCTCGGCGATGGAGTCGTCAGGATGCACCCTAAGCGGCATTTTGCCTTCGCAATGGATTTTTTTTACTTGTATGGGGAATTGGCGGCCGTAAACGTTGAATGAAAAATCACCCACCATTCTGTCCATATAGGTGTCCATCACTTCGCTGAGACTGTTGGCCGCCAGCCAACCGTCTTTTATCAGGGAGTCCCTGTATCCCAGATCCGCCAATCTGAATTCTTCTTTTCCCCAGACATATCTATCTTCGAGACTGCAAAGGCGCAGCGGATAAAGTTTCGCTTCGCTCATTTTAATCTCTTCTGTTAGAGGCTATTCCTATATAGTAAAGGAGAGTGGCCAATGAACCGAGAGCGGCAATGACATAGGTATATGCCGCCCATTTGAGGGCTTCTCTGGCCATAGGGGTGGTTTCGAAATCTGTGATTCCGGAGAAATCTAGCCAAGCCACGGCTCTGCTGCTGGCGTTGATCTCCACCGGGAGGGTGACAAAGGAGAAAAGGGTGGTCATGGCGAACATGGCTATTCCCGCCCAGAGCAGTCCCGGGAAAACCTCCAGGAATACGCATCCGAGCAGAAGCACCCACGATACGGCGTTATTGCAGAAGTTGACTACGGGAACGAGGGCGCTGCGCAGGCGAAGCGGAGCATATCCGTGAGCGTGCTGTATGGCGTGCCCTGTCTCGTGTGCCGCCACGGCCGCAGCGGCCACGCTGTTCGAGGCGAACACTCCGTCGCTGAGGTTGATGGTCTTGGTGACCGGGTTATAATGGTCTGTAAGGTGCCCTCCGATATGGGTCACCTGCACATCGGTGATGCCGTTGTCGCGAAGCATTTTTTCTGCGACCTGGGCGCCTGTGAGATTGAGAGGTACCTTGGAAT
Organism: Coprococcus eutactus; assembly: GCA_963615835.1. Classification (GTDB taxonomy): domain Bacteria; phylum Bacteroidota; class Bacteroidia; order Bacteroidales; family UBA932; genus Cryptobacteroides. The sequence goes on along the minus strand of CAVEIF010000003.1, from coordinate 2,307 downwards.
ATTTTGTAAATTTAGATTCGAGAGTGGCTTGCACGATCGCGCTGGCGACCATCACAATAATCATTATAACCCAAATGCTCATAATTCAGCGTGTGATATCTTACAAATTCACTAAATCGACAGTACGGCCAGTACGTTGATGAGATCGTGATTGATAGGCTTGTCTTTCTTGATGGCCCTGTCTATGGGGATATAGACTATCTCGTCATCGTGTATGCCCACCATGATGTTTCTCTGACCTTCTTTAAGCGCTTCTATGCTCGCATAGCCCAGCCGGCTGGCCAGGATGCGGTCGAAAGCGCTCGGTGTGCCGCCCCTTTGAAGGTGTCCGAGTATGGAGACGCGCACATCGTACTGAGGATATTCCTTTCTCACACGCTCTGCGTAATACATCGCCCCTCCGTCTTTATGACTTTCTGACACTATGACTATGCTGCTGTTCTTGCTCTTACGGAAGCCGCGGCTTATGAACTGCTCCAGCTGGTCCACGTCCGTCTGGTCTTCAGGTATGATGGCGGCCTCGGCCCCTGAGGCGATGGCGCTGTTCTGTGCGAGGAAGCCGGCATCGCGTCCCATCACTTCCACGAAGAAAATGCGGTCGTGTGAAGTGGCGGTGTCGCGCACCTTGTCAACGCACTCCACGATAGTGTTCAGCGCCGTGTCGTAACCGATGGTGCTGTCTGTTCCGTAAAGGTCGTTGTCTATGGTTCCCGGAAGACCGATTACAGGAAAATCGTATTCCTGTGCCAATATCTGCGCTCCGGCGAGCGAACCGTTACCGCCGATGATGATAAGTGCGTCAATCTTATGTTTCTGAATGTTCTCGAAAGCCTTTCTCCGTCCTTCCGGAGTCATGAATTCCTGGCTTCTGGCCGTCTTCAGGAAAGTCCCTCCGCGCTGTATGGTATTGCTCACGCTTTCTGTGGTGAGTTCTTTGATGTCTCCGTTGATAAGTCCTTCATAACCGCGATATATGCCCATGACTTTCAGTCCGTTATAGATGGCGCTGCGGGTTACGGCACGAATGCATGCGTTCATGCCCGGGGCATCCCCACCTGATGTGAGTACCCCTATTGTCTTAATCTCTTTCATATAGCTGATACACTACGTTTCTGATTTTATTGAAATATATGCCCATCCGGCCGCTTTTTCCGACTTCGGGGCTTTTATGTCAAGTGCAAATATTGCACCTTTTTTCGAATTTTTAATCGAATATTCACTATATTGAGCAAATTTGTAAAAAACT
>CAVEIF010000003.1:0-1051 GCA_963615835.1 Coprococcus eutactus | reverse complement strand
CAATGTTCATTTATTCTAAAATTCAGATATATGAGAACTAACATTATTCTTTCAACCATTCTGCCTTTTGCCCTTTTCGCTTCCTGCTGCGGAGGCTCTTCCGGCAGCGGCGATAACGAGGTTATCCGTACCATTATGAACAGAAGAAGCATACGCGCATATAAGGATACTCCTGTTGAGCGCGAGAAACTTCTTAAGATTGCGCAATGCGGCCTTTATGCTCCCAATGCCATGAACAGGCAGGAGTGGGAGGTGCGTATTCTGGATGACAAATCTCTGATAGATGAGATGACTTCCGTTTTTCTCAAGGCCAATCCTTCTGCCGCAGAACGGGATCCTAATTTCAAAAATATGTTCCGTAACGCTCCGGCCGTGATAGCCATAGCTGCTCCCGAGGGGCACTACAGCGGTGTGAATTGTGGAATGTTGGGGGAGAATATCATTCTTGCTGCTTCATCGCTCGGTCTTGGCACCTGCACGTTGGGCGGTCCGGTGGCTTTTCTGAAAGAAAGTCCGGATTGCTCGGAATTCCTGCGGAAGTTTGAATTCAGCGAAGGATATGAGTTGCTTTATATGATAGCCGTCGGGTATCCGGACGAGCACCCTGATGCCAGGGAGCGTGACCTTGGAAAGGTGAAGTTCGTGGAGTGACCGTTTCAGGGAAGGATGGGGCAAGTGTCAAAAAAGAGCAAAAAAAGGTAGAAAAAATTTGCGGTATTAAATTTTTGACGTATATTTGCATCCGCTTCTCACGGGAGCGACCAGCATGGTGCGGTAGTTCAGCTGGTTAGAATGCCGGCCTGTCACGCCGGAGGTCGAGGGTTCGAGTCCCTTCCGCACCGCTTCAAAATGCCTCTCAGTTATCTGAGGGGCATTTTCGTTTTCTCTGGAATCCTAAATCACTTTTGATGTCGAGACCATTGTCCGCAATCACAACAATATGGTGATGGTCTATGCGGCGGCTGCTGGATTTCCAACAGTTTTTCCGAAGTCTTATCGTCCAGGTAGTCCTCTGTGGCACCTGTCTTGTTCAGGTGAGGACATAAACAGT
>CAVEIF010000002.1:0-61488 GCA_963615835.1 Coprococcus eutactus | reverse complement strand
TTTACCGCTTACTAATTTTCATCAGTTGTGAAATGGCGCGAAGTTATAAAAATATTTTTTTAATTTTTGCTATCTTTGCACTCTTATGGCACAAAATACACTATTGGAAAGAGTTCTTTCACTTCAGGACAAGTTTCAGAGTCTTCAAGACCAGCTGGCAAGTCCGGAGGTGATGTCGGACATGAAGAAATTCGTCCAACTGAATAAAGACTACAAGCAGTTGGAGCCTATCATCAAGGCCGGACTTGAATATAAGAAGACCCTGGATAACCTGGCATCGGCTAAGGATATCCTTGTCAATGAAAAAGACGACGATCTTCGTGAGATGGCGCGCGAGGAGATTTCAGAATTGGAGCCCAAGGTGCCTCAGATGGAGGAGCAGATAAAGCTTCTGCTCATTCCTGCCGATCCTGACGATTCGAAGAACGCCATCGTGGAGATTCGCGGAGGTGCCGGAGGGGACGAGGCTGCCATTTTCGCAGGCGACCTGTTCCGTATGTATCAGCATTTTGCCGAAAGCAAGGGCTGGAAACTTGAAGTTACTGACCAGACTCCCGGGACTTCGGGAGGGTTCAAGCAGATAGTATTCAAACTCAGTTCTTCCACGGACGGAGTTTATGGCACCATGAAATATGAATCCGGTGTTCACCGCGTCCAGAGGGTTCCTCAGACGGAGACTCAGGGAAGGATACAGACTTCAGCCGCTTCAGTGGCCGTATTCCCGGAGGCGGGTGAGTTTGATGTGGATCTGAAGTGGGACGATATCCGTCTTGACCTTTTCTGCTCTTCGGGTCCTGGCGGACAAGGTGTGAACACGACTTATTCGGCAGTGCGTCTTACTCACATCCCTTCAGGACTGGTGGTCCAGTGTCAGGAGGAACGTTCACAGCTCAAGAACAAGGACCGCGCATTCGAAGAACTTCGTACGAGGCTCTATAATCTTGAACATCAGAAATATCTCGATGAGATAGCTTCGAAACGTAAGACCATGGTCTCCACGGGAGACCGTTCAGCCAAGATTCGTACCTATAATTATCCGCAGGGCCGTGTCACCGACCACCGCATCAACTGGAGCATGTATAACCTCCCGGTGTTCATGAACGGAGACATCCAGGAGGTTATAGATCAGCTTCAGATAGCGGAGAACGCCGAACGCCTTAAGGAAGCCGGCGAATAATTTTCTATAGAGAAGATACTTTGTCCAATACTAATTTTACAAGCTGCGCCACGCGTGGCTTGTAGTCTGTATTGGCATCCTTGAGGTATCTGTGTGCGATTACGCAGCATACTGTCGTGGCTTCGTGTCCCAGATGACGCGCGATGCCGGCTATGGCTGAACCTTCCATCTCGAAGTTCGTGATCTTACGGTCTTCATATCTGAATGACTCTATGTCCTCAAGCATATTCGGCATGGCGAGTTTTTGGCGGACGACTCTTCCCTGTGGGCCATAGAACCCCGGTGAGGAGATGGTCATGCCTCTGACCGTGGAGTCCTCGAAAAGGCGGATGAGTTTTTCGGATGCTTTTACAAAGTAAGGTGTAGGCAGCGTCTCAGGCCAATTCATATGTTTCATGAATGCTTTTTCCATATTGACGTCCGTAATCTCTTCGCGTCCGGCATACCAGTTCATAAGTCCGTCGAATCCTATGGAGATGTGAGAAAGGACGAAAGCACCAAGAGGAATCTCCGGCTGAAGCGCCCCGCAGGTACCAAGCCTTACGATGTTGAGCGTAGTGTGCTCCGGTTTGACTTCTCTGGTGGAGAAATCTATATTGGCCAGAGCGTCCAGCTCAGTCATTACGATGTCGATGTTGTCGGTGCCTATGCCTGTGGACAGGGCGGTGATACGGCTTCCGTGGTAAGTGCCCGTCGCCCACACGAATTCGCGGGAAGCGCCCTCGCATTCTATGGTCTCAAAATATGGTTTGAACATGGCCACCCTGCCCGGGTCTCCTACCAGAATGACATTTTGTGCCAATTGTTCGGGACGGATATGCAGATGAAAAATGGATCCGTCCGAATTGATGATCAGTTCAGATTCTGCAATTCTCATAATGTTGTTGTTTATTTTTTCTTCCTTTTACTTGACCTAAGCCTCGAAGCGCTTTGCACGAGAAGTTCGTCGGCAAGCACGCCTTTCATGGCGAGAATGTCAAAAACAAGTGCAAATGCAGGAAGTATGCATGTCCATTTGAATACGAAACCCTCTCCTGTCGTGAAGTAATCCACTCCTATCCATATCTGAAGCGCCAGCAGCAGCACCGCGCTTGCTCCGGAGAGCCTTATCTGCAGGCTCCGTCTTGACCAGCTGAAGAGTGAGATGAGATTGGCCGCCATGGAAAGGATGATGAGGATGGCGTAGGGGAGTTTTTCGAGATAGCGTACGTCTTCCGGAGAAGCGTCAGATGAGTAGATGGTTCCTACCGCCCCGAAGGTGAGTGCGATGAGTATCCCCGCTGCGAGGGCATAATAAAGTGTCTGTATTCTTTGCCACATAATTTATCTGGAGTTGAATCTTGCGATGAATTTTTCTTCATAAGTCTTCGAAACCGGGATAGGTGCTATCTTCAGTCCGAGATTGATGCTGAAAGAGCCGTCTTTCTGACGTATCATCTGCTCGATTTTGTTGATGTTTACTATATATTGTCTATGACAGCGTACAAGGTTGCTGTCTGAGAAGCTTTCTTCTATGGTCTTGAGCTTGCAGCGTAGCATGAACTGCTTAAGCTCTCCGTAACTATCCTGATACCATACTTTTATGTAATTATCGTCTGACTCTATGTAGAAAAGGTTGTTCTGGTTTATCACGAGTTTGAGACTGCCCGAATTGTCATAGAGCATTATTCTCTTGTCATTCTGAGGTGTGCTTATCGTATCGGAGACGACGTTGCCGAAATTCATCAGCCTTATGGTCTGGTCCCTGTCGGAAACGGCGCAGTAAAGGATGGATATGGTATTAGGTATGCCAAGTCCTAAAATACAGAAAACCATACAGTTGATGAAGTGCAGCCAGTATTTTCCCTCCGGGGCCGAGAACCAGCCGCGGCTTATTCCCAGGTAAGTTAGGAAAGTGTAAAGCAGACTGATGACGACCATCTCGGCAATGCACCATCCGAGGTATGTCAGGATGGTGATGTCTTTGTCCCTGAGCTGATACATCCCCCTTCTGGAGAGACCTATTATTATCATGCACCATAGCCAGAATCCGAATGTGTGCCACATGGTGTGGCTGGATGTCAGGTTGAACCATCCGTATAGCGACATCGCCGAAAGCATGAGGGCGGACACGAGGGAGAACAATGCGGAGAGCACCACATTGAACGACATCTGCTTTTTGCCCAGAATGTATTTCGGAAGAGTGTCATTTATGGTCATACAAAAGCAAAGATACAAAAAAATGCTATCTTTGCCCTGGAAAAATTAACGGCAAGTCATCAGCGTACTTGCAGAATCAGTTGACGTATGAGTAAAAGAGTAGTGGTTACAGGCCTTGGAGTCCTGTCTTGTATAGGTAATGATGTAGATACCTTTTGGAACAATCTGGTCGGTGGAGTTTGTGGGATAGACTATATAAAAGGTTTTCCGACAGATGGTTTCGCCGTAAAGGTAGGCGGTGAGGTAAGAGATTTCGAACCGGAAAGCTATGGGATGGACAAGCCGTTCATCCGCAAACAGGACAAATTCACGATTTTCGCCGTGGCGTCGGCTTACCAGGCTGTCATGGACAGCGGACTGGTGGCATCTGAGAACATAGATCCGTTCAGGCTCGGCGTGTATATCGGTTCGGGAATAGGAGGCTTCGAAACCATACAGCGGGAAGTTTCCAAGATTATAGAAGATCCTACAGGCCAATGGATTTCGCCTAATTTTGTACCTTGCATAATAGGTAATATGGCGGCGGGCCAGGTGGCCATCAAGTTCCATGCTAACGGACCTTGCCTTGATGTGGTAACTGCTTGCGCTACATCCACTCACGCCATAGGAGAGGCCTATCGTGCCATTAAGGACGGATATGCCGACGCCATTCTTTCAGGAGGTTCGGACAAGGCTGTCATCCCTATAGGAATAGCCGCTTTCGCCAATGCCAAGACGCTTTCGCGCATAGAGGACCCTAAAAAGTCGTCGCTCCCTTTCAATGCTCATCGCGACGGCTTCGTCATGGCGGAAGGTTCGGCCGTGCTCGTTTTGGAGGAACTTGAGCATGCCCGTAAGCGAGGGGCCAAGATTTACGCCGAAGTGGTGGGATATGGTTCCACATGTGACGCTTATCATGCCACCGCTCCTAATAAGGAGGGCACCACTCAGGCGAAATGTATCTCCGATGCTTTGTCCCAGGCACATTTCGATCCGCAGAAGGATAACCTTTATATAAATGCTCACGGAACGGCCACGCATCTTAACGACCTGTGCGAAACGAAGGCCTGCAAACTCGCTCTCGGCGATGCCGCTTACAAGGCTCATATATCTTCGACCAAATCCATGCACGGACATATGCTCGGTGCGACCGGTGCGGCGGAAGCCATTGCCTCCATTATGGCGCTCAGGGCCGGAATAGTGCCTCCGACCATCAATCTGGATGAAATTGATCCCGAGCTTGATCTGGACTACACTCCAAATGAGGCGGTTAAGACACCGTTGACTCTCGCCATATCCAATTCTTTCGGGTTTGGCGGACATAATGGATGTCTTGCTTTCAGGCTTTTGGAAGAATAGTGCTTTTTTGTTATTTTTGTATGCTTTGGCAAGGCGGAATGGAGGGGGCGTAATTTGCCGCGCTTTCCGGAGACGGTGCCTCGGACAGGTGTCAGAAGTAAGATACTGAAGAATAAAGATGGAGATGAATACAGATAATAATATAGAGATTGAAGAGAAACCGCAGGGGATAATAGAGCCTGTGGAGATAGACCACGAGATGCGCTCGGCCTATATCGACTATTCCATGTCGGTGATAGTGTCCAGAGCCCTTCCGGATGCGAGGGACGGTCTTAAGCCTGTGCAGCGTCGTGTGCTTTTTGGAATGGATGGGCTGGGCCTTAATTTCGGCGGGCAGACCAAGAAGTCGGCCAGAATCGTAGGTGAGGTGCTGGGTAAATTCCATCCTCATGGGGACAGTTCCGTCTATGATGCCATGGCGCGTCTTGCCCAGAACTGGAATCAGCGTTATCCGCTTGTATATGGGCAGGGTAACTTCGGTAGTATGGACGGCGACCCTGTGGCTGCCATGAGGTACACCGAGGCTAAATTGGCCAAGATGTCCGAAAGCGTATTGTGTGATCTGGATAAGAACACGGTCGATTTCATGCTTAATTTCGACGACACGATATGGGAGCCTACAGTGCTTCCCACCAAAGTGCCGCTGCTGCTTTTGAACGGCTCGTCCGGTATCGCCGTCGGTATGGCCACCAACATGGCTCCGCATAATCTTTCGGAGGCTTGCGATGCGATATGCGCCTATATCGATAATCCGGACATTGACGTGAACGGTCTCATGACGCATATCAAAGGCCCTGATTTCCCTACCGGAGGCATCATAATGGGCCGTCAAGGCATAATAGACGCATATACGACAGGCCGTGGACGCGTGGTCATAAGGGCTAAGGCCGACATAGAGGAGAAAAACGGCAGGAGCGTCATCGTGGTGACGGAGATTCCGTATATGGTGAACAAGGCCGAGATGATCACCCGCATCGGGGAGATGGTCCGCGACAAGAAGATAGAGGGCATTTCCGAAATCAGGGAGCTTTCCAACCGCGACGGCATCAGAATAGAATTTCTCGTAAAGAAGGACGCCAATGCTAACGTGGTGCTTAACACGCTGTATAAATACACGGCGCTCCAGTCAAGTTTCGCCATAAACAACGTAGCTCTCGTCGGAGGACGTCCACGCACTCTCACGCTCAAGGACATGATCAAGTGCTTCGTCGATTTCCGTCACGAAGTGGTGGTTCGCAGAACCAAGTTCGATCTTGACAAGGCCAAGGCGCGCGCACATATCGTGGAGGGTCTGCTCAAGGCGATAGACGCTATCGATGAGGTGGTTTCCATCATACGTCATTCGGAGAGTGTTGATGATGCGAAGGCCAAGCTTATCGAGCGGTTCGCATTCTCCGATCTTCAGGCCAATGCCATCGTGGAGATGCGCCTCAGACAGCTCGTCGGACTCGAGAAGGACAAGCTTCAGGACGAATTGGCCAGACTCACCGAATTTATCGATGAATGCGAGAAGATTCTCGCGAGCGAAAAACTTCAGCTCGAAGTGGTTAAATCTGAATGTGAAGAACTTAAGGAGAAGTTCGGGGATGCGCGTCGGAGCGAGATCACCCTCAGTGCCGATGAGTTCAATCCGGAGGATTTCTATGCGGACGAGGACGTGGTGATCACCATTTCCCACTTGGGATATATAAAGAGGACCTCACTTAACGAATTTAAGGTTCAGTCCCGCGGAGGCATAGGTAAAAAGGCCGGCAGCGTGCGCGATGAGGATTTCATAGAGCATATCTATGTGGCCAATATGCACTCGACCATGCTGTTCTTCACCGAGAAGGGCCTCTGCTACAGGCTTAAAGTCTATGAGATTCCGGAAGGAAGCCGTACCGCCAAGGGGCGTGCCGTGCAGAATCTTCTCACCATAGACCAGGACGATAAGATAAAGACGTATCTTAATGCGGCCAAGATAGAAAGCCGTGAATATACGGACAGCCATTATGTCGTACTCTTCACCAAGAACGGCATCATCAAGAGAACCCGCCTTACTGAATTCGCCAATGTAAGAAGCCGTAACAAGGGTCTTATAGCCATAGGATTCAAGGAGGGGGATTCGCTTCTGGATGCGCTTCTTACGGAAGGCGGTTCGCAGATAATGATAGCAGCACGCGACGGAAGATGCGTAAGGTTCGATGAAGCTCAGGCCCGTGAACTGGGAAGAAACTCCATGGGTGTGCGCGGCATCAATATTGCGGAAGGTGATGAGGTCGTAGGCGCGATAAGCGTGGAACCGGGAGATACTGAACACACAGTATTGGTGGTAAGTGAGAACGGTTATGGCAAGCGTTCCGAGATAGACGAATACAGACAGACTTCGCGCGGAGCGAAGGGCGTGACTACTCTCAAGATTAATGAGAAGACCGGCAATCTTGTGGCCATCAAGTCTGTAACCGCCCAGAATGACCTTATGATCATCACCAGGAGCGGACTTACGATCAGACTTGCTCTTTCGACCATCAACGTTCAGGGCCGTGCCACTCAGGGTGTCAGACTTATTAACATAAGGGAGGGAGACAGTATAGCCGCGGTTTCGGTGGTGGCACATGAAGCGGAGGAGGAAGTCTCTGAAGCCGAGACCGGAAGCGAGTCTTCCGCAGTAACGGATGAAACAGCTAATCAATAAAACTGTATATTATGAAAAGAATCTTTTTAACTCTAGCTCTTTTGGCTTCTTTTTCTTTTGCAAATGCGCAACAGTCAGTCAAGAGCGTGGCTGCGGCTGAAAAGGCTGTAGAAAAGGCCGTAGAGAAAACGGAGAATCCTAAGCAGGCAGAGAAACCTGATACTTGGATCAAACTTGGCAAGGCTTATCTGGAGGCTTATTCCGCCCCTATGGGGAATGCTTGGATCGGTGCCCCGCGTGCGGATCTGGCCATTGTTCTCGGAGAGGACAGACCTTCTTCAGAGGAATGGGTTGAACTTTCAGGCTCTCAGTATATAAAGGCCGTTTTCGAGACTCGTAACTATTACTATAACTCCAACGAGATACTTCAGATGATAGAGGTGACCAAGCCTATCTATCCTGACGTTCTCGAAAGGGCTCTTGCGGCTTATGAGAAGGCCGCTTCTCTGGATGATAAAGGCAAGAAGACCAAGGATCTTAAGGAGGCGTTCCGCTCTCTGTCCGTCAAATTCACCGATGAGGCTTATACCGCTTATACTCTTGGAGATATGAAAAAGGCCTCTTATTTCTTCGAGAAGGCGGTCGAGGCTTCGGAGCAGCAGCCTTATGCCGTAGTTGACACCAATGCCGTATATAACTCCGCATTGACTTCTTATATGCTTGGAGATTATGACAAAGCCAAGGGTTATTACGAGAGGTGTCTCTCGCTGGGCTATTATGGAGAGGAAGGCGATGCTTATGCCAAGCTCGCAGATATAGCTTCCAAGGCCGGAGACAAGGAGACATGCCGCGCTTATCTTGAGCAGGCTTTCCAGCAGTTCCCTCAGAGCCAGAGCGTTCTTGTAGGACTCATTAACTTCTATATGAATTCCGGAGAGAACACCGACCGTCTGTTCGAACTCGTGGAGGCGGCTAAGGCCAATGAACCGAACAATGCTTCTCTTTATTATGTGGAAGGGAACATCGATGTTCAGCTCGGTCGCGAGCAGGAGGCCATAGCTGCATACAGCAAGTGTGCGGAGATAAATCCGGATTATGAATTCGGTTATATTGGCATAGGCCAATTATATTATAATAAGGCAGTCGCTATTCAGGATGCGGCTACTAACGAGATGGATGACGCTAAGTATAATGCTCTCGTGGTGGAATTCGAAGATGCCCTCAAGAACTGCATAGAGCCTTTCGAGACAGCCTATGCCATCTCAAAGGACGCCAACATTAAGATTGCTGTGGCTGAATATCTTAGAAACGCATGCTATCGTTTCAGTTCGGATGCGGGCTATGCTGCCAAGTATAAGAAATATGACTCGATCGTCAAGGGAGAGACTCCTGTAGAATAATTCTATCGGCCGTCAAAGGCCTTGACAATTTTACCTACCAAAGGGTGTCGGACTATATCGTCATTGGAGAAGGCGATGGTTTCGACGCCCTTTATGTTTTTCAGAAGGTTCACTCCTTTAAGGAGACCGCTGTCTTCGCGGTTGGGAAGGTCAACCTGCGTGGCGTCTCCCGTGACGATGAATTTGGCCCCTTCGCCCATTCTGGTGAGAAACATTTTCAGTTGGCCAATGTTGGTGTTCTGAGCCTCGTCAAGGATTACGCATGCGCGTTCAAGGGTGCGTCCTCTCATATAGGCGAGCGGAGCTATCTGTATGATGCCGTCCGAGATGAATTCCTGTAGTTTGCGGGACGGTATCATGTCTCCGAGAGCATCGTAAAGCGGCTGAAGATAGGGGTCAAGTTTGTCTTTCAGGTCTCCCGGCAGAAAGCCCAGCCTTTCGCCCGCCTCTACAGCCGGACGCGTCAGGATGATTCTTTTTATCTCCCGGCTTTTGAGCGCTCTTACCGCCAAGGCTATGGCTATGTATGTTTTTCCTGTTCCTGCCGGGCCTATGGCGAAAAGCAGATCGTTTTCGAAGTATGCCTTGACCATTTCCTCCTGCTTGGGATTTCTGGCTCTTATGGGTTTGCCTTCAGTGTTATATACTATAGGGGCCGTGGCGTCAAGCTTGAAGTCCGACGCGGGACTTTCTTCAGAAAAAAGATCTTCGACGTCATAGATGTTAAGGCTCGTTTTATGCAACATCTTTTCTATGAGAAGTCCCAACTTCTGCGTAAAATCTTCTACATCAGCATCTTTCCCGTCAAGGATGAGTTCATCTCCGCGTGCCACCACTTTAAGGTGCGGATAATAGGAAGTGAATTCTTTCAACAGGGAGTCTCCTGCGCCGTATAATCTGACCGGGTCGAGTCCGTCTATGCTCAAAGTCTTTTTCATAGTGCAAATTTATCATTTTTTTTGTCTGCGATTCTTATTATTTTTGTGAGTTTTTCAATGTTAGAATAGGTGTGTATGAGAAAATTCCTTTTGCTCGTTTTTTTCTGTGCCGCTGTCTTGAGCGTCTCGTCCTGTGATTTTCTGCGCTCGCTGGCAGGCAGACCCACTTCGGAGCAGCTTAAGGCCGTTACGGCGACAGCCGCTCCCACTCCGTCAGTAAGCGTTGAGCCGGCGTTACAGTGCGCGGAAGAATATGAGATGGAGAAAAGATACGGCAGGCTCAATGTACCGCTGGCATATACGCATACGGACAGCGAACTTAAGGCGGTTCCCGAGCACAGGTATTATATAGTGGTGGGGACTTATCGTCAGAGGCCTACCATGAACAGGATGGTATCGGATGTCCGGAAGGCTGGTTTCGAGCCTTCCCTTCTGGAATACGCCAACGGTCTCACGTCCGTGGGGCTTTTGCCTTGCGATGACCTTGGTCAGGCCATTGACGCCTATGCCAGGGTGAAAAAGGAGAAATTCTGCCCTGGGGACGCCTGTATATTGATCGCAAAATAAAATTTGGATATGGAATACGATTTTAGGAAAATAGAGAAAAAGTGGCAGGAGAAATGGGCCGCTGAGGGTACTTATAAGGTAACGGAAGATACTTCCAAGCCTAAATATTACGTTTTGGACATGTTTCCGTATCCTTCCGGGGCGGGTCTTCACGTGGGGCATCCGCTCGGTTATATAGCCAGCGACATCTATTCACGATATAAGAGGCTCAAGGGCTTCAATGTCCTTCACCCTATGGGGTATGACGCTTTCGGTCTCCCGGCGGAGCAGTATGCCATACAGACGGGACAGCACCCGGAGCTTACTACGGAGAAGAATGCCGCCAGATATAGGCAGCAATTGGACAGGATAGGTTTTTCTTATGACTGGTCCAGGGAAGTTAGAACCTGCGATCCGGCTTTCTACAAATGGACGCAGTGGGCTTTTCTTAAGATGTTCTCCTGTTGGTATGACCCTTCTCTGAATAAGGCACGTCCTATAGAGGAGCTTGTCGAAAAGTTTGAAACTGAAGGGTATGACGGGATCTCTGCAGAGCAGTGGAAGTCTTACAGCGAGGCGCAAAAAGAATCTGTCCTGATGCGTTATCGTATTGCATATCAAGGAGAAACATCGGTCAATTGGTGCGAGGGACTCGGAACCGTCCTGGCCAATGACGAAGTGAAGGACGGACTGAGTGTTCGTGGAGGATTTCCTGTCGTGCAGAAGAAGATGAAGCAGTGGCAGCTCAGGGTTTCCGCCTATGCGGAAAGGCTTCTTGAGGGGCTGAACAAGGTGGATTGGACGGATTCGCTGAAGGAGATGCAGCGTAACTGGATAGGTAAGTCCGAGGGTGCGGAAGTGGAGTTTGACACCATTTGTGATGGCAGACATCTTCTTGTAACTATTTTTACTACAAGGGTTGACACTATTTTCGGAGTTACCTTTATGGTTCTGGCTCCGGAGAGTTCTCTTGTGGAGAAGTTGACTTCGGCCTCCCAAAGGGAAGCTGTACAGGCTTATGTCGCCGAAGTGAAAAAGAAGACCGAAAGGGAGAGAATATCGCAGACTAAGAATGTAAGCGGAGTATTTTCAGGTTCTTACGGAATCAATCCTCTTACCGGGGAGAAGGTTCCTATATGGATAAGCGAATATGTATTGGCCGGTTACGGAACAGGTGCCATAATGGCGGTGCCGGCTCACGACAGCAGGGACTATGCCTTCGCGAAGAAATTCGACCTTCCAATCATTCCTCTTATCGAGGGGTGCGATGTGAGCGAGTCTTCTTTTGATGCCAAGTCCGGAGTGATGTGCAACAGCGGTTTCCTTAACGGGAAGACTGTGGAAGAGGCGATTGAATTGGCAAAAGATTATGTAGAGGAGAAGGGCATCGGTCACAGAAAGGTCAATTATAGACTTCGTGATGCCATTTTCTCGCGTCAGCGCTACTGGGGTGAACCTTTTCCTATATATTATAAGGATGGCACCGCCATGCCTGTGGATGAGAAGGATCTTCCGATAACTCTTCCTCAGATAGATTCATTCAAACCTTCCGACAGCGGTGAGCCGCCTCTTGCCAGGGCCAAGGACTGGACCTACAAGGGATATCCTCTGGAGACCTGCACCATGCCCGGCTTCGCAGGTTCATCGGCATATTATCTCCGCTATATGGATCCGCATAATGATAACGCTCTTGTAGATAAGAAGATAGATGAGTATTGGCAGTCTGTGGATCTCTATATAGGAGGAACGGAGCATGCGACCGGGCATCTGATTTATTCGAGGTTCTGGAACAAATTCCTCTATGATTTGGGCTATGTTTGTAAGGATGAACCTTTCGAAAAGCTTATAAATCAGGGCATGATACAGGGCCGTTCGAATTTTGTGTACAGGATTGTCGGAACCAACACCTTCGTGTCGTTTGGCCTGAAAGATAAATATGAGACCACGGAGATACACGTCGATGTGAATATCGTACATAATGACAGACTGGATATGGAAGCTTTCCGCGCATGGCGTCCTGAATATAAGAATGCCGAATTTATCCTTGAGGACGGGGAGTATGTCTGCGGATGGGCGGTGGAGAAGATGAGCAAGAGCATGTACAATGTCGTTAATCCGGATGATGTCTGTGATTCTTATGGCGCTGATACTCTGCGTCTTTATGAGATGTTCCTCGGCCCTATTGAGCAGAGCAAACCATGGGATACGAAAGGTATCGACGGTGTTCACCGCTTCCTTAAGAAGTTCTGGCGGCTGTTCTACGACGGCGACAAATTCCTTGTGAGCGACGAGAAGGCCACTCCGGCAGAGCTTAAAGCCCTTCACAAACTGATAGGCAAGGAGCAGACCGATATAGAGGCATTTTCCTATAATACGACTATAAGTGCTTTTATGATAGCGCTTTCAGAACTCGGGGAATGCCATAAGAGAGAGATCCTCACTCCTCTGGTAATTCTGCTTTCTCCTTTCGCTCCGCATATTGCGGAAGAACTCTGGGAGGCTCTTGGTCAGAAGGAAAGCGTATGCAAGGCTACATTCCCGGAGTATGTGGAGTCCTTTACCGTAGAGGACAGTGTAACCTATCCTGTGCAGTTCAACGGCAAGATGCGTTTCACAGTTCAACTTCCTAAATCCATGGCTCCTGCGGAGGTGGAGAGTGCCGTGAGGGAGAATCCTCAGACTGCCAAGTATGTGGCAGGCGGCTCTATAGCGAAGGTTATAGTCGTTCCGGGCAGGATTATCAACATAGTGGTGAAACAGTAAATGGGCGAGGTCGCTTGTAAAATCGAGTAAGTAATGGACGGGAAAAAGTTTGAAACGAAGTTGAAGGAGTACGCGGTTCTGACTTTCGCGTGCTTCGTGTTTGCTTTTGCGTGGGAAGGCTTCATGATCCCATGCGGAATATCGGCAGGTGGTATGATGGGACTTTCCACCGTCATCCAATATGCGACCGGCGGACTTATTCCGGCGCAATACACTTATGTGGTCATCAATATCGTGCTTATAGTCATAGCCATGGCTGCTATGGGCATAGGCTTCGGCTTCAAGACCATATATTGCATCCTGGTAAGTACTCTGATGATGGAGCTGGTGGCCAAGATGACTTTCCTGCATTGTGCTCCCGGGCAGTTCTTCTATGTGCAAGACAAGGTTCTGGTGCCTGTCATCGCAGGATGTCTGGAGGCTTTGGGAATAGGTCTTGTCATAAGAACGGGCGGAAGCACCGGTGGTACGGATATCATCGCGATAATGATCAACAAATATTGGCCCGTATCGTTAAGCACGGCTTTCATGATCATGGACCTGGTTATAGTGGGAATGATTCTGTTCCTGCCGGACCGTATGTTCACTGACATGATTTATGGTGTGGAGGAGATAATTGCCTTCTCTCTGCTCGTGGATGTGGTGGTGGGCGGTAAGAAAAGCTCCTGTCAGCTGTTTGTCTTCTCTCAGAAGTATAAGGAGATTGCCGACCACATCATCAATGACATGAATCGCGGAGTTACGGTATTGAAGGCTCAGGGCTGGTACACTAAGAAGGACAAGGATATCCTTTTGATTCTCATAGGACGTAATGAACTTCCTTCGCTCATGAAGGAGATCAAGAGACTTGACCCACGTGCTTTTATGAGCGTCTCTCCTACCAATAATGTCTATGGGGAGGGTTTTGAAGAGATAAAAGCCGGTATAAGCAGAAATAAATCGGAAAATAAATAATGTCAACGAAGGCTGTTTTCAGAGTTTTTAAAGAGTACGCCATCATTACTCTCGGTATGCTCCTGTACATTGTGGGATGGAGCGTATTTCTCATTCCCAACCAGTTGGTGGGCGGTGGCGTGTCCGGTCTTGCTTCTGTAATCCAGTATATTACGGGAATAAAGATGGGTTATACCTATTTCGTAGTCAATGTGGTGCTGCTCATCATAGCGATGTTCATTCTGGGCAACAAGTTCGGATTCAAGACCATATATGCCATTATCGTGGCGTCCGTGGGGCTTAACCTTTTTCAGGAGATCATCCCTTCTGAGATATGTCAGATACTGGCCGTAGAAAACGGCAAGCTTATGAGTTCCATAATGGGTGGTCTTATGGCCGGAACCGGAATAGGTCTGTGCATGTCGCAGGGCGGAAGCACGGGAGGCACGGACATCATAGCTCTCATAGTCAACAAATATCGGAATGTCTCGCCTGGAAGGATGATTCTTGCCATGGATGTGGTGATTATCCTCTCGTCAATGTTCGTTCCTATGCAGGCGGCGGACGGAGGTGTCATGCAGCTTAACGAGAAGATCACTACCTGCGTCTATGGTTTCATTCTTATAGCCGTTAACGGAACCGTGCTCGATATGGTCATTTCCGGATCGAAGCAGAGCGTCCAATTGATAATACTTTCCAAGAAACATACGGAGCTGGCTGACGCCATAACTAAGGATCTTCATCGCGGAGTCACCGTATTGAACGGGATGGGCTGGTACACTAAGGAACCGACGGAGGTCCTGATGGTTCTCGCCAGAAAGTACGACCTTAATATACTTTTGCGCTACATTAAGATGATAGATCCGGACGCATTCCTTTCTGTATCTTCCGTAACGGGTGTTTACGGTAAAGGATTCGAGTCAATCAAAACTGGACGAAAGAAATAATTTAAAATATATTTTCGTCCCAGCGCCCTATAAAAGCCTGTCCAGGTGCTTCCTGGCAGGTTTTTTTGTTTATATTTGTTTCCCGCTGCGTGTGCGGTATAAACGCGTAACTGCTAAAACTGTAGAAAATGAAACTGTTCCTGTTCAAGAAATTCATAAAGTGGCCGGAGAATAAGAGAGGACGCAGCGGCGTATCATATCTCAGGGATGATACGGCGAAGTTGAAGACAGTCTATGACAGGATAGAGAGGGTGATGGAGGAGAAGAAGCCTTATCTGGACGGGGACTTCTCGATAGAGGATCTTTCTTCTTTAGTATGTGTGTCGCGTTCGGTAACTTCCAAGGCGTTGAGCCGGATAGGGAAGACCAATTTCCGTCCCTATATTAACGCTTATAGGGTGAGACATTCGCAACAGCTTATAAAAAACGAGCCACGAATGCGCTTCAGCGAGGTGGCACGTATGTCGGGATTCAATTCCGTACCGTCGTTCAACACGTGGTTCAAGACGGTTACTTCCACCAGACCCAGTGAGTATCTTACCGAGATATGGGAAAAGCCGCGTCTGCGATTTTTGCCCAGGAAGAAAGAATAGGAGCCTGAACGGAAACAAGTTCTTTTTTTACAGGGTGGATGAAGTTTATTTCTCTGGCGTGGAGGCATATTCCTCCGTCTGGATTGGAACGTGGAGCTCCATATTTCAGATCTCCTTTTATTACGCATCCCAGATTTGAAAGTTGACACCGTATCTGGTGGTGTCTGCCGGTAAGAAGTTCTACCTCGACAAGATAGTACTTGTCGCTTGCTCCCAGCAAATGATATCTGAGTTTCGCAAGCTTGGCATCTTTCCTGTTTTCCTGGCAGATATAGGTCTTGTTTTGTTTTTCGTTGCGCCACAAGTAGTTCTGCAGCTCGTCGTTCTCTTTCGGCGGGCGTCCGCAGCAAAGCGCGAAGTATTTTTTGTGTATGTCTGATCCGCGGAACATCGCGTTCAGGCGTTCAAGAGCTTTGGATGTCTTGGCGAATACACAGACTCCGCTTACAGGTCTGTCCAGTCTGTGAGGAACTCCCATGAACACCTTCCCCGGTTTATGGTCTCTGCCGGCGACGTAGGCTTTGAGCGTTTCTGACAGGCATTCGTCCCCAGTCTTGTCCCCTTGAACTATCTCTCCAGCTTTCTTGTTGATTATCAGCAGGTGATTGTCCTCAAAAAGAATCCGGGACTCAAGGTCCCGGATTTCGGTGTCAGATAGAGATCTGTATTCCATTAAGGATATTATTCTGCGATGGAAACGTTAACTCTCTGTTTGCCGGTATCTATCTTCGTAGCTTTGCAAGGGCAAACGACTTTAACTTTTCTTGCAGGAACCTGGTATGCGTAAAGCCAGCTGCGAACCAGATTGGCTCTTTCGATGGCGATAGCTTTATTATACTCTTTGTTGGAAGTGTCATCTGCATAAGGCTCGATAAGGATGACAGCTTTCTTGTCAGTAGAGTTATATACGTTAAGGAATTCCTGAAGCAATTCTTTAGTGGCTTTATTAAGGTCGCATCTTTCGGAAGCGTAAGTTACGCTGGCTGTAGGAAGAGCGAAAGTCTGTGATCCGTAAGGAGTCTGGGCGATGGCGTCTTTAACCGCCTGTTTGTAACTCTCTGCATCCTCAGCGCTAAGTTCACCCTTAACGGCTGTAACTGCATCTGAAAGTGTGAAAACTCGGGCTGCCCTGGCTGCTGCTTCAGCTGCCGCTTTTTCGGCTGCTGCCCTGGCTGCTGCTTCAGCTGCTGCCTTTTCAGCCTCTTTAGCCTTCTTAGACTGACAAGAAGTGCCGAGTGATACAAGAACTGCAAGTCCTGCAACGGCGATGATTTTGGTAAGTTTCATAAGTCTGTTATGTTTTTTATTTACGATTTTACATTAGTCTTGGCGAAGATAGTAATTTTTTTCAGCAATGCAAAATATTTAGTAAGCGGTAAAAAATAAGTTGGTAAAGATATGACAGTATTTTCGAAAATAGAGGCTTTTTTGAAGAAGGAGTTTAGCGGTGCTAAATGACTGATGAAAGAAAGTCTATAGACCAAAAAGACAAACATAGATTACCAAGTTATTTTTTAACGATTACTTATTTGCGGCTAAGGACAAACGAGGCCGGAGACAGGCGTGCCGGTCTTGAAACTGACAAATTGTCATAGTCGCGAGACTTGGCACATTCTTGGAAGAAAAGCAGGTCGTCCGCCGGAGAAACAGACGGATGATAATAAGAATTGAGAAATAAATAAAAAGGAAATATATTATGGGAAAGATTATCGGTATTGACTTAGGAACGACAAACTCTTGTGTCGCAGTGATGGAAGGCAACCAGCCTACCGTCATAATCAACAATGAAGGACATCGTACGACCCCTTCAATCGTCGCATTCACGGACAGCGGTGAGCGTAAGGTGGGTGACACCGCCAAGCGTCAGGCTGTTACGAACCCTAAGAACACCATCTTCTCTATAAAGAGATTTATGGGTGAGACTTATGACAGGGTAGGAAAGGAGATTGAAAGAGTGCCTTATGATGTGGTACGTGGCGAGAACAACACTCCGCGTGTTCAGATCAACGGCAAACAGTATTCTCCTCAGGAGATTTCAGCCATCATTCTTCAGAAGATGAAGAAAACGGCGGAAGAGTATCTCCGTCAGGAAGTTACGGAGGCCGTAATTACCGTGCCTGCATATTTCTCCGATTCTCAGCGTCAGGCTACCAAGGAAGCCGGCAAGATCGCGGGACTGGATGTGAAACGTATCATCAACGAGCCTACGGCGGCTGCGCTTGCTTATGGTCTTGACAAGAAGAACAAGAACATGAAAGTGGCCGTGTATGACCTTGGCGGCGGTACTTTCGATATCTCTATCCTTGAACTGGGAGACGGAGTGTTCGAGGTTAAATCCACAAACGGTGACACACACCTCGGAGGTGATGATTTCGATCACGCCATCATCGAGTGGCTTGCTTCAGAGTTCGCATCCGAGAACGGCGGAATGGATCTCAAGAAGGACCCTATGGCTCTTCAGCGTTTGAAGGAAGCTGCGGAGAAGGCTAAGATAGAACTTTCAAACCAGACTTCCGCTGAGATCAACCTTCCTTATATTACAGCTGTTGACGGTATGCCTAAGCACTTGGTGAAGACTCTTACGCGTGCCAAGTTCGAAGCTCTCTGCGATGATTTGTTCCGCAGAAGCATAGAACCTTGCCGTAAGGCTCTGCAAGATGCAAAACTTACCGCATCCCAGATAGATGAAGTTATCCTTGTGGGTGGTTCGACACGTATCCCTAAGGTTCAGGAGCTTGTCAAGGACTTCTTCGGAAAGGAACCTAACAAGAGTGTCAACCCGGACGAGGTCGTAGCTATAGGTGCCGCCATTCAGGGCGGTGTGCTCGCAGGAGATGTGAAGGACGTGCTTCTGCTGGATGTGACTCCGCTTTCACTTGGAATAGAGACTCTCGGTGGCGTGATGACCAAGCTTATCGAATCCAACACCACTATCCCTGTACATAAGGATCAGGTGTTCTCTACGGCCGCTGACAACCAGCCTTCAGTCGAGATACGCGTACTTCAGGGCGAGCGTCCTATGGCTAAGGACAACAAGCAGATAGGTGTGTTCCATCTTGACGGAATCGCTCCTGCCCCTCGCGGAATACCTCAGATAGAAGTGTCCTTCGATATAGATACGAACGGTATCCTCTCTGTTTCTGCCAAGGACAAGGCTACGGGTAAGGAACAGAAGATACGTATCGAAGCTTCTTCCGGGCTTTCTGATGAGGAGATACAGAGGATGCGTGACGAGGCCAAGGCCAATGAAGCCGCCGACAAGGCCGAGAAGGAGAGAGTGGATAAGATAAACAATGCTGATGCGCTCACCTTCCAGGTGGAGAAATTCCTCAAGGACAACGGCGATAAGGTGCCTGCTGACAAGAAGTCCGCTCTTGAAGGTCCGCTGAATTCCCTCAAGGAGGCTGTCAAGAATCAGAATGTAGCAGATATTGACAGGTATTCAGAGGAGCTGAACAAGGTCATGGGAGAAGTTTATTCTTCTATGGCAGGTCAGGGAGCCGGTCCTCAGGCCGGACCACAAGGCCCTGAAACCAATCAGGGAGGCCCTCAGGGAGGTCCTGATTATGGACCGCAGGGCGGTAATGACAACACGCCGGACGAACAATAGTTCATCGTGATATGTGATTAAAAGGGTGAATCTTTCGGGATTTGCCCTTTTTTGTCTTTTTTTAACACTTGTGCGCCGGACGGGAGAGTTGTTCGGGAATAATTGTTAACTTTGGAAACGTGATATTTGATTATCCTGATTATGAAAAAGATATATGAGACCGATCCTTGGCTTGAGCCTTGGAAGGATGCCATAGAGAGCAGACACCGTAGGATCCTTGATTCCTGGGAGAAGCATTCTCGGGCCAATTCCCACCTTTATTACGGACTTCATAAGGACAAGGATGGCTGGGTGATACGCGAGTGGGCTCCCAATGCCAATAAGATTTACCTCATAGGGGAATGCAATAATTGGCAGAGGGTGCGTTCATACTCTTTTTCTCCGGTGGGCGGCGGGAATTGGGAACTTCGCCTGCCGGATTTCTGCCTGCATCATGGCGAACTGTATAAACTGTGGATGGAGTGGAGCGGCGGAGGCGCTGAAAGACTTCCCGCTTATGTTACAAGGGTCGTTCAAGACCCCGAGACGAAAGTGTTCTGCGCACAGGTGTGGGACCCCGCGAAGCCATATGAATGGAAGAGCGGATTTACGCGGAAGACCGAGGTCCCCTTCATCTACGAGTGCCACATAGGCATGAGCTCCGAGGAGGAGAAGGTCGCTTCTTTCGATGACTTCCGCAGCGCGGTTCTTCCACGGGTTAAAAAATTGGGCTATAACACTATACAGATAATGGCCCTGCAGGAGCATCCGTATTATGGCAGCTTCGGCTATCAGGTGTCGAATTTCTTCGCGCTGAGCAGCCGCTTCGGCACTCCGGAAGAGTTCAAGCGTCTTGTGGACGAGGCTCACTCCATGGGGATAGCCGTGATAATGGACATAGTGCATTCGCACAGCGTAAGCAACGAGGCGGAGGGGCTAAGCCGCTTCGACGGCAGGGACGACCTCTATTTTTACAAGGGAAGCGCGGGTTATCATCCTGCCTGGGGTTCGCGCTGCTTCGACTACGGTAAGGATGAGGTGATCGATTTTCTATTAAGCAACTGTAAATATTGGCTTGAAGAATATCATCTGGATGGATTCCGTTTCGACGGAGTTACTTCCATGATATACTGGGACCACGGCCTCGGGACCGATTTCGGCAATTATGAGCTTTATTTCAATTCCGGCGTGGATGAGAATGCCGTGACATATCTGGCATTGGCCAATATTCTTATCCATAAATTATATCCGCAGGCTATCACCATAGCGGAGGATGTGAGCGGGATGGCAGGACTTGCGGCGCCGCTGGATGAGGGAGGAATCGGATTTGACTACAGGATGGCCATGGGAGTGGCGGACCATTGGATAAAGTGGATAAAGGAGCGCTCCGACGAGCAGTGGTCCATGGGGGAGATATGGTGGGAACTTACCAGAAAACGCGAAGACGAGAAGACTATAAGTTATGCGGAGTGTCATGACCAGGCGATGGTAGGGGATAAGACTATAGCTTTTCGCTTGATGGATAAGGAGATGTACTATCATATGGATAAGGCGAGCCGGAATCTGGTCATAGACAGGGGAGTGGCGCTGCATAAGATGATAAGGCTTCTGACGGCGGCCACGGCAGGAAACGGGTATCTTGATTTTATGGGTAACGAATTCGGCCATCCCGAGTGGATAGATTTTCCTCGAGAGGGGAACGGATGGTCCTACAAATATGCCAGACGCCAATGGTCGCTTGCCGATAATCCTCTGCTCAGATACGCCGGACTGCAGGCTTTTGACGCGGAGTTCGTGCATTTTCTGAGCGGGAATAAAATATTGGAATCATCCCCGGAACTTCTTCGCGCGGACGAAGAAAAAAAGGTCTTGATTTTCCGACGCCAAAACGCTATATTTGCGCTCAACTTTTCGCCGTGCTATTCCTATGAAAATTACGGATTTGAGATGCCTGACGGAGAGTATGTCCTGCAGTTTGATTCCGACGGCGTGGAGTACGGAGGCTTCGGGCGTCTGCAGAAAAATGAGAAACATATTACGGTGGATCACACTTTGAGTCTGTACTTGCCTTGCAGGTGCGCCCTGGTGTTGCTAAAAACGAAATGATATGGCTTTTTTGAAATTTAACAAGGCGGAATTGGTCAATCTCTCCTATTCTCTGAAAAGGGAGATTTTATGTGCCAATAAGACGGGTGCGTATTGTAACACGTCCATCGTGACGTGTAATACGCGTCGCTATCATGGATTGTTTGCCCTCACTCTGGACCGCTTCGGAGGGGACAGGTTCCTGATGCTGTCGTCTCTGGATGAATCCCTGACAGTCGAGGGAAAACAGTTCAATCTGGGGATTCATTGTTATGGTGATGTGTATGAGCCTCGCGGCCATAAGTATGTGGTGGATTTTGAGGCTGATCCGGTAACGAGGATAACATACAAGATAGGAGACATCGTAATCCGTAAAAGCATTCTGCTTTGTCCGGAAGTGGACAGGCTTTATATCAAATATGAACTTCTGGAAGGCCCGCAGAAAGCTTTGATAAAGCTTCGCCCATTATTGGCATTCAGAAACATACATGCCCTCACTCATGTCAATGACCAGGCATGTCCTGAGGGTCGGGCGGTTCCCGGAGGAGAGAGTTTCAGACTTTATGAGTCGTATCCTGACCTGTATATCCAGTTTTCTGACACCGGAGCCAAATATACGGCGGAACCGTACTGGTATTACGGCATAACATATTCGGATGAATATCGTCGTGGCTTCGACTGTAAGGAGGATCTTCTTTCGCCCGGCGTCTTTGAATTGACTCTTCATAAGGGCCGCAGTTTCATAGCGGGTGTTTCCGTCGCGGAAGCAGATCCTAAGACATTTGCTCCGGAATTCAAGAAATTGGCATCCAAGGCCGGCGAGATCAAGGACTACCGTCAGCAGCTGCTGCATTGCGCAGATACGCTCATTACCCATCATAACGGGAAGATGAAGATAGAGGCCGGTTATTCGTGGCTTTATGCCGGACTTCTCCGTGAGACTCTGGTCGCACTTCCTGGACTTACTCTTTCAGCCGGCAGACCTGAGGCTTTCGAGGAGATTCTGGATAATCTCATCGCCGACGAACAGGAGCGTCTTACCCGTCGTACCACGCAGGTGGAGGCTCCGCTTCATCTGGCATGTGTCCTTCAGAGTTATATAGAGTATGGCGCCGATGCTAAAAAGGTATGGAAAAAGTACGGCAACGCCCTTAAGAAGGTCCTTGAAAGTTATCTTCCGGGCGTGAGAGCGGAAGTGGCCATGCATCCTAACGGCCTTCTGTGGGCGCAGAAAGACGGCGTGGCGCTTTCATGGATGAACGCATATATTCAGGGACGCGCGGTAACGGAGCGTGCCGGCTATCAGGTGGAGACTAACTCGCTGTGGTATAACGCTATCTGTTTCGCTCTTGAGATGGAGAAAGGACGCGGCGCCGATAAGGAGTTCGTTCGGACGTGGAGCGGGATAGCTTCTCTGGTAAAGGATAATTTCACTAAAGTCTTTTATAACGAAGAGGCTGGTTATCTGGCTGATTATGTGGATAATAATGGCCAAAATCTGGATGTGAGACCTAATCAGCTGGCCGCTTTGTCCCTTAAATATTCTCCTATAGACGATGAACTTCATCCGCTTGTTCTGAGGGTGATAGACCGTGAACTCGTAACGGCACGCGGCCTCAGGACCCTTTCTCCGAGGGATGTCAAGTATAAGGGTGTGTATGAAGGATCTCAGCTTGAAAGGGATCTGGCATATCATCAGGGAAGCACCAGACCTTGGCTGTTGGCCTTATATATAGAGACTTCATTGAGAATAAAGGGCCCGTCTTTCATTAAGAAGGCTGAGTGGCTTGTAGAAGGATTCTATGAGGATCTGAACAAGCATGGCGTGGGAGCATTTTCTGAACTTTATGACGGAGACCCTCCTTTCGAGCCGCACGGAGCCATATCTTCGGCTTTGTGCACTTCGGCTCTTCTGAGGGTGGACGAATTGTTGGAAAAATATAAAGGAGAACAGTTATGAGAGTATTGATGTTCGGTTGGGAATTCCCTCCACATATTGCAGGCGGACTTGGTACCGCTTGTAAGGGTATAGTCGAGGGATTGGCGCATAATGGCGTCGAGACTCTTTTCGTGATGCCTTCCGCCAGCGGCGATGAGGATCAGAGCTGCACGACCATAATAAATGCCAGCGATGTGGCGGTTCAGAACATAAGCGAAAGCGTGGATGAGTTCATAGACAAGGTGAAGTTCATCCATGTGGACTCGAATCTTGTACCTTATGTGGACCCTGAGGAGTATTTTGACGCCATAGAGCGGATGAAGAAGGAGCATGCGGGCGAGACCACCATAGGATTTGGACAGAAGTTCAAGTTCTCAGGCAAGTACGGGGCCAATCTGCTTGAAGAGGTTACACGTTATGCTCAGGTGGGAGGTACCATCGCCATGCAGCAGAAGGATAATTTCGACGTGATACATGCTCACGACTGGCTTACTTATCTGGCCGGAATAGCCGCCAAGGAACTTACCGGGAAGCCGCTTGTGGTTCATGTCCACGCCACTTCGTTCGACCGCGGATCGGACGACATGGTGGATTCCCGCGTTTATGCCATAGAAAAGCGCGGTATGGAGCAGGCCGATGTGGTCGTGGCCGTATCCGAGCTTACAAGAAACATAGTGATAAACAAATACGGCATAGAGCCTTCGAAGGTGGTGGCCGTGCATAATGCCGTGGATTTCAGCGGAAGGGAGGATCTTCTGGTGGAGCGCGGCGTTAAGGATAAAGTCGTAACCTTCCTCGGAAGAATTACCTATCAGAAGGGCCCGGAGTATTTCATAGATGCCGCTGCGAAAGTACTCAAACGAACTAAAGGCGTCCGTTTCGTCATGGCGGGAAGCGGAGATATGATGACACGTGCCATAAAGCAGGTGGCCCGGCTCGGCATTTCCGACAGATTCCATTTCACCGGATTCCTTCGCGGGACGGATGTTCAGAAGATGTTTGCCTTGAGCGATGTGTACGTGATGCCGTCCGTGAGCGAGCCTTTCGGCATCTCTCCTCTTGAGGCCATGCGTTCAAACGTGCCGAGCATCATCTCTTATCAAAGCGGTGCGGCCGAAGTCCTGAGATATGCCTTTAAGGTGGATTTCTGGGACGTGGATGCCATGGCAGATGACATATATGCTCTGGTCAATTATCCGGCTCTTTCGAAATTCGCCGTGGAACACGGCTTTGAGGAGGTGAATGCTCTGAAATGGGACCATGCGGCCGCCAAGTTGAAAAATATTTACGAACAAATCACAAAATAATATAGTTATGGCAAAATCTATCTGTTTGTATTTCCAAGTACATCAGCCTACCAGACTCAGGTTATATAGGTTTTTTGATATAGGCAAGGATTCTCATTATTATGATGACTTTGCTAACAGAACTATTCTTCGAAGGGTGGCGCAGAAGTGCTATCTCCCTATGAACAAAGTGCTTTTGAAAGCCATCAAGGCGTCAAAGGGCCAATTCAAAGTAGCGCTTTCCATCTCGGGTTCCGCCTTGGAGCAGTTCGACAGATATGCTCCGGAGGTGCTGGACAGCTTCAAGAAGCTTGCAGATACAGGCTGTGTGGAGTTCCTTTGTGAGACCTATTATCATTCATTGTCATCTTTGGCTTCTCCTGCTGAATTCAAATTCCAGGTAGAAAAGCACAAGGAGGCCATAAAGCAATATCTGGGTGTGGAGCCCAAGGTTTTCCGTAATACGGAGCTTGTCTATTCGGATCAGATAGGAAAGCAGGTCTATGAGATGGGATTCAAGACCATTCTCACCGAAGGTGCCAGGCACATTCTCGGATGGAGATGTCCTAACTATATATACAGTAATGATATAGTTCCTCAGCAGAACATACTTTTGAGGAATTACTCCTTAAGTGACGACATCGCCTTCCGTTTCGGAGATAAGAACTGGGGCGGCTGGCCTCTTACTGCGGACAAATTCAAAACGTGGATAGACTCTTCGGAAGGTGATTATGTGGGTCTTTTTATGGACTATGAGACTTTCGGAGAGCATACGGACGCTTCCACCGGCATCTTTGACTTTATGGAAAATCTCCCGGCAGAGTGTCTCAAGGACAAGGATTTCAAGTTCCTGACTCCGTCGGAAGTGTCCGCTTCATATAAGGCGGTATCCGAACTTTCTGTTCCTTCTCCTATTTCGTGGGCCGATGAGGAAAGGGATCTTACGGCCTGGCTTGGAAATGAACTTCAGAATGAGGCCTTTTCGAAGATTTATGGCCTTCAGGAGAAACTTTCTCTTCTGAACGATCCTCAGCTCTGGGCCGATTACGGTCATCTTCAGGAGAGCGACCATTTCTATTATATGTGCACCAAGTTCTTTATGGGCGGGGATATGCACAAATATTTCAACCCGTACAGTTCACCTTATGAGGCGTTCATCAATTATATGAACGTGGTGAGCGACTTCACTATACGTGTCAATGACGCTTTGGCTGTAAAGTAAACGGTATAGCATACGAATTTCAGGATAATCATAACATATTTTAATTGCGAAACTTGAATTATATGAATGTAAACGCAAGTTTTTCACCGTCATGGAAAAACGTGATGGTTACGAGGCATCTCCCGGAGGAGCTTTCAGGATTGGAGACTTTGTGCAGAAACCTCTGGTGGTGTTGGAACGATGACGCCAAGGCGTTGTTCAAGAGCATAGATGCGGATCTGTGGCATAAATCGGGACATAATCCCATGGAGATTCTTGACAAGGTCAGCCTTAAAAGATATAATGAATTGGCCAAGGACGAGGATTTTTTGGCCAGGATGAATGCTGTCATAGCGGAATTCAATTCCTATATGGCGAAAAAGAGTGAAAGGCAGGAGCCGTCTGTAG
Organism: Coprococcus eutactus; assembly: GCA_963615835.1. Classification (GTDB taxonomy): domain Bacteria; phylum Bacteroidota; class Bacteroidia; order Bacteroidales; family UBA932; genus Cryptobacteroides. The sequence continues at coordinate 35,532 of CAVEIF010000002.1, read as the reverse complement.
CGTATTTTTGTATGGAATATGGCCTGGACACGTCCCTTAAGATATATTCGGGAGGTCTTGGAATATTGGCCGGAGACTATCTGAAGGAGGCTTCGGATATGAATGTGAATCTGGTGGCGGTCGGGCTTCTTTATAGATATGGTTATTTCACGCAGAGGCTCACTCCGCAGGGTAATCAGGTGGCCGATTATGTGGCGCAGGATTTTCTGAAGATTCCTGTCGAGCCTGTCATGGATGCCAACGGCGTATGGCAGAGCGTGGGCATGCAACTTCCCGGACGTACGCTTTATGCCCGTATCTGGAAAGTGGCTGTGGGACGTACCGATCTCTATCTTCTTGACACTGACTATGAAGCCAATTCGGCCGAGGACAGGACCATTACGCATCAGCTTTATGGTGGAGACCACGAAAACAGGCTCAAGCAGGAGATTCTGCTGGGTATAGGTGGAGTGAGGGCACTGCGTGCCGTGGGACTCAATCCTACGATGTATCACTATAATGAGGGACATGCCGCTTTCGCCGGACTTGAGAGGCTTCGCATATTCATGCAGGAGCATAACTATTCCTTAGGCAAATCGCTTGAACTCGTAAGGTCTTCGGCTTTATTCACCACACATACTCCGGTTCCGGCCGGACACGATGCCTTTACGGAAGAGGAGATGGGTAAATATTTCGGACATTATCCGCAGAGGTATGGACTTGATTGGCACGGATTTATGGAATTCGGAAAGATTAATGCCGATGACCCTTCAGAGAAATTCTCGGTGAGTGTGCTCGCCGCCAATTTCAGTCAGAACGTGAACGGTGTGTCCATGCTTCACGGCAAGGTGAGTCAGGAGCTTTTCTCAAGCATGTACCCGGGCTATCTTCCGGAAGAACTCTTCATAAGTTACGTAACCAACGGAGTGCATTATCCTACTTGGACCGCCAAGGAGTGGAAAGTCATTCATTCCAAGGTGTTCGGCGAGCAGTTCAAGACTTCTCATTACGATAAGAGCTGCTTTGAGGGGATATATAAGGTGAGTGACGAGGAGATTTGGAAAACGCGCCAGCTCCTGAAGACGGACCTTATAAAAACCGTGAAGGACAGGCTTTCCGACCCTAATATGTCTGCGCATTATACTCCGGGACAGGTGGTTACCATAAAGGAGAATCTTCGCGATGATGTGCTTACCATAGGATTCGCACGTCGTTTCGCGACATACAAGAGAGCCACGCTCCTGTTCCGCGATCTTAATAAGCTGGACGAGATAGTGAACAACCCGCGACGTCCGGTTCAGTTCCTTTTTGCCGGCAAGGCGCATCCTGCTGATGTGGCAGGACAGGACCTCATCAAACAGATAGTTGAGATAAGCAAGGATCCTCGTTTCATAGGAAAGATAGTGTTCGTGCCGGGTTATGACATAACATTGGCCAAGCGTCTTGTTCAGGGAGTTGACGTATGGATGAACAACCCTACGCGTCCACAGGAGGCATCGGGAACATCAGGAGAGAAGGCGTCCATGAACGGAGTTATGCATTTTTCAGTTCTCGACGGCTGGTGGGTTGAAGGATATGCCAAGAACGCCGGCTGGGCTCTTCCTCAGGAGCGCACGTACGATGACCATGAGTATCAGAACGAACTGGACGCCGCGACCATCTATTCCATACTTGAGAATGAGATAGCCCCGGACTATTACGACCTTGACGCTACGACAGGGCGCAGCAGCAAGTGGATAGGTTATATTAAGAACACTGTGGCTCAGGTGGCGTCGAACTTCACGACCAACCGTATGCTTACCGATTACTATAATCAGTATTATCAGCCTCAGAGCAAGCGTTTTGCACACTTGAGCGAGGAAAATGGCAGGGCTGCCGAAGACATAGCGTCATGGAAGCAGTATGTGGGCCAGGAGTGGAACAACATGCGTATCGTTTCATACACTCAGCCGAGCGCGTCTTGCGTATTGTCAGATAAGAACAAACTTGTGTGTGAGGTGGTTATAGATCTTGGCCGTCTGAAGGCGGAGGACGTGGGCGTAGAGGTGCTCTTCACATCGAGAGACAATACGGGAGCGCTTCATATCCAGGAAGTGTTCAACTACGATCTTGTATCCTGCGAGAACGGTATAGCCACTTTCCGCACTTCGGTCCTTCCGGAGAGGACAGGTATGTACGAAGTTGGCACGAGGATTTATCCTAAGAATGCCGAACTTCCTCACAGGCAGGATTTTCCTATCGTTAAATGGTTGTAGCGGCTACCGGCTTTTTTGACGGTGTCCACCTCGGACATCAAAAGGTATTGAAGACTTTGCTCGAACTGTCCCGAAAGGGAGGCGGGCAAAGTCTTGTTATCACGCTATGGCCTCATCCGCGGGTTTTCCTTCAGAATGGAGCGAGAGATCTGAGGTTTCTGACTTCTGTTGAAGAAAAGACGGCCCTTATCAAGGAGTTTGGCGTAGGGGAGGTGAAGGTCTTGCCCTTTAATGATGAATTTTCTTCTCTTGATGCTTTGTCCTATATTCGAATGCTCCGTTCCCGTTATGGGGTTACGGACATAGTGCTCGGTTACGATAACCGTTTCGGATCCGACGGTAAGACTACGGAGCAGATAGCCCGGATGGCCAGCGAGGAGGGAATCGGGGCTGTCATAGTGCCTCCTGTAGATATGGACGGTGTGAGCGTGTCTTCTTCCCGGATAAGAAGGGCTCTTGAATGCGGGGAAGTCGAATCGGCCTCGAAAATGCTGGGCAGGGACTATTCCGTGAGCGGCGTGGTGGTGGGAGGAAAACGTCTGGGGCGCACCATCGGTTACCCTACGGCGAATCTTCGCCTTCGCGAACCTTTGAAATGTGTTCCAGGTGCGGGTGTATATCTGAGCAGGGTTTTCCTGCAGGGTAAAGTCCATATTGGGATGAGCAACGTCGATGCCGCATCTCTTGTAGAGACGCATATATTTGATTTTGACAGAGATATTTACGGCCTTGATTTGGAAGTTACTTTTGAATGTAAGATAAGGGATGAGGTGAGGTTTTCTTCATTCGACGAGTTAAAAAAACAGTTGAAAAAGGACGAAATGTCAGCGAAAAATCTTATCTTCGCGAAGTATGACCACGAAGAAAGACATTGACGATAAGAAAAAAGGTACCGTTGATGCTGTTAAGGCCGATATAAAAAGGGATAGGAAGAAGCTGATTCTCTATTCGGAGATTATGAAGCCTAAATTTACAGGCGGTAAAGATTTTTAGCGTTTATTTTAAGGATGTTAAGTTTAGGAGGGACTGGAAAGTTCCTTTAATTATTATTACTATATATGGCACAGGTGCATTATATGAGCCAAGAGGGGCTCGAAAGTATCAAGAAGGAATTGAAGGAGGCTTTGGAGCAGCGACCGATAATCTCAGCTGCGATAGCGGAAGCCAGAGAGAAAGGAGATCTGTCGGAAAATGCCGAATATGAATCCGCACGTGAGGCGCAGAGCCTTCTGGAGATAAGGATAGCTAATCTTAAAAACATGGTTGCCGGAGCCAAGGTCGTGGACGCTTCCATGCTTTCTACAGATAAAGTTCAGATGCTCAATACCGTGAAGGTGGAGAATCTGAATGCTCATCAGAACATGACATTTACGATCGTGGGCGAATCTGAAGCGGATTTTTCCAAGGGAAAGCTTGCAGCCACCACTCCTATAGCCAAAGCTCTCATAGGACATGGTGTGGGGGATGTCGTGGAGGCCAAGGTTCCTGCCGGAGTGATAAAGTTCAAGATTCTGGAGATTTCCATTCAGTAATTATATATGACTATTTTTTCAAAAATCGCCGCAGGGGAGATCCCGTCGTACAAAGTGGCTGAAAATGAGGATTATTACGCTTTTCTGGATATTTCCCCATTGGCAGAAGGGCATACTCTTGTGATACCTAAAAAGACGGAGGAGGACTATATCTTCTCTCTGGATGAGAAGACTTATCTGGGGCTTTGGGATTTTGCCGGAAAGGTGGCCAAAGCGCTGAAAAAGGTCGTCCCTTGCAAGAGAGTGGGGGTGGCAGTCCTTGGTATGGAAGTGCCTCATACTCATATACATCTTGTTCCTCTTCAGAATGAGGGAGATATGGATTTCAGGAAGACCCGCCCTGAGGTGAGTGACAGTCGCAAGGCCGAGATTGCGGCGGCTGTTTATGAGGAATTTAAAAAATTGGCATAAATGATGAGAAAGGCTTTTGTAGTGGGCTTGTCCGCTTTGTGTCTGGTTTCCTGTGCCCACAAGGCTACCATTGATATGACCGTGGATGGCATAGGGGAGGAGCAGTTGGCTTTGTATAAGCTGGGTGTGTCTTCTTCTCAGTTGCTTGATTCTGTAAAGACGGATACGGGAGGCCGCTTCAGGTATTCTCTTGAAGTGGAGGAGGGGCAGCCGGAATTCGTCTATGTCTATAGGGGAGATACTATTCTTGCTTCTCTTCTTCTTGAAGATGGACAAAAAGCTGTAGTTAAGGCGGATACGCTTGGTGTTTATAGTGTTGAAGGGTCGGCCGGTTCGGCTGAGCTTGCCGGTGTGCAGGCAGATTATAATGCATTTCAGCAGGCTATGAACTCTCAGGAGGATCCTTCGAAGGCCGTGAAGACTTATATCGATTACTATCACGGAAGAGTGTCCTATGTGATGCGTAACTGTAAGTCCCTTACGGTTATCCCTGTTTTTTATCAGCAGTTGTCGTCCGGTGTGCCGATTTTTTCCCAGCCTACCGACGCCGTGCTTTTCAGACGTGTGTGCGACAGTCTTAAGACGGTCTATCCGGATTCGCGTTTTGTGAAGGCGCTTGAGGTGGAGACGAAGGCCAGGGAGAATCAGCTCAGTCTCAGTCTTGCCCTCTCACAGGCGCAGAGCGTAGGCTTTCCTGAATTGAGCCTTCCAGGGATCAACGGGGAGAAAGTCTCTCTTTCAGGGGTGAAGGCCAAGGCCATCCTTCTGCATTTTTGGACTGATACACAGGACGCGCAGAAGCTTTTCAATACGGAGATACTTTTGCCTTTGTATAACCGGTATCATAAGAGAGGCTTTGAGATATATTCAGTTTGTCTTTCGAATGACAAGGCGCTGTGGGCGTCGGTCGTAAGAAACCAGAAACTTCCGTGGATCAATGTCTGCGATGTGTCGGGGGTTGCTTCCGCCGCTGCGTCTCTTTATAATGTAACCACGCTTCCATACAGCGTTCTTATCACGGACGGCGAAATAAAGTCCGCCTCCATCAATGGGGAAGCGGACCTTAAAGCTCAATTGGATAAAGTTCTGAAGTAGATTACAGGCCTATCTTCTTAAAGAAGTCGTTGCCTTTGTCGTCTACGAGTATGAAAGCGGGGAAATCCACCACGGTGATTTTCCAGATGGCCTCCATTCCGAGTTCAGGATATTCCACGCACTCTATGCTCTTGATGTTGTTTTGAGCGAGAATGGCGGCGGGACCTCCGATAGAACCGAGGTAGAAGCCGCCGTGCTTTTTACATGCGTCGGTTACCACCTGACTGCGGTTGCCTTTCGCGAGCATGATAAGCGAACCGCCGTTTTCCTGAAATTCATCCACATAAGGGTCCATACGGCCGGCAGTGGTAGGCCCGAGCGAGCCGCAAGGCATGCCTGCAGGGGTTTTGGCGGGACCTGCGTAATAAACAGGGTGGTTTTTGAAGTATTCAGGCATTCCCTCACCTGCATCCAGCCGGGCTTTAATCTTGGCGTGAGCTATGTCGCGGGCTACGATGATGGTGCCGCTCAGACTGAGTCGTGTACTTACCGGGTATTTGGTGAGGTCCTTAAGGACTTCCCTGATAAGACGGTCAAGGTTGATCTTGACTGCATCGCCTTCACCTGCATTGCGGAGTTCTTCCGGGATAAGCTCGTAAGGCTTGTCGTCCATCTTTTCTATCCATATGCCGTCGAAATTAATCTTGGCTTTGATGTTTCTGTCGGCCGAACAGCTGACTCCAAGTCCTATAGGACAGCTGGCACCGTGTCGAGGAAGTCTTACCACACGTATGTCGTGTGCCAGGTATTTTCCTCCGAACTGTGCGCCAAGTCCTATCTTCTGAGCCTCCTTGAGGAGTTCTTCTTCAAGTGCGAGATCGCGGAAGGCACGGCCGGTCTCATCTCCGGAAGTAGGGAGAGAGTCATAGTAATGGGTGGATGCCAATTTCACGGTAAGCAGATTCTTTTCTGCTGAAGTGCCACCGATTACAAAGGCCACGTGATATGGAGGACATGCGGCTGTTCCAAGCGAACGCATTTTCTCCACCAGGAAAGGAACGAGTGTTCCCGGATTCTGGATTCTGGCCTTGGTCTCCTGATAAAGATAGGTCTTGTTGGCAGATCCGCCGCCTTTGGTGACGCACAGGAAGCGGTATTCGTTACCTTCGGTGGATTCGATGTCGATCTGTGCCGGCAGATTGCATTTGGTGTTGACCTCCTTGTACATATCCAGAGGAGCGTTCTGTGAATAACGCAGATTTTCTTCAGTGTATGTTTTGAATACGCCCAGCGACAGAGCCTCCTCGTCGCAGAAGCCTGTCCACACTCCCTGACCTTTCTCCGCGTGTATGATGGCCGTTCCCGTATCCTGGCACAGAGGAAGTTTGCCTTTTGCGGCCACCTCTGCGTTACGAAGGAATGTAAGGGCTACATATTTGTCGTTTTCTGAAGCCTCCGGGTCAGACAGGATCTTGGCTACCTGCGCGTTATGCGAACGGCGAAGAAGGAAGCTAACATCGCGGAATGCGGTGTTGGCCAGCACGGTAAGAGCCTCTTTGCTCACTTTGAGGATCTTATGACCTTCAAATTCGCCTTCGCTTACAAGCGCTTCCGAACCGGGAACTTTATAATATTCAGTCTGGTCCTCGCCAAGCTGAAACATAGGTGCATACTTGAATTCTGCCATAGTGTATAAATTAACTGTTCATTAGATATTCTTTCATGAAGGCGTTGATGTCGCCGTCGAGAACGCCTTGGGTATCAGCCGTCTCGTAGCCCGTACGCACGTCTTTCACCATTTTGTAGGGGTGAAGCACATAGGAGCGTATCTGGGAGCCCCATTCTATCTTTTTCTTCTGACCTTCCAGTTCCGCCTGCTTTTCACGCCTTTTCTGGAGTTCTATGTCGTACAGACGCGATTTGAGGATGCGAAGTGCATTCTGCTTGTTGTCCTGCTGGCTTCTCGTCTCGGTGTTCTCCACCGTGATGCCTGTCGGAATGTGCCTCACTCTAACTCCGGTCTCCACTTTGTTGACATTTTGTCCGCCGTGTCCGCCGGAGCGGAAGGTGTCCCATTCTATATCGGAGGGGTTGATCTCTATGTTGATGCTGTCATCCACCAGCGGGTAAACAAATACGGAACTGAAGGTCGTCTGCCTCTTGCCTTGCGCATTGAAAGGGGAAATTCGGACAAGTCTGTGGACTCCGGATTCGGATTTCAGATATCCGTAGGCGTAATCTCCTTCGAACGAGATAGTTGCGCTCTTGATTCCCACTTCGTCCCCTTCAAGATTCTCGGTGATGGTCATCTTATATCCGTTCCTTTCGCCCCATCGCAGATACATGCGCATCAGCATCGCGGACCAGTCGTTGGCCTCCGTGCCTCCCGCTCCGGAATTGATGGTGAGCACGGCCCCGAGGTTGTCGCCTTCCGCACCGAGCATATTTTTCATCTCCAGATCTTCCACTTGTGAAAGGGCTTGAGTGAAGGCCGCATCCAGTTCGGCGCAATCTTCTTCCGAGGAGAATTCCTGAAGGACATCGAGGTCTTCCACGGCCGTCTTGGCTTTGTCAAAAGAGACTACCCACGATTTGACTGCGTTAAGAGCTTTCATAAAGGTCTCGGCCTTTTTCGGGTCATCCCAGAAGCCCGGAGCTTGACTTTCCTTCTCTTTTTCTGCCAATTCTTTACGCTTGTCTTCCATGTGAAGGCATTTCTGGAGCGTCTCTATCCTGCCATGAAGATCTTTTATCTGTTCCGATGTAGTCATAACCCACAAATTTAGCAACAGTATGGTTTTTTACCAAATAAGATTTGCGTCCTTTGTCTTATGGTGCATCTGTTCATCTTATTTTTAATGCTTGATGAAAAAGAAATTGGCGGGCACGATGATTTTTCTTATTTTTGCAAAATTTTTATGACCCCTATGTCTGCTACAATCGATGCATCGAAGTACGCCTTGGTGGATCTTCACTTACACCTTGACGGCTCTCTTACTCCTGAAGATATCCTGACTATGGCCCGATTGGGCGGAAATGAAGCTGCACTTCCCAGCACTGACCCTGCGGAACTGAAAAAACTGCTGACCTGTCCTCCGGGTACGAACAATCTGGTGGAATACCTCAAGTGTTTCGATCTTCCCATAGATATGATGCAGAGCCGTGAGCCTATAGCTTACAGTGCGTATAGCCTGGTAAAACGTCTTGCCGCTCAGGGTATTATCTATTCTGAAATACGTTTCGCCCCGCTTCAGCATACTTATAGGGGCATCTCACAGGACGAGGTGGTCAGAGCGGCGATAGAGGGCCTTCAGCAGGGGATGCGCGAGTGCCCTGAGATTAAGGCCAAGTTTATTTTATGCTGTATGCGCGGCAGAAAGGATGAGTTGAATTACGAGACCATAAGGCTCGCTAAAAAATATCTGGGGAAGGGCGCTGTCGCCATTGACCTTGTGGGCGCTGAGGCCTTGTATCCAACTTCGGATTACAAGGCCTATTTTGAATACGCCTCTTCGCTCGGCATACCTTTCACCATACACGCCGGAGAGGCTGACGGAGCTATAAGCATCTCATGTGCACTTGATTATGGGGCGAGCCGCATAGCGCATGGAATCAGATGTTTCAAGCATCCCGACCTTATGCGACGCATAAAGGATATGGGCGTGTGCCTGGACATTTGCCCAAAAAGCAATCTCGACACCCACGCCATAAAGGGCGTGGAGCGTATGGAGGATTATCCTCTTAAGACTATTTTGGATGCCGGCGTGGAGGTGACCATAAATGTCGATAATCTGTCAGTGTCGGATTCTACTCTTGTCAAGGAATATGACAGACTGTTCAGTGCAGGAATTTTGACTGAAAGTCAGGCGCGCGCCGCGGTGGAATGCGCCATAGCTCATGCGTTCATTTCAGAAAGTGAAAAGGAGGAACTTCTTCGGAAGGCCCGCTCCCGTATGGGAGACTGATTTTTCGCAAGCGGCTATTTTTTGCTTCGTTTGAGCGTAACCAGCACGTCTCCGGCTTTAAGGGTGGTGTTGCCGTGTGGGATTACTCTTTGTTCTCCTCTTTGAATCATTACGAGCAGGGTATCCGCACCGCCCGGATAATCTTTTACTTTGCATCCCACAAGTTTGTCTGTTTCCGAGATAGGGTAGTACATAAGTGAATCCTGTCCGGCATCTTGATAAGCCTTGGTGCAGAGCACCACGTCATCCGAGGATTGCAACAGAGTATTGCCCTTGGGGATAATCCGTTCATCCCCACGCAGGACAAGCACGGCCAGACAATCCTGCGGCAGACCCAATTCGCTTATGGCCTTATCTTTCCAACGGCTGTTGTCCGAAATATGTATCATGCCGAAGGACATTTCGGACTTTTCCTGGAAATCGGAGAATGTGGTCATGACATCGGCATTTGAGTCCGTCATCTTGCAGACTTTGGCGGCCGCCGGGACCAAAGACCCCTGAAGCGCTATGGAAATCAGCACTATACAGAACACGATACTGAATATGTCATTGGTAAGGGCCGCCTTGGAAGAAAGAATCATTATGGCGAACACTATGGACGCTGCGCCTCGAAGTCCCACGAAAGAGATTAGAGCCAGTTGTGATGGCGGATATTTTCGGAACGGCACCAGAACGCCGCATACTGACATCGGGCGGGCGACAAGTGTAAGGAAAAGGAAAATCAACAGCGCCGGGACCAAGACCTTGAACAAAGCGGACGGCACCGCCAACATGCCGAGCAGGAAGAAAATTATGATCTGCATAAGCGAAGTGATGGCATCGAAAAATCCCACCAGAGACTTTTTCCCTTCATATTCCACATTGCCCAGATAAATGCCTACTATATAAGCGCTTAAATATCCGTTACCGCCGAAAATTGAAGGCAGTGCGTAAGAGAGGATGGCTATGGCGATGAAAAGCAGTATATCGAATCCGTTGCTTTTGATTTTTATTTTCTTCAGAAGTCTTGAAGCCAGATAGGCGATTCCCAGTCCGAAGAGCACGCCGAAAAGTATCTGTGAGACGATGTCCCATATCACGGTTCCGGCAGTTATCGTCCCTCCGAGAAGTGATAGCATAACGGAGGTGAGCATATAAGACATAGGGTCATTGGAGCCGCTTTCCACTTCTATCAGAGGTGCGGTATTGTTTTTCAGACCAAGTTTTCTGGTACGTAGAATGGAAAACACCGATGCCGCGTCCGTAGAACTTATCACCGCTCCCATAAGAAAACTTTCCACCCATTCCCATCTCAGGGCGTAGTGACAGAACAGTCCCACGAAAGCTGCTGTCAGAAACACTCCTACAGTGGCCAGCAGTCCGGCTTCTACCGCTATAGGTTTGGCTGATTTCCAGCGTGTTCCGAAGCCGCCATAGAACATGATGAAGATGAGAGCTATGGTGCTTATGTCGCCCACAAGCCAAGCGTTATTGTCTGCAAATTGGTTGTCGTGGCTGCCGAAAGCAAGACCCAGCATCAGGAAGAACAACAGCACCGGGATTCCGACTTTGCTGGAGAACTTGTTCAGAAATACGCATATGATGATTATAACGGCAAATATTAAAAGAAGGACGGACATAAGTCGATGTTTTGTAATTTTTGCAAAAATAAAAAAATTTATAAACCAATCAATATTTTCTCTCCGGAATAGAAAGAGAGTGGCTAATCAGTCTTTCGACTTTTCAGCCACCCTCATTAAGCCTATGTGCTGTTTTTTACAGCTTTCTGAAATCGATCGTTACGTCGAACTTGTTGTTAGCGTTAAGCTCCGAGCATTTCGTTACGGTCATCCTGTAGGTCGCGCCTTTCTCAAGAGGTTTGTAAATCTTCTTGTCTCCATCCTTGCTTTCGACTATGAGTTCCACGTTACCATCCTGTGCGATGTACTTTTTAGCCTCGTCGGTGAGCGTTACGGTATTCCATTCAGCGCCCCATCCTGCCTGTCCGAAGAACTTGAATGAAATGTCGTTATAGCGCCAGCAGTTACCCACTACGGTCTCGTCCCCGTCTTCACAGGCCACACCGGTAAACTGGTAAACACCATCTTCGATCTGGGCGAGCGTAATTAGAAGACCGCTGTCGAATCCGAGCTGCTGAGCCATGGCAGGGTAGCCGACGCCCCATCCCATGAAGGTGATGGCTTTTTCGTCTGCATAAGTAGCCGCCTTGCCGTCTTCTTTGACATGGCGGACGATTACGTATTGGTTCTCGAGGTCAATCTGGAACGAGTAGAATCCCGTGATGGCCTTGAACTTGAGCTCGTCTGCGGTAAGTTCGAAGTGGTCGGCGTCAAAGGTCCAATTCTGAGGGTTTTCTATCCCCTTGTAGGTAATGATGCTGTTCTTCTCCACCTTCACGGCGGTAACTTTATAAACGGTGTTGGACAACTTGAGTGCCTTCACGCCGTTGATCTCTATGTCAAGTCCTCCGACTGCGACTTCCACTTCTTCGTATGAAATCTTGGCTTTCTTTACGCCGTCTGTGAGGTCAATGGTGAACTTGTAACCCTTGCCCGCCTTAAGGTCGGCTGCCTGTATGTTTCCGGTGTCCGTCATGGTGAAGGCAGGGGAGATGTTGATTTCGCTGTAATCGCTTTTTGTGAATTCACCGTTCCATCCTTTCTCGTGGAAGAGCTTGATCTCGGAGCCGGACTGGTTCAGCTGACTCGGAACAGCGAGCGTAAATTCATAAACCTTAGGTGAGACGCAGGCTGCAGGATATGCCCCTTCTTCAGTGTTCCAGCTTGGTCCGATCTCAGGTTTTCCGAATCCTGAACCTATGACCCATAAGGCACCTGTCCCGTCTTCTGAAAGTGTCAAGGTCTTAGTCTCGTCCTGCATAGGCTCCACGCGTATGAACTTTTTCTCCGTGTCGTAGTCCATCTTGTAAAGGCCGTCCACGGCGCGGAAAGTAACCTCTTTGGTGTCCTTGTTCAGGCTGAAGAAGTCGGAGTCAAGAGTCCAGTTTTCTACATCCACGACATTGCCGAACTCCATCTTCTGTCCCTGCTTGTATTTTGCCACGGATACTACGGCGGCATTGCCCGTAGGAGCCGCGCTGAGGGTGAGCAGGTCTATGGTGATCTTATATTTTCCCGCTATGCTTGCGCCCAGAGGAATGAGGTCGGTATTGGACGCTGAAAGTGCGGAACCGTCCCATCCGAGTGTGATGACCTCACCGTCATCGTTGATTTCCGGAGTCACGATAGTCGAATTGACATAGGCCGGGAAATTGCCCTCCACCTCGTATTTATAATCTTCCGTCTTGGTGAGCGTATATTCTTCACCCGCCTCACTCTTGATTGTAAGAGTCTCGAAGTCAGGACGTTTAAGGGCGATGTCCAGAGTCCGCTCTGTGATGCCGAGGCCCACGTTCTGCGCCTTCAGGACAAGTTGTGCCGTTCCGTCGGGCACGTCCTTGAGAAGCGGAGCCTGGATTTCGAGAGTGTATTCTCCCTCCGTCTTGGTCCTTTGTGTCAAGGTCGCCACTTCCGTTTCACCGTAAAGAAGACTTCCTTTGACTGTAGAGAGGTCGAAATTCTTGTCCGCAAGGTTAAGATTGACTTTAATCACTGCGCCCATATACGTGGATTCGGTATAGGAATTCACCGTCATCTCCGGACCTTTATCGGTCTTGACGAATTCCTTGGGCGTCTCAGTGCAGGAAAATGCAAGGCTTGCAACTGCACAGAAAGCAAATATACTTTTGAGTTTCATATTTTCAGATATAAATTTTATTTGTTGTTCCACTTTGCCGAGGCTATGCTCCTGGCAGGGACTTTAAGGTTTACTGTATAGTCATCCGCGCCGAACACTATGGTCTGCTCAGAGGAGGCTTTGTTGCATACGAGCACTCCTATGCTGCCGTCCGTGTTCTTGAACATCTGGACCTCCACCCCTGAAGGAGCGTTGTATCCGTTGATTTTCATCTTCTTGGCACCGTCTTTTACGACTATGCTGGCGTGAGCGACGTTATACCAATGTGTATTCTTGGTAATGGTCTTATAGTCAGATGAATTGATGGTGACTCCACCCCAGCAGGTCTTGCAGGATCCGTCGTGGGGGCTGTAGGGAGCATGCTTTTCGTCGAGCATCAGGTTCCATAGGGTTACGCCTCGTCCTCCTCTCTTGAGAGTTCCCATAAATATGGATGAAAAGTCGTTGAGAAGGCAGTTTTCGAAACTGTAGTTCCATGTTCCTATGGATGCTTCGGTGAAGTAGATGTCCTTTTCGGGATATGCCGACACGATATTGTCAAGTTCCGACACGTCTCCCCCATAACTGTGCCAAGCGGAACCGGCAGCCCATTTGTATGCCTGTGAATCGGCATAGATGTTCAGCGGGTAACGTTTCTGGTCGCTCTTGTTGTCGTAGTTGTAGTTATGGTCGAACAGAAGCACCTGCACATCGCCAAGCCCCGCGTTGTCAAGTGCGGGACCAAGCACTTTCAAAAACTCTTTCTGGTCTTTCCAAGGCATATACATGGACATGGAATTACCATGGTTGAGAGGTTCGTTCTGCATGGTGATGGCGTAGATGTCAAATCCTTCCGTACGCATGGTCTGTATCCATTTGACGAAATACTGCGCGTAGTCGCTGTAGCACGACGGTTTAAGACGTCCGCTTGTCCAGTTCGCGAAGTCCTTTTCCAGAACGCTGCTGTCATAACCCTCGTAGCCATAATATCCACCTTTCATCCACAGAGGACAGGACCATGGCGAGCCTATGATTTTAACATCGGGGTTGATGGCATAGATTTCCTTCAAGACAGGGAAGAGGTAGTTCTTGTCTTCGGCGGGTACACCGAAATTCTCCAGCCCCTTTTTATCGCACCATGTGTACTCATCTTTCAGGCAGAAATCCGAAGCTCCTATGCTCACCCTTATAAGGCTGGAACCGCATCCGTTTGAAGCGTCGAAAAGTTCTTTCAGAAATGCCGTACGGTCGTCTGCATTCATCTTCAGGAGATTATAGCAGGAGGCCGTAGTTATGGCAAGTCCGAAGCCCTCCACGCTCCGTGCGTCAGGGTCCTCTTCGAATTTCACCTGGTTGGGCGACATGCTGCCGGCTTTGGCGAAATCGAATGTGCTTTTCTTGAACAGGGTGAGTCCGTCAGCGGTGGTGATGTACGCCGTAACGTCTCCCGTCGTTTCCACCGGTACCACCGGCTCTTCCTTCCCCGGCTCATCACTTTTAGGTGAAGTCGCGCTGCAGGCGAGAGGAAGAGTGCAGAGAATACCGATCAGTATTTTGTTGAAATTGGAAATCATATCTGCTAATAACCTTCGTTTGTGGTAAGGCTTGGGTTGTTGTCAAGCGCCGTTTGTGGAATAGGCATGAGAACAGTCTGTTCCGTGAGAGGAAGTCTTGTCTGCCAATAGCTGTCTTCCAGCGGCATAGCATCGTGCACGGCCTTTGCTCTCTCGAATCCGTGGCGGAGAAGGTCGAAGAAACGGAATCCTTCGAATGCAAGTTCGAGACGGCGTTCGTCAAGAATCACGTCTATCGCCTCGTCCTGACTTGCAGGCACGCTCACGGTCTTGATGCCGGCTCTTTCGCGTATCTTGTTGACATATTCAATGGCTCCGCCGAGGTCACCTGTCATGGCCAAAGCTTCTGCGTGAAGAAGATATATTTCACCAAGACGCATGAGGATGATGCTCGAGGCATTCGTAGGAATCTTGTGCATGAATTTGTAGGCGTTCCCCGGGTAGTAGTTGGACCATGTGGCCTCATCCTCCACTATGCAGGCGTTCTTTCTCTCGGTGTCTCCTTCCTTGTCATAAGCAGCCACGAGGTTGCGTGAAGGAGTAATCCATTTGATCCATGAGTAGCTGTCGCTTGGGTTGTATGCGTTACGATGGAACATCATCCATACCCAGTTGCCGCTGCTGCGGGTGAATGTCACCTCGAAAATGGATTCTGAAGTGTTGCGAACAGCGTCGGTGTCATCGTATGCCCACATCTGTGCATAATCGTCCACGAGAGTGTATCCCATAGCTTCTATGGCCTTGCAGTGCTGAGCGACTTTCTGCCAATCCTGACAAGTCTTCTCGGCGTAGATGCGCGCGAGCATTCCGTGTGCGAAAGCCTTGGTGAAGATATTCTTGTTCTTCGGGTCCACATCGGGAGCGTTCTTCGTGGCGAATTCGAGTTCGCCTATTATCTGCTTATAGACTTCTTCCCTTGAGGTTCTTCCCGGATAGTAAAGAGAATATACATCTTCTATGTTCTCGGCCGTGATGGCTGGCGGGATGGAGTTCGTCAGAGGAATGTCCCCCCAGATCTGAGACATCTGGAAAAGATTCCATGCCCTCCAGCAGTAGGCTTCAGATTTCCATTGCGCACATTCCTCTTCGGTCATGGTCTCATCCAGGGTCTTGACTCTGTCTATGTTGCAGATGATGTTGTTACAGTTGCTCACCTGTCCGAGATACCAGTCCCAGTCTCGCTGTACGTTCTTGTTCTCGCCGTCCTGCTTGTTGGCTTCTATGGCCATAAGCTCGCCGGTGCCGGGGTTTCCGCCATAGGCGTTGTCGGCGCGGCATTCAGCATAAACAAGCCAGTCCAGGTAGCCTTTTTCCTGAATATCTTTAGTCCAGCTCTCGTAGATGGCATTCCTCAAACCTTCCATATCGGTCCGGGTGGAGTATTGCGACTCCGAGCTGCTGTCGTCATCTATTTTTACATTGCCTTCGTTATAGCCCGTAACAGGATAAAGGTCCAGATTACAGGAGGCTACGGCCAATATTGAAAGCGAAGCCATTAAAATATATTTCTTTTTCATAATGCCCTTATTTTAGAATTCCACATTTACACCGAAAAGAACGGTCTTTACGCAAGGATAAGTACCCCAGTCTATGCCCATGCTCGTAGCGGATGTGTATTGGCTCATTTCCGGGTCGTATCCGGAGTATTTGGTGAGGGTGATCATATTGTCAAGGGTTACATAAGGACGTATCTTGGATATGCCCGCCTTTCTGAGTGCAGGATGAACTATATCATAAGAAAGGGTTATGTTCTTGACTTTCAGATAAGAACCGTCTTCGACCCAACGTGTGGACGCTTTGAGGTTGTCAAGCTCGCCGGCCTTAGGTATGTCGGTAACCTGTCCTGGAACTCTCCACCTTCTGGTGGCGTCCTTTATCTGGTTGGCGCCGCTGTACATGCCTATCATCTCTATCTTCGAGGCGTTGTAGATGTCGTTGCCTACGGAAGATGTGAGAAGAATGCTGAGGTTGAGACCCTTCCAGCTGATGTTGTTGGTCATGCCGGCGGTGAAGAGAGGATTGGCATCGCCTATGTAATGCTTGTCGGAAACATTTATCTTGCCGTCTCCGTTGAGGTCCTCATAGATGATCATACCTGTTTCAGGATCAACTCCTTGCGCAGTATATCCCCAGAACATCGAGAGAGGTTGGCCAGGAGTCATCCTCACTACATATTCGCTGAGGGCTTCTGAAGTCTGGGTGTAATAGTAAACCTGCTGCAGGGAGAGTTTTTCGAGGCGGTTGCGGTTGGTCGAGATGTTGAAGTCCGTGGTCCAACGCCAGTCTCCGCGGTCGATGTTGACGCTACTTATGGCAAGTTCCAGACCCCAGTTGGACATTTCACCTTCGTTACGGTAGATGGAAGGGTTAGGGGATGGAAGCGGAACATACATAAGGAGGTTGGTGGTGTACTTGTAGTAACCGTCGAGGGTTACGTTAAGTCTGCTGTTGAACATGGACCAGTCTATTCCGACATTGGCCTGGGAAGTGGTCTCCCAAGTAAGGTCCTTGTTCCCTATGTTGCTCTTGGAACCGATGGTAGGAACGGCGTCAGCGTTTTCCGACTTTGTCCAATCGGAGTAGTTGATGTCGTAGTTCTGAACCCAGGCGTAGTCGGCAAGGCCGGACTGGTTACCCTGTTGTCCCCAGCCTGCGCGAAGCTTGAGGTCGTCTATCCATGTGATGTCTTTCATGAAGTCTTCGCCGGAGATGCGCCATGCGGCGGAAACTGAAGGGAAGTATCCCCATCTGTGGTCCGGTGCGAGTTTCGATGAACCGTCCGCACGGAAGTTGGCGGTCAGGTAGTAGCGGCTGTCATAGTTATATGACACGCGTGCCAGGTAGGACATGATGGCCCATTCCGCATAGCCCTGGGATTGGCCTCTCAACCCCCCTTGTTACCTCCGTTAAGACCGAAGATGACGTTGTTGTAGTCAGGGGAGAAGTGGCTTCTCGAACCGCTGAGGTTCTCCCAGCGTGAGGTCGTGGCCGATGTGCCTCCCATGGCCTCGAAGTTATGCTTTCCGTCCCATGTGTTGTTGTAAGTGAAGATGTTGTCGTAAACCATGCGCATGTCATCGCTTCTCGTGGACGTGGCCTCGCCATGCTGCGTGCGTCCGTATGAAGTCTTGATAGGATCGAGGAACGAGTAGTCGTGCACCCATCTGCGGTCCATGGTCACGGTCGATTTGAAGTTGAAGTTACGGCTGAATTTTACCGTGGCGTGCCCCGTGAGAAGGAGCCTGTCCGTCTGGGTGTAGTTGTTCTCCGTACGTGCGAGGTTCTCCAGAGGAGTGGTGAGGTTGGCTCCGTAGAATTCGGTCCAATACCAGTTAGGATTGGTCTCGCTCCAAGTCTTGGCATAGGTAGGAGTGTTGATTACGGAAAGCACTACGCCGGCGCGGTTGGAGCCTGTTCCGGAGATGATTCCGTTGTTCTTATAAGAGGAATATGCCACGTCCGTGCCTACGTTGAGCCAATTATACAGATCTGAATCGACATTGGCCTTGACATTGAACCTTTTGTTGTAGGCTACAGGAAGCACGCCTTCTTCGTCGGTATATCCGGCGCTCAGGTAGTAGCGCATCTTGTCGGTGGCATTGGATACGGAAACCTGATAATTCTGGTTGATACCCGTCTTGTAAGTTTCTTTGAACCAGTCTGTTTCGTCTTTAAGTCCGTCAGGGAGCGAAACGATGCCAAGTTCGTTCATCAGGTCGCGGTATTCTTCCACGTTGAGAACTTCATAGGTTCTGGCCACGTTGGAAAGGCCCAGAGATGCGTTGAACGAGATTTGAGGTCCGGCGCTCTTCTTGCCCTGCTTGGTAGTTATGAGAACTACACCGTTAGCTGCGCGTGAACCGTAAATGGCTGCTGAAGACGCGTCCTTGAGGATCTGCATGTTTTCGATGTCCTGAGGTGAGAGGTATGCGATGGCATAGTTACCTGTTCCTACAGGCACGCCGTCCACGACGTAGAGAGGGTCATTGGACGATGTGATGGAAGATGCACCGCGCACACGGACGGTCATGCCGCTTCCCGGAAGTCCGCTTGTCTGCTGAACCGTCACGCCGGCCACTTTACCCTGGATGAATCCTGAAGCCTCGGTAACCGGGCGCAGTTTCATGTCTTCGTTGGATACGGTGGACACGGCTGTGGTGAGGTCCTTTTTACGGACTGTACCATAACCTATGGCTACGACGGCGTCCAAAGCGATGCTTTCTTCTTCGGCTGTGATGTTGATGACATCTCTGCCACCGACCTGCTCGGTCAGCGTCTTGTAGCCAAGTGCATAGAATTTGATCACCGCATCCTTCGACGGAAGGGTGATGGTGTAGTTACCATTAGCGTCCGTGATGGTACCGTTCAACGTACCTTCTTCCACCACGGCCATTCCTACTACAGGATAGCCTTGAGGGTCGGTCACGGTACCTTTTACAGAATGCTGCTGTGCTAATGCGCTGACGCCGCTGACGGCGAGCAGCAATACCATAAGTAGATATTTTCTCATCTGGTTGTAAATTAGTTATTAATAAGTGTTTCTTTGGCTGCGTTCCCCTTTTTTCTGCAGATGCGGAAAAAGAGAAAGAGCAGAGCAAATTTAGAAATTTTGCCCTGCTCTCTACCCTGTCTTGTTCCTTTAAGTGGACGACATATTTGCTTTAAAAATGCAAATAATTGATATTCCGCTAATTGTAAACCTAACTGTTTCCTAAAAAGTGGATGCTGTCTGTCCTGTCAGGCCAATAGATTTTTCACTATGGCGGAGATTACTTTTCCTTCCGCCAATCCGGCAAGCTCCTTGGTGGCCACTCCCATAACTTTTCCCATGTCTGAAGGCTTGCTTGCGCCCACTCTTTCCACTATCTCTTTAAGACGCGCCTGCACCTGCTCCTCGCTCAACTGTTTAGGCAGATACACTTCCAATACTGCAGCTTCGGCCTCTTCGTTTGCGGCCAATTCGTTTCTACCGGCGGCGGTGTATTGTTCTGCCGCTTCTTTTCTCTGTTTGGCGAGTTTCTGAATGATTTTTATGATATCTGCATCGGTGAGTTCTTTGCTCCCTCCCTCGGATGTCTTGGCCAATAGAATAGCTGACTTAATGGAACGGACTGCATTGAGCCGGACTGTGTCCTTCTCTTTCATAGCAGCCATAATGTCTTTCTGAATCTGTGCTTCAAGTGCCATAATAACTGATTTTAGTGGAGCAAATATAATGAAATCTTTTTATAGCTTGAAGCGGATACTGTATATCCTTGTCGCAGACTTTATCCGTTGAAAAATTCTTCTATGTTTTTTGGTTATAACCGAAAAACTTTATAATTTTGGTGAAATTTTTGGGTATGACAGAACATCTTGAGTTATTGTCCCGCTATAATCCATGGAATGGCAATGTGATTCCATGTGGATATCGGCGTGATTTCTATCTGACGAAGATTAAAACATTTGCCGGCAACAGCCTGGTAAAGGTGCTCACGGGACAGCGACGAGCCGGGAAAAGCTACATCCTCAGGCAGATTATGATGGAGCTTGTTTCTGGAGGTATCTCCGGAGACAATATACTTTATATCAGCAAGGAGTACACAAGTTTTGATTTTGTACGGTCATATAAGGATCTTGATGCTCTTATTCAGGAATATAGGGAGAACTTCAAACCGAAAGGAAAATCTTACCTTTTCATAGATGAAATTCAGAATGTCGAGGGGTGGGAGAAAGTTGTCAATTCTGTCTCGCAGGACTTCTCGTGGCCTTGTGAAGTGTTTGTCACCGGTTCCAATTCCAAGATGCTGTCAGGAGAATTGGCGACACTATTGTCCGGCAGGTTTGTCGAATGTGAGATTTTCCCTCTCTCATATGAGGAATGGCTTGGCATCAATAGAAAGGAAGACGGCTTGAAATCATATGGATCATATCTGCATGAAAGCGGACTTCCCGAATTGATTCACCTTGCTACTCAAGAGGTTAAGAGACATTATATATCCAGTCTTAAAGATACTGTTTTATTGAGGGACATTATAGAAAGATATAAGATACGTGATGCGAAGTCTCTTGAAGATTTGTTTGTATATCTTGTGAATAACGCGACAAAACTGTTCTCTCCCAATACGATAGTCAAGTATTACAGGGGTAAGGGCAAGACCGTGAACTATGAGACTATCGTTGCATATCTGAAATATCTGACAGAAACATATCTGGTTCATAAGGCGGAGCGGTATAATATTCAAGGCAAGGAAATTATTGCAGGAATCTGCAAATATTATATCAACGACCTTGCTTTTCACAACTATCTCTACAAAGGATTAGCTTATGGATATGGATATGAGCTGGAGAATCTGATATATCTGGATCTGAGAAGGGCAGGATATGATGTTTATGTGGGGAATGTCCCGGACGTAGGGGACGGAAAGTTTCTTGAGGTGGATTTTGTCGGCATTAAGGGCGACAATAAGATATATGTTCAGGTTTCATATAAAATGGATGATTCCGATACGATGAGACGTGAGTATGACCCATTGGTGCGGATAAAGGACAATTATCCTAAATATGTCGTGACGATGGATGAGTTCAAATTCCCAAGCAAGGATGGGATCACGCATATACAAGCATGGAATTTCTATAAAGAACTCGCAAAATTCGAATGGTGACATTTTGCTCCTTTCCCGTAAATCTGAATGCGTCTTCCCCAGTAAGACAGCGACTCATTTCTTGTAGACGGTCAAAACACCCGGCCCCGAAAAAGCAACACGCCATCAAGTGGTGAAAGTCAAACGGGATTATCTATGCGTACAGTTCGCGTAGAACTCTGAGGGACTGAATGTCCAGACGGCAGTCAAGGTGGTAGGAGAGATATTGCAGAATGATTCCGGCCATGTCGTTGCGCCTCTTTCCGTCGAGAGGATACAGCAGAAATTCGCTGAAGTCCATATTTATCATACGGCTGAGATCGTCAAGATATTCGCCGGCAAACGGTGCCAATCCTTCCCTGTCCGCCTTAAAGCCGAGTATGGACGTATAATCCAGCAGAAATCTAAGATGAAATGACGCATAATCACTTTCCAATGAATCGAGCGTAAGTATCATCTTACGGCACCACTCGTATAGCCCGTCTTCATTGACCCCGTCCCTGAGGCTGCGATAAAGCACTTCGCTGAGGAAGAGCGTGATGGTGTTTTTATGAATATTGGCACGGGTGCCGCTTAACGGATATTCAGCCGAAAGGCTTCCCGCTCTCCAAAGGTCTGTCTTCGTGCTTTCCGTAATCTGTGCATTCAAGATGCTGAGCGGAAGATACATAGAATTACTCTTCTGAATACGCGTTATGAAACTGTGCCTTCCGTACTGCTTGCTGAGGGTATGAAGTACCAATGCGCTTTCTCCCACTTTGGTGGTGGAGAGAACTATGAATTCCACTTCGGACGTCTTACCTGTCATTTCGATCCCATTAAAAGCAACGCCATTCCTATCATCAGGACTAAAATATTGATACTCTTCCGTTTAACATTCTTTTCCTTAAAGAAGAAAGCCCCCGCCACGAAGGTGACCAGGACGGAGCATCTTCTTAACAGAGACACTATGCTGAGCAGAGCCCCTTCTTCTTTTATGGCGAAAAAGTAAAGGGCGTCGGCTCCGGTAATCAGAATGGCGATAAGGAGCAGGGTCCAGTCCCAGCGGAATTTTTCAATATTTTCCGATGTCTTCTTCTGTGCGATGATGCAGATGCCAAGCAGGATGGTGATATAAAAGTTACCCCAGCTCTGGACTGTCATCGGCTCGAATCCTGTGATTATATGCTTGTCGTAAAGAGCTGATATGACGCCCGTAAGGATGGAAATTCCCATCGCGAGGAGTCCCTTGTTGCTTTTGAATGTCACCCCTTCCTGCTGACTTGAGCGGCTGAGAAGCATAAGGGCTATAAAGGCAGTGGCCACACCGCCCCATTGGCATGGGTTAAGTCTTTCTCCGAAAAGTATTATGGAGAAAATCACCACCAGAAATGGCCTGGTGGCTTTGAGCGTGCTTACCGTAGTGATAGGCAGCATCTTAAGAGCTATCATGCCGCTTATCCACGATGATGTGACGATGACTGCCTTAAGCAGAAGGAGAAGATGTCCGTGCCCCGAAACTTCATACTTGAAAAGACATGGGCTGAGAAAAAGAGTTGACAGTGCGGTGGCCGCCAGAAGAATCTGTATCACGCCGTTATTCTGGGACGCTTTCTTTTTCGCTATGTCATACAGGCCAAGCATCAGGGCCGAGAGGAGTGCAAGATAGAGCCACATGGTTTATCTGATCCATTCGCAGGCGCTTTTTTCACCCGCAAGCCATACTTTGTCGCCGAGTTCAAAATGAAAATCGGCTTTAGGGTTAATAATGAAATCTTCGCCGCGCAGTACGCTTATGACCATACATTTATAGTCGCGGAGCGAGGCTCCTCTGAGGGTCTTGCCGTAGAGACTTGAGTCTTTGTCCACGGTTATGCAGCTGACTTTGAATTCGTCATTATGGTTTTCTATGGCCGGGGCCTGTGTGAACATTTCTTTCAACAGACGTATCTGCTCGCTGCTTCCCACGGCCAGCAGTTTATCGTAAGGGTAGATCACCTCATCTGACTTGGGGATGATGATGCTTCGTGTCCCCCGGTGAATTTCTATGATGTTGGCTCCGCTTGTCTGCCGTATGGGGATGTCTTTAAGTCTGTTGCCTATAAGAGAAGAATCGGCGGGCACTTCGAACTGTTCGAGGTGAACGTCATATCCTGCAAGGGTGTTCTGTACGGAGGTCTGTACGGCCGCCTTGTTTCTCTCCTGTATCTCTTTTCCGTTGAAGTTGTTGAAGAACACTTTCTCTATGCTGGTGCTCTGCTTGAGGTAATTTCTTCCCAGGAGCACGCACACCGCGCCTCCTGTAAGAAGGAGCACCGCTGTCCACCCCGCCAGAGTGAAATGGCTGGCTATCACAGATATGACTATGCCCACCACCAGGAAGGTGCGAAGCAGAGTGAGAGTTATTACCGGCCACTTGTTGGAGGCTTTGGCCTTCAGAAGCTTTTTTGCGGACGCGTTGATGGTGCCGGAACTGATGCCCATTCCGTAGAGGAACGGCCCCATGGCCGTGAGCGTAATGACTGTAATTATGAGGGATCGCAGAAATTCACTCCACGACGAGAATATCCTGTTTATGAAAGGCTCCAGAACTTGTCGCGAGACGAGGTTTACGGCTATTATCACGACGCCATAGATGAGGATTCTTGTGAAATAGGCTTTCAGAAGTTTTTTCCATTCGCCGGATTCGGCATTGGTGCTTGTAACGTTCCGGCTTTGGTCTTCGTCTATCTTCTCAAGTATGTTCTCCGGCAGTTTTTTCTGCAGAAGCTTATATAGCGGGGTGGCGGACCTGATCACGAATGGCGCTATCAGGTTACTTATCACGAACACGGCTATTATGACCGGGTAGATATAGCCGCTCACTACGCCAAGGCTTACTCCCAGGCTGGCTATGATGAACCCGAATTCTCCCATCTGCGCCAGACTCAGTCCGGTGTGTATGGCGTTGTCCAGCCCTCGTCCGGCCAACAGAACTCCTCCGGTAACGAAGATGGTGTCGAATACGAGCAGAACTGCTACCAGAAGAAGGATTACGCCCCAGTTCTCTGCGATGACCTGTGGAGAAACCATCATGCCGACAGAGACGAAGAAGATGGCTCCGAACAGGTCCTTGATAGGACAGACGAGCCGTTCTATATGTTCGCTTTCAATGGTTTCAGATAGGATTGAACCCATGATGAACGCTCCCAGCGCCGCGGAGAATCCCAGACTTTCTGCCAATGCCACCATCCCGAAGCACAGACCTATGCTCACGATAAGAAGAATCTCGTCGTTAAGAAATCGTTTGGCTTTCTTAAGAAGGGTCGGAATGACGTAAATGCCCACTATGAACCAGAGGATCAGGAAGAATGCCAATTTGCACAAGGCTCCTATCAGTTCCCCTCCGGAGAATTTGGCAGACACCGCCATGGTGGAGAAAAGCACCATAAGCACGATGCCGGCTATGTCTTCTATGATGAGGGTCCCGAACACTATCCCGGCGTAAGGCTTGCTCTTGAGTCCCATCTCTTCGTAGGATTTGGCCACTACCATGGTGGACGACATAGGCAGCATGCCTCCGAGAAAGATGCTTTCCATCGATGTCCAGCCGAGTGCCTGACCTATGACATAACCCATCAGAAACATGCCCAGAAGTTTGCAGGCTGAAGTTATGATGGACGAACTGCCGCTTTTGAAGAGTTTTTTGAAACTGAATTCCAGTCCCAGACCGAACATCATGAATATGATGCCGATTTCAGACCATTGGTGCACGCTTTCCATGCTGGTGATTCCCGGGAAGAATTCAATGCTCGGGCCAATCAGGAATCCCGCTACTATGTAGCCCAGGATCAGCGGCTGTTTCAGGGCCTTTGATATGATGGTGAAGACTCCGGCGGAGATGAGTATCACAGCCAGGTCGCGAACCAGATTAAGTTCTTCTGACATGTTTTGATGCTCTGCTTGTTCTTTCGTTCTGTTCTATTCTGTCTTTTTCGTCTTCCCGCAGGGCGTATTCCGTGAATGACTGCCAAATCACTTCGATGGCGAGTGCGCTCGGGTGCACCAGATCGTCCGCGTAGAAGCGATAGTCGCGCAGCTGGTCGAGAAGAATCTCGTAAGCGGGAAAATAGTCGGCTCCGATGGCGTTGATTCCAAGATGCAGCAGGCTTTTGCTCAAGGTGTTGGAGTGCGCCCCTTCTCCGAGATGCCGTATAGGGCTGACAGTGAAGATTATCTTTTTCTCCTTGTGATTTTCGATGATGTCTTTCAGATATTTTTCTATTTCCGGCAGAGGGAGCATGAAGTGTTCGAATTCCGTACCCGGCCTTTTAAGGCAGTTGCTGACGATTTCTCCACTGTGCGTCCATACGAATGCCGTGCCCAGCGTGATTATGACCCATTTGCTTTTATGCCAATCCTCCCGCGCTTTCGTAAGCGCGGCATTGGCATTTTCAAGAAATTCCTCTTTCGTAGCACGTGCAAATCCTGTGTGATGGGCGAAGGAACAGTATTTCTCCGCTCCCGCGCCCATTTTAATGCAGTCTTTTTCTTCGAAAAGGCAGTCGTCGTCCAGTATCCGTATGGCTTTGGCTATGGATGCCGGGTTATAGAGGGTGCCGAAAGGATTGTCGTGCACCTTGAAGCCGGCGTCTTGAAGTTTAGAGGAGATGTTGTCCACGAAGCAACTGCCCAAAAGGGTGATGTCGTCTTCGAGGCTGATTTTCTCCCTTAATGCGGGGAAGGATACTATGGTGCTGAGCTTCAAGGGCATAACGCCTGTTTACTTAATGTTCGGCTCCTCCAGTCCAAGATGCTTTTTCTTGTCCAGAGCCTTGAGATAGAGCGCTACCAGCAGGGCAAGTATGCCAAAGCAGGCGAAAATGACAAGCGGAACCGTATAGTTGTAAGGAACGAATGACGCTCCTGCTTGCTTGGCCGCTATGACTGCCGGGTTGGCGGCGTTCGAACTTTCCAATACGCTTCCTATCAGTTTCGGAACGAAGCAGAGGCCTATGTTCTGCACCCAGAATATAAGGCAGTATGCCGAACCGAGTATCTTCTCGTCTATGATCTTGGGAACTGAAGGCCAGAGTGCCGCCGGAACGAGCGCGAAGCTTACTCCGAGCACCACGATGGTGGCGTAGGCGAGTATCCTGCTTCCTGTGGCGGGCAGTGCGAATGCAAATATCAGATGACAAATTATGAGAAGGAAGGCTCCGTAGATGAGCATCGTGGCGCCCTTCCCCTTCCTGTCCAGATATGCTCCGAGGAACGGGGTGATTACGGCGGCGCCTATAGGGAACCATCTGAATATCTTCGCGGCCACTTCCGGTGTCAGTCCGTTAAGGTTGCACTGAAGCATGTTCGCCCCGTATCTCTGGAACGGGAAGATGGCGGAATAGTAGAGTACACACAGTAGAGCCACTACCCAGAAACTCTTGGAGGAAAGAATCTTACCGAGGTCTGAAATCTGGAATTCCTCGTCGCCGCTCTCATCTTTCCCTTCTTTTTCTCCGGCCTCGGCGAGCTGTGCGTCAAATTTTCTGTCCATAACGGAGAATACGAGGAAGTTGATGACGCCTATAAGCAGCAGGCAGGTGCAGAATCCTACCGGAGCTGCGATGGTGCCGAATTTGCCCGCGATGATCGGGCTTATCGAGAAGATGGCGAAGACTCCCACACGGGCTATTGCCATCTCTATGCCCATCGCGAGGGCCATTTCCTTTCCTTTAAACCATTTGGCCAATGCCTTTGATACGGTGGTTCCGGCCATTTCACATCCGCATCCGAAGATCATAAATCCCAGAGATGCGAGCTTGGCGCTTCCGGGCATGCTTGTCCACCACGAATTGAGCCATGCTTCAAATGCTGAACCTGTGAACAGGGGGCTTACCGCGTAGAATTTGATGATGGCGCCTCCGAGCATCAGCGAGGTGGACAGAATACCGGTGAAGCGTATGCCCATTTTGTCCAGGATTATTCCGGCCAGAATCAGGAATCCGCATACGTTGAGTATGTATTCTGAACTGGCATAGGTCCCGTAAACGTTAGGGGTCCAGCCTTTTTCCGCCTCTACGAGAGCCTGGACAGGGGACATTACGTCCACGAACATGTAGCCGAAGAACATCGCAAGGGCGATGAGCACCAGCACTGACCACCTTGCGGCGGGCTTGTCGTTGATGAAACGATAGATTTTTTCTGACATGATATGTTTTGTTTTTGTGATCTTTTGTCCCGCCATTGCTTTGGACGGATGGAATACACTGTCGCAACGTGCTAAGTTACTAAAATTTTAAGACAACGTATTGTTTTCGATTACTATTTTGAAATAATGTAGTACCTTTGCTCTCCTATGTCGAATTTTCTTGAACATATAAATACCCCTTCGGATCTGAAAAAACTGAACATTGAGGAACTCAGAGACTTGTGCTCCGAGATACGTTCCTTCATGGTTCAAGTCTGCTCGGATAATCCGGGCCATCTGGCTTCGAGTCTCGGCGCAGTGGAGCTTATCGTGGGGGTGCATTATGTCTTTGACACTCCGGAAGATAAATTTGTCATCGATGTCGGGCATCAGGCTTATGCGCACAAGATATTGACAGGACGCCGGGAGGCTTTCCGCAGATTGCGCCGTTCCGACGGACCGAGCGGTTTCCCTAATATTTTTGAAAGCGAATGGGACTCTTTCGGAGTGGGGCATTCGTCCACGTCCATAAGTGCGGCTCTTGGATTTGCCGAAGCTGCCAGGATCAAGAATCTTGGGTACAAAAGCATAGCTCTCATAGGAGACGGTGCCATGACGGGAGGATTGGCATACGAGGCTCTGAACAATGCGGGAGCAAGCGATGCGGATCTTCTCGTCATCCTCAATGATAATAATCAGTCCATAGATAAGGCTGTTGGAGGTCTTCACAGGCATCTTCTGCGTTTTACGACCAGCGAGAATTACAATTCGCTCAAGAGGCGCGCGTGGAATATCATAGGGAATAATTGTCTGCGCGGATTTATTCAGAGGCAGGTACGTTTGTTCAAGGCGAGGCTTGTAACCGGAAGCGGGGGCGATATTTTCGAATCCATGGGTTTGCGCTATTTCGGTCCGGTCAACGGTAACGACATAGAGCAGGTGGTGCTCACGCTGCGTAAACTTAAAAGTTTGAAAGGACCGCGTATTCTGCACTGCATCACGCTGAAAGGTAAGGGCTACGCTCCGGCTGAGCAGAATCCATGCGTCTGGCATGCTCCCGGCCGGTTCGATCCCCGGACAGGCGAGAGGATAGTTCCTCATTATGATTTTCCCCGTTATCAGGACGTGTTCGGAAAGGTTCTTTGTGATCTGGCCGAAAAAAATGCCGACGTAGTGGGTGTCACTCCGGCTATGGCGAGCGGATGTTCCATGACGGAATTCGCCGCACGCTTCCCGTCACGTTTTTTTGACGTAGGTATAGAGGAGGAACACGCAGTTACATTTTCGGCAGGTTTGGCGGCCGCGGGTCTCCGCCCGTTCTGCAATATATATTCGTCTTTTTCTCAACGTGCTTATGATGAGATAATTCACGATGTGGCTCTTCAGAAGTTGCCTGTCATTCTGTGTTTTGACCGTGCCGGACTCGTGGGTGAGGATGGCGCGACTCACGCCGGGTCGTTTGACATGGCGGCTTACCGCAGCATTCCGAACTGTATTATCGCGGTGCCTTCAGACGAAATGGAGCTGAAGAACATGATGTATTCGGCTCTTCAGTCGAAGACGGGCCCATATATAATAAGGTATCCGCGCGGACTTGCGGAAGGACGCAGGTGGGAGGATGTTCCTTATGAGGACATTGCGCTCGGTAAGTCCGTGTGTCTTAAGAAGGGAAGCAAGGTGGCTGTCGTGGCGCTCGGTCCTTGCGTCCACCGTGCCGTGGAGGCTTCCGAAGATTTCGGCTCTCTCGTGGGAGTATATGATTTCAGATTCCTTAAGCCGCTCGACACGGATGCTCTTGATGATATTTTCCGCCAATACGGAGCTGTGCTCACCGTGGAGGAAGGATGTCTTAAGGGAGGCCTGTACGGCGCGGTCTGCGAGTATGCGCAGGAAAAGGGTTCGTCGGTGAGAATATCCGGCATAGGCATTCCGGACAGCTTTATCTGTCATGCCCCTCAAAGAGAACAGAGAAGACTCTGCGGGATAGATAAGGAAGGTATAGAGCGGGAACTTCGAAATCTTGTATGATTTTTTAAGAAAGATTTTTGTAATTCGAAAAACTTGTTTATCTTTGCAATCCCTTTCGGTTCGGCCAATGGGGGGATTGAAATATTTTTTTGCCGATGTAGCTCAGTTGGCCAGAGCACGTGATTTGTAATCTCGGGGTCGAGGGTTCGAATCCCCCCATCGGCTCGCTTAAGCCAAGCGTATTGGCATTTATAAGGGCAAGTACCAGAGTGGCCAAATGGGGCAGACTGTAAATCTGCTGGTTATACCTTCGGTGGTTCGAATCCATCCTTGCCCACCACAAAAGGAGTAAATCCTCCATGCGGGGTTCGTATAATGGCTATTATGCCAGCCTTCCAAGCTGGAAATGGGAGTTCGATTCTCCTACCCCGCTCCAAAGATTGCCGATGTAGCTCAGGGGTAGAGCGCATCCTTGGTAAGGATGAGGTCATGAGTTCAATTCCCATCATCGGCTCTTTTTGTGTTTATTAAAGGCATTAGATTATAACTTTATACATAATATTATGGCAAAAGAAGTATTTAAGAGGGATAAACCTCATGTTAACATTGGTACAATTGGCCATGTTGACCACGGTAAGACAACTCTTACCGCTGCCATTACTACAGTTTTGGCAAAGCAGGGTTTGAGCGAAGTTAAGTCTTTCGATCAGATCGATAACGCTCCTGAAGAGAAAGAGCGTGGTATCACCATCAATACTGCACACGTCGAGTATCAGACCGCCAGTCGTCACTATGCGCATGTCGATTGTCCGGGCCACGCTGACTATGTGAAGAACATGGTAACAGGTGCCGCTCAGATGGACGGTGCCATCCTTGTAGTTGCCGCTACTGATGGTCCTATGCCTCAGACTAACGAGCACGTTCTTCTTGCAAAGCAGGTTAACGTGCCTAAGATGGTCGTTTTCCTTAACAAGGTTGACCTTGTTGAAGATGAGGAGATGCTTGAGCTCGTTGAGATGGAAGTTCGCGACCTTCTTAACAAATACGACTTCGACGGTGATAACGCTCCTGTAATCCGCGGTTCCGCTCTTGGTGCTCTTAACGGAGAACCTAAGTGGGAGGAGAAAGTTCTCGAGCTTATGGACGCAGTCGACACATACATTCCGCTTCCTGTCCGTGAGAATGAGAAACCATTCCTTATGCCTATCGAGGATATCTTCTCCATCACAGGTCGTGGTACTGTTGTTACAGGCCGTATCGAGACAGGTACCATCCACGTCAATGACCCTGCAGAGATCGTCGGTTTCAGCGACAAGCCTAAGCAGACAGTCGTTACCGGTGTCGAGATGTTCCGTAAACTTCTTGATCAGGGTGAGGCCGGAGATAACGTAGGTCTTCTTCTCCGTGGTATCGACAAGAAGGATGTTAAACGTGGTGAGGTTATCGCCAAGCCGGGTTCAATCACTCCTCATACCCGTTTCCTCGGACAGATTTATGTCCTCAAGAAAGAAGAAGGTGGACGTCACACTCCATTCCACAACAAATATCGTCCTCAGTTCTTCATCCGTACTCTTGACGTAACAGGTGAGATTACTCTCCCTGCAGGTGTTGAGATGGTTATGCCTGGAGATAACGTAGAGATTGACGTTAAACTCATTACTCCGGTTGCACTTAATGAAGGTCTCCGTTTCGCTATCCGTGAAGGTGGTCGTACAGTAGGTGCTGGTCAGGTTACCAAGATCGTTGAGTAATCAGTCCTAATAATAGGTGGATTCTCCGCAAATAGGGGAGTCCACCGTTTTAGGGGAATAGAACAAGGGTAGTTCAGCGGTCTCCAAAACCGTCGATGTGGGTTCGAATCCTGCTTCCCCTGCAAATATCAAAGGTTACGCTTTGATTATTGTTTAACAGACACGACTCCCCGCTTCCAATTTGTCGTGTCCATTAAATGTAAAGATGGGTAAGTTTACAAATTCAATTAAAGAGTCTTTTGTAGAGCTGACTAAGAAGACTACGTGGCCGTCTTGGAGCAAACTTCAGAGTTCTGCTATCCTTGTCATGGTCACTACTGTTATCCTTGCGGTTGTGCTCTGGCTTATAGACTTGGCTTTCCAATCTCTGATGTCTGTTATCTATACATTGTAATTATCGTACTTCTATGGGCGAAATGAAATGGTATGTTCTGCGGACGGCGGGCGGAAAAGAAAAAAAGGCTGCGGAATATCTCCAGAAAGAAATAGAGCACAGCGGCCTTAACGAGCAGGTGGCACAGGTTCTCGTGCCTGTTAAAAAGGAAATAGTTACACGTAATGGTAAGCGTACGGTGGCCGACAGGCTGCTGTATCCGGGCTATGTCCTCATTCAGTGCGAGCTTTGCGCCAAACTCGAAAACATTATCCGCAATCTTGTTCCCGGAATGTCGGGTTTTCTGACAGAAAAAAGAACTGTCGGAAATCAGACCGAAAGAATCCCTGTTCCTATTCGTGATGAAGAGGCCCAGATGATTTTGGGTATTCAGGATCAGAATGCCGACAGCGCCGCTCAGACAGTCGTTAATTATGAAGTGGGAGAATCCGTAAAGATTACCGACGGTCCTTTCGCAGGTTTCAACGGAACGATCGATGAGATTCTTACAGACAGGAGCAAGGTCAAGGTCAGTGTCGTGATTTTCGGCAGAAAAACAGGGCTCGAGCTCAGCTTTACACAAGTAACAAAAGAATAACAAAGTATTATGGCAAAAGAAATTACCGGATATATCAAGCTTCAGATCAAAGGTGGAGCTGCTAATCCAGCACCTCCGGTAGGACCTGCACTTGGTTCGAAAGGCCTTAACATTATGGACTTCTGCAAGGCTTTCAATGCAGCCACGCAGGCTCAGGCAGGTAAAGTCCTTCCTGTTGTAATCACTGTCTATAATGACAAGTCTTACACTTTTGAAGTTAAACAGCCGCCAGTAGCGGTTTCACTTAAGGAGGCGGCACATATCACTACGGCTTCTGGTGAACCTAACCGTAAGAAGGTGGCTTCTATCACATGGGATCAGGTTAAGGAGATTGCAGAAGGCAAGATGCCTGACCTCAACTGCTTCACCATCGCTTCTGCTATGAAGATGGTCGCAGGTACAGCGAGAAGTATGGGTATTACCGTAACAGGAGAATTCCCTAAGGATATTTAAAAGATACAAGCATTATTATGAGTAAGTTAACAAAAAATCAAAAAGCTGCGTTGGCTACATACGAGCCATCAAAGGCATATCTGCTCTCTGAGGCTTGCGGTCTTTTGAAAGGTGTTTCATACACTAAATTCGATGCTTCAGTTGAACTTGCAGTTAACCTTGGTGTTGATCCTCGTAAGGCCAACCAGATGATCCGCGGTGTCGTTACTCTTCCTAACGGAACGGGTAAGACTGTCCGTGTCCTTGTGCTTTGTACTCCGGATAAAGTGGAGGAGGCCAAGGCTGCCGGCGCAGACTATGTGGGTCTCGACGACTATTGCGAGAAGATCAAGGGAGGTTGGACTGATGTCGATGTCATCATATGTACGCCTTCCGTTATGGGTAAGGTCGGTGTTTTGGGTAAGATACTTGGTCCTCGCGGACTTATGCCTAACCCTAAGACGGGAACCGTTACCATGGAAGTGGGTGCAGCCGTCAAGGACGTGAAAGGCGGTAAGATCGATTTCAAGGTAGATAAGACAGGTATTATTCATACGGCTATCGGTAAGGTGTCGTTTGCTCCTGAGCAGATCGCCCAGAATGCCGCTGAAGTTCTCAATGCTATCAGTAAGCTTAAACCTCAGTCTTTGAAAGGTAACTATATGCTCGGCGCTTCTATTTGCAGCACTATGAGCCCGGGTATTAAAATTGACTTGAAAGCATTCCTTAACGGTGCTGAGTAAAAATTCAATATTATGAAGAAGGAACTTAAAAATCAAATTATTGAAAGCATCTCAGCTCAGCTTGGTGAATATCCGGATTTCTATATTACGGATATAGCAGGACTTACAGCAGGTCAGACTACAAAGCTCCGTCGCGAGTGCTTTAACCAGGGTGTCAAACTCTGTGTCGTAAAGAATACTCTTTTCAATCACGTTATTTCCGCAAGCGAAAACGAGGAGATCCGCTCTCTTTCTTCTGCTCTTGTAGGTAATACCGCCATCATGTACACCAATGTGCCTTCCGCTCCAGGCAAACTTATCAAGAAACTCCTTAAGGAGGGACTTCCTAAGCCTTTAGTTAAGGGTGCTTATGTTCAGGGTTGTGCTTACCTTGGTGCAGACAAACTTGATCAGCTCGCAGCTATCAAGACTAAGGAGGAACTCATCGCAGATGTTGTGGCTCTTCTTCAGTCTCCTATGCGTAACGTGGTATCTGCTCTTCAGAATGCTGCTGAAGGAAAAGCAGAAGACGAGAAAATCAACAGTAATATTAACAATTAAAAAATTATATAATTATGGCAGATGTAAAAGCCCTTGCAGAAGAGTTGGTAAATCTTTCTGTTAAAGATGTTCAGGAACTTGCACAGGTTCTTGAGGAAGTTTATGGTATTAAGCCGGCTGCAGCAGCAGTTGTAGTTGCTGCTGAAGGTGGTAACGGTGCAGCAGCTGAGGCTGAGCAGAGTGAGTTCGATGTTATTCTTAAGTCAGCCGGTGCTGCAAAACTCCAGGTTATCAAGGTCGTTAAGGAGGCTCTTGGTCTTGGACTTAAGGAAGCTAAAGACATCGTTGACGGTGCACCTTCAACTGTTAAGGAGAAGGTTGCTAAAGCAGAAGCAGAGCAACTCAAGGCTACTCTTGAGGAGGCTGGTGCTGAGGTTGAACTTAAGTAAGTCCAGCCCCTTCCCTGCTTAAAAGGGAACACAACAGGTTTAGAGCTGGGGTAATAGGCTCTAAACCTTTTTTCCGTATTAAAAGTTTTTTTCTCAATGCGCATAAATTTCGCCACATCAAAAATATTGGATTATCCTGATTTGCTTGAGGTTCAGTTGAAATCATTCAAGGATTTCTTCCAGCTCGAGACTACCCCGGAGAACAGAAAGAACGAGGGGCTTTATCAGGTATTCCAGGAAATTTTCCCAATTGAGGATACGAGGAACAACTATAAACTCGAGTTTATCGATTACTTTATCGATCCCCCTCAGTATTCTATCGAAGAATGTCTCGAAAGAGGCCTAACCTACGGTGTGCCAATGAAGGCGAAGCTTCGTCTTTCTTGCACAGACCCTGAGCATGAGGATTTTGACACCATGGTACAGGATGTATTCCTGGGCAATATCCCTTACATGACTCCTGCGGGCACATTCGTCATCAATGGTGCGGAGCGTATCATCGTTTCTCAGTTGCACCGCTCTCCGGGTGTGTTCTTCGATCAAAGTATGCATACTAACGGTACTAAACTTTATTCTGCGCGTATCATTCCTTTCAAGGGCTCGTGGATAGAGTTCACCACCGACATCAACAATGTGATGTATGCTTATATAGACCGCAAGAAAAAACTTCCTGTCACCACTCTTCTCCGAGCTATTGGATATAATTCAGATAAGGACATTATCGATATTTTCAATCTTGCTGATGAAATAGAGGTTACAAGGGAGAATCTTGAGGCAAACAAAGGACGTAAACTCGCCGCTAAGGTTCTTAAGACTTGGGTTGAAGATTTCGAAGATGAGGATACCGGAGAGGTTATTCCTATTGAAAGAACCAATCCTATCGTAGAACGCGGGGAGGTTCTTGACGATGATTCCATCGAAGCTATCCTTGATACAGATACAAAATCCATCCTTCTTCAGAAAGATGAAGCAAGTACCGCAGAGTACAGCATAATCTTCAATTCTCTTCAGAAGGACCCTACAAATACAGAATTGGAAGCAGTCAGCTATATCTATAAACAGCTCCGTAATTCTGAACCACCTGATGAAAATACCGCGCGTGACGTCATAGACAAGCTCTTCTTCTCTGAAAAGCGTTATGATTTGGGCAACGTCGGACGTTATCGTATCAATAAGAAATTAGGCCTGAGCATAGATCCGCAGACCCGCGTTCTTACCAATACGGATATCATAGAGATTATCAAGTATCTCATCCAGCTTATCAATGCCAAGGCTACCGTAGATGATATCGATCACCTCAGCAACCGTAGGGTCCGTACTGTGGGTGAGCAGCTTGCCAATCAGTTCAGCGTCGGACTGAGCCGTATGGCACGTACTATCCGCGAACGTATGAATGTCAGGGATTCAGAGCAGTTCAAGCCTATCGACTTGATCAATTCAAAGACTCTGTCTTCTGTCATCAATTCGTTCTTCGGAACCAGCCA
>CAVEIF010000001.1:0-72479 GCA_963615835.1 Coprococcus eutactus | reverse complement strand
TTAACGCTCTCGATTAAATTTTTCTTGAATTCTCTCGGTACTTGCTTGTACTTATATCTTTCCAATATTTTCAAAGAACTCTTCCGCTCAGCGCGAAAGGGACTGCAAATATAGAGACTTTATTTTAATCTGCAAACTTTTTTGAAAAATATTTTCTCTTTTTGAGGACATTTTGGGATCAACGCCTCGTCAATTTTATGGCAACTATATAATATTAAGTTATTTATGATATTCGTTCGGTTATAATCACCTTGGCATACATTCAAAAACCACACGAGACAAAAACAGTTCTACCCCCCCTAAAAGCACCGAAACAACGGCTTCCGAAGGACAAGAAAGAGGCAGGCTTCCAAGCGGCAACGGATGAAGATCCGGGAAAATTGTTAAATTTGCACGTTATGGCATCACTGTGGCAGATATTCGGAGTTTTCGCCAAAATTGGCACCTTCACGATAGGGGGAGGCTATGCGATGATCCCCGTAATAGAAGAAGAGCTCAAGAAGCGCGGATGGGTGGACGAGAGCGAAATCGAGGACGTGGTAGTGCTTGCCCAAAGTGCGCCTGGGCTATTGGCAGTCAATATGGCCATATTCTCCGGATACAAGATACGCGGTCTGAAAGGCAGCATCGCGGCCACCATAGGAGCGGTACTTCCTTCCTTTATTATAATATTGGCCATCGCGATGGTATTCACATCATTCAAGGAGAACGTCATAATACAGCGCATATTTCAGGGGATAAGACCGGTGGCCGTGGCTCTCATCCTGGTGCCGGCCGTAAGCATGGCCCACAAGGGGAACAAAACATGGTGGGCATGGGTTCTTACTTTCGCGACGGCCTTTCTGGTGGCATTTCTTAAAATATCCGTCATCTGGATACTCGTGTGTCTGCTGAGCGTAACCATCGCAGCGGAAATAGCCAAGGAGGGGCGCAGAAAAAGACAATGACGGCTCTGCTCATTCAACTTTTCTCCACCTTCTTCATAATAGGCCTTTTCAATTTCGGCGGAGGCGGAGCCATGATCTCCCTTATACAAAATCAGGTGGTGGGAGTGCGCGGATGGCTCACGGAGACGGCGTTCACCGACATAACGGCCATCTCACAGACCACACCGGGTCCGATTGGCATCAACTGCGCCACATATGTAGGCTATCAGGTCATGCACGACTCCGGCTTCGGGAACTTGGCCGGGGTTATAGGCAGCGCGACGGCCACATTCGCGATAGTGCTGCCATCGTTTCTGATTTTCTACCTTCTGATGAAGCTTTTCACGCATTTCCAGCACGATCCGCGCTTCATAGGAGTAATGAACGTGCTGAAGCCTGCCGTAAGCGGAATGATCCTGGCCGCATGCATCATACTCACTTTCCATATAGATTGGCAGGGAATAAGACCGCAGATAAGCGTCATAGAGGAGAATTTCCCCGACTGGAAGAGCTGGGCCCTGTTCGCCGGGGCTTTCGGAAGCACATATTTTCTGAAAGCCAATCCCATAGCGGTAATTCTCGCCTCGGGCGTGCTGGGACTTTTACTCTACTGACATAACAGAAGACATTTTATTGAACTAATAATCATCTAGAAGCTGTTTTGAAATGGTTCGTGAATTTTATTATGAGGGATTTTCGAGACAGTTTCGAATTTGGAAAAAGGAGTGTACTGGACGTACTCGACTGATGACAAATATAAAAATGGCCGAGAAGGACCATAAGAAAAAAGACGAATTATTTTAAAACAGCTTCTTATATATGAAACTTTTATTTATTTCAATGCTGCTCGCCAGCACCATCAACATCATCCCTGCGCCTCTCAGCGTAAGGGAAGACGACGGAACCTTCAAACTCAAAGGTGTCGCCATCAACTGCGATGCGCAGATGGGCGAAAAGGCCTATGCCGCCGTTACGGAATTCTCCAGCACATTAACCCTGTGCGCCGGACAGATTTATCCTGTAGGCAAGCCAAACCGCCTCGCCGAGACCGTTCGCGAAGGAAATGCCAAGGGAATAGTATTCTATGTGGATCCTACCTTGACCGATGAAGCCTATACGATAAACGTCAGCAAGAAATGCGCTCTCATAGCAGCTTCTTCGGACAACGGATTCCTATATGCCATTCAGAGCCTGAAACAGATGCTTCCGGTGGAAATCTACGGAGGCAAGGCAGCTGAAGACAAAAAATGGGAGCTTCCGTGCTGCGAAATCAAGGACAAGCCAAGGTTCGGCTACCGCGGACTGGAACTCGACTGCTGCCGCCACTTTTTCAGTGTCGATGAGGTCAAGAAAGTGCTCGACATGATGGCCACGCTCAAGCTGAACAGGTTCCATTGGCATCTGACCGAAGACCAGGGATGGAGAGCCGAAATCAAATCCTATCCTCGCCTTACCGAAGTGGGAGCATACCGCAGCGGCACCATGGTGGGATACTATGACGGCCCGTCGGACAACATACGCTACGGCGGATACTACACACAGGAGCAGATGAAGGAAGTCGTCGCCTATGCCAGCAAATTGGGCATAGAAGTCATCCCTGAAGTGGATCTGCCGGGCCACATGGTGGCGGCGCTCGCCTCTTATCCTGAACTCGGATGTTTCGGAGGGCCTTATGAAGTATGGTATAAATGGGGCGTATCCCCTGAAGTGCTGTGCCCCGGCAAGGAAGTAACCTTCCAATTCCTCGAAGGCGTCCTGGGTGAACTCTGTGAGATATTTCCATATGAATACTTCCATATAGGAGGCGACGAATGCCCTAAGACCAACTGGGAGAAATGTCCTGACTGTCAGGCCAGAATCCACGAACTCGGACTCAAGGACGACGAACATGCCAGCGCTGAACAGAGACTTCAGAACTATGTAACCTCACGCGTACAGAAGTTCCTTGAAAGCAAGGGCAAGAAAATCATAGGCTGGGACGAAATTCTGGAAGGAGACTTGGAAAAAGGAGCCACGATCATGTCTTGGAGAGGGACAACGGGAGGCATCAAAGCTTCAAACCGCGGATTTGACGTGATAATGACCCCTACCACGTATTGTTACTTCGATTATTGCCAATCACCTCTCAAACAGGAAAGCGACGAGCCTGTCTGCGCATTCTGGGGAGATTTGACATTCAAGAAAGTTTATTCCTTCAATCCTACAGAAGGCCTTTCAAAAGAAGCGGCAAGCCATATCCTCGGAGCACAGTGCAACGTATGGACAGAGTACATCCCTTCAAACGAACAGCTGGAATATATGCTTATGCCACGTCTCTTCTCTCTCAGTGAAGTTCAGTGGAGCGAGCCTTTGAACAAGAATTACGAAAAGTTCTGCGAAAGAGTTCAAAACTGGGGTTTCCGGATGCTTGATCTCCGCGGATTCAACTACCGTAACAAGCCCGGTTTTACGGAGGAGTAGATAGAATCAGAAAGGGCCGCATCATCACGACGCTGCCCTTTCCTTCTAACCTAAAATTTAACCTATGAAAAAACTATTCGGTTATTGTTATTACAATACCCGTGCCACAAACTCATACAAAACAGGGTAAATTTTATACTTTTTTATGTTTAACCTCGCTATTTTGGGTGCAGGACCTGCCGGATACGTGGCGGCACAAAGGGCCGCTGAAGCCGGACTTAAAGTTATCTTATTCGAAGAAAGGGAATTGGGCGGAGTCTGCCTCAACGAAGGGTGCATTCCTACCAAGACCTTGCTTTATAGTGCCAAAATGCTGTCGCAAAGCCGCGACAGCGACAAATTCGGCATCTTGACAGAGACGGTAAGTTTCGATTACAGTAAATTTCTGTCAAGAAAAGATAAAGTCACAAAGAAGTTGGTCGGAGCCATACGCTCGTCCATGCGAAGCCTCGGAGTAGAAACCGTCAAGGCGCGGGCAAAGATTCTAGGAGGAGAGCGGGGCGATTTCACTTTGGAGGCGGACGGACAGGAATTCCACGCGGAGAACCTTCTTCTCTGCACCGGAAGCCACGCGTTCAGGCCGGAGATTGATTGGCTTAAAGGCGCAGAAGACAAGCTCATGACGAGCACGGAAGCGCTTGATCTGCAGGAAGTCCCTGAGAGCCTTGCCATCATAGGCGGAGGGGTCATAGGGATAGAGTTCGCAAGCCTTTTTCATGCTCTCGGCAGCGATGTTGCCGTGTACGAACTCACCGGACAGATTCTAGGGCCTTTCGACGGCGACATGGCCGCATCTCTTCAGGAGACGCTCACAAAGCAGGGCATCAAATTCTTCCTGAACGGAGACGAAGCGGGGAAAAAAGAAGTTCTAAAGGCCGAAAAGATACTTCTGTGCATAGGGAGAAAACCCAATACCGAAGGCTTCGGAATAGAAAACATAGGACTTAGGCCATCTGCGAAAGGAGCCATAGACGCAGATGAAAAAATGCGCACCGGTGTGCCGGGCGTATGGGCGGCGGGAGACATTACGGGCCAATATATGCTCGCGCATTGTGCCAGCAGAGAGGCCGAAGTGGCTGTAAACGACCTTCTGGAAGTAGATGACAAAATGTCTTACCGCGCAGTGCCGAGTGTGGTTTACTGCAAGCCTGAGATAGCATCCGTAGGGCTTACGGAGAAACAGGCGCAAGCCATGGGGATTGAATACGCGGTTCACGCTCTGCCGCTTACCTATTCGGGACGGTTCGTCGCCGAGACGGAAAGAGAGAACGGGAAGTGTAAGATACTCTGCCGCAGAAACGACGAGAAAGTCCTTGGCATCCAGATACTTGGAGGACCGGCATCGGAGATGATAGCACAGGGGTGTCTGGCGATAGAAAACGACATGACCCTTAAAGACCTGCGCAAGATAATGTTCCCTCACCCGAGCGTGTCGGAGATAATCAAAGAGACCAGCTGGTCCAGGGAGACGGAGTCGAAGTAATCTTCGACTCTTTCCTTTTCAAGCACATGGCGGACTGCTTCGGGCGAATATTGCACCCCTCGAAGATTTTCTGATAAAGGGCCTGTGTCTTTAGCGCCTATGAAATCGCCTCGAAAAAGAATGGAACTTATCTTCCCGTCCGACAAATCCACACACGCCTGCACCGTGCCGCAGGCAAGATGCTTTTCTCGCATCAATGACTCTTCCGGAAACCTGCCGTAAATCCACTGCGCCGAAGAAAATTTATAAGCATTGAGTTCTTCTATCCGAGCTGATTGGCTGTCATTAAGGACATATTCGTCCATGGGAGCGAAATAGTCGAGAATCCTGCCCCGAAATTCATCTACGCCGCTTATCTGCGGAAGATAGTCCCTGAGATTAGCCACCGCGCTCTTTACGGACTTCACGCCCTTTCGCGAAAGTTTACCATGAGGGGTGTCAAGAGCCTTCCGGAGAGTGTCGAGATCCACATCATAAAGGAGTGTGCCGTGAACGAGCCACCTGTCGCACTCGAAGCGCCTCGCATATCCGGACACTTTGCGCCCTTCCACGAAGATATCGTTCCGCCCCGTCCTTTCCGCAGGAACACCCAGCGAACGAAGCATCTGCACTATAGGTTCCACGCTCACATCCTCCCCTATGAAAGAATAGTTGAGGTTACGCAGGTCATGATACACGGCACCTCCTCCGGTAGTCCGCCGCGCAAGGGTTATCCCATTATCCGACAGAAACTTGAGATTAACCTCCGTATATGGGTTCTGATTTTCCCCTATAATTACCGACGGACGGTTACGCCAGAGATAAAAATAGCTTTCGCCTTTGGGCAGATTTCTCAAAGCCCAGTATTCGAAAGCCATATTATAACAAGGATCAGTGGATGTGAGCGCAATATACTGCATTACTCGGCCAATTTCACTGTAACTATCTTCACCGGTGAAAGCGGACGGTCTCTTTCATCGGTCTCGACAGAAGCTATCTTGTCTATCACGTCAAGTCCGGAAACGGTCTGCCCGAAAACGGTATATTGGCCGTCAAGCTGAGCGCAAGTCCTGGCCTCCTGAACGATATAGAACTGTGAACCGCTGGATTCACGGAGAGGATTGGCTCTGTCCCCACGGCGGGCAGCTGCAAGAGCACCTTTAAGATGCTTGTTTTCAGGGATTATCTCCGCCGGAACAGTATATCCCGGACCTCCCGTTCCCCACGACGCCTTTGCAGATTCGTCTTTAGAAAGAGGGTCTCCCGCCTGTATCATAAACCCGTTTATAACCCTATGAAAAAGAATGCCGTCGTAGTAGCCTTCGAAAGCAAGGCGTGCGAAATTCTCCCTGTGTTTAGGTGTATTGGAATAAAGTTTTACGCGGATAGTGCCAAGCGTGGTGATGATGTCGAACTCCGGTTCCGCAGGAAGAGCGGCTATCTTTTCGTTGATCTTCATCTCCTGCGCGACCGCGGCAAGAGAGTCCTCCGCCGCCTGGGCCGCCGCCTGTTTCTTCCCTTTGGGCCCCTGTCCGCAAGATGCGAGAAGACCCAGTCCAAGTGCAAATACTGCCATAAATCTTTTCATTTTTTTATTTCTTTAATTATCAAATATACATATATCCCGAGAAGCAGCGTGGCCGCTGACAGTCTCACTCCTATGCAGAGTCCGTTCAATGCCAGCGCGTAAAAAGCATAAAGGGCTGCCGCGCAGAGAACGAAAAAGCCCGTCTTTTTAAGGTCATAAGGCACAGGGTAATATTTCCGGCCCAGGAAATAGCTCAAAATCATAGCGGTCCCATAACCCGCAAATCCTCCCCAAGCGCAGGCCACGTAACCGTAACGGGGGACAAAAACGACATTTACAGCTATCATCACCGCTGCTCCCGCGGCACTCATGGCCGCTCCCCACCACGTACGATCCGAAAGTTTATACCAAAAGGACAGGTTAAAGTACACGCCCATGAAAATCTCCGCCATCATCACCACCGGCACCACCTTCAGTCCCTCCCAATATCCCGGCTGTATGAAATAGCGCAGGATTGGCATATAAAACATCACCGCAAGCCAAGCAAAAAGAGAGAAGATGATGAAATATCCGGTGCCCTCAGAGAGACTTTCCGTCTTGTCCGCGTCGCTGCGGGCGTTAAACACCAGAGGTTCGTAGGCGTAGCGGAAGGCCTGGGTAAAAAGCGCCATAATCATGGCCAGTTTAACGCAGGCGCCATATATGCCGAGCTGCACCTGTCCATCGTGACCGGGGAGCAGATAAGGAAACAAGATCTTGTCAGCCACCTGATTAAGAATACCTACCAGAGAAAGCAGCAGTAAGGGGAATGAATACTTCAGCATCCTGCGGGCAAGCGTGGGGTCGAAGCCGTAGGCGATATTCTTGAATTCGGGGATGAAAAGCAGTCCGACGATAAATGTACAAAGAAGATTGGCAAGAAAAATAAGGCCGACGCCGTCATCGAGCCTGTGATAAAGACCCTGCAAGGCGCCGATGGAAGGCATTACGAGGAAAATGAACAGGTTTAGAACTATGTTCAGGACGATGAATGTCATCTTCAGAGCCATGAACTTCATGGGGCGGTGCGACTGCCTGAGCCGGCTGAACATAATGGCCTGCACGGCGTCCATCA
This sequence comes from Coprococcus eutactus, assembly GCA_963615835.1. GTDB lineage: Bacteria > Bacteroidota > Bacteroidia > Bacteroidales > UBA932 > Cryptobacteroides. The sequence continues at coordinate 64,989 of CAVEIF010000001.1, read as the reverse complement.
CAGCGATGAGGGCAAAACATGCTATATACTCCGGGTGCTCCGGATAGCCCATCGCAGAACTTATCTGCGGAAGAAAGCACAGCACCAGCGCCAGGAAAACAGCAGACACTCCGCTTACCAACCGAAGAGCCGTGGAATAAACCATACGTGGATTCTCTCCATCCTTGGCACTGAAACGGAAAAACGTGGTCTCCATCCCGAAAGTCAGAAGACACAAAAGCAGGGCCGAATAAGCATAAAGGTTCGTAACCATCCCATAACCCCCGCTTCCGGCAGCTATCTTATAGGTATAAAGCGGAACAAGCAGATAGTTCAAAAATCTACCCACGATGCTGCTCAGCCCATATATGGCCGTATCCTTGGCCAATGACTTCAGATTCATCTTCTGTCTTTCCTTCTTCTATGAAAGCGCCCTCCAAATCCCCTCGGCCGCTTCGCGCCACGAAAGTGAGGTCGCCGGCGGTGAAGTTAGTAAAATAGAGGAGTAAAACAAAGAGACCGGACAAGTATCTTTGTCCAGTCTCTTATGCATATCTACTCGTAGAGTTTAGTCTGAAAGAGAGAAACGCTTGAAAGCGACTATCTTAGCCTCTTTGTCCGCCTTAGCGAGAGCATCTTTTACGCTGATGTGATCATCGCTCATCTGATACTCCTGCTCCTCGAGAGTCTGCTCTTTGAAGAACTTCTGAAGACGTCCGTTAGCGATGTTCTGTATCATCTGCTCGTTAAGGTTAGCTGATTTCTCCGCTGACACGGTCTTGATGATCTCACGAGCCTGCTCTGCCTGTTCAGGAGTAAGCCAACCCTTGGCGGTGTTAGACTCGATATGATCTTCGCTGTCCACGTGTGCAGGGTTGATGCCGGCCTTCTTGAGTGCAGCCTCGACAGCTTTGAGAACCATCTCCTCGCGTGTCTTCTGAACCGCTACCGTAAGCTCGTTATCAACCACCTCCTTAGGGCAGTCCGCCGCGCTGATGGCTACCGGATTCATGGAAGCCACCTGCATTACGATACCCTTTGCAAGCTCGGAGTCAATCTCCTTGTTGAAGCCGACCAAAGCGCCGAGTTTACCGTTAAGAGTATGCACATAAGCGGCCACATAAGGAGCTTCTACGATGGCATAGTAGCAAAGCACGTGCTTCTCACCGGTCTTGCCGGTCTGAGCCTCAACTGCTTCCTCTACAGTGTAGCCATCGGCCATCTTACAAGCCTTAAGGCCTTCAATATCTGCAGGAGTGTTGGCGATAGCCACGTCTGCGATAGCCTCTGCAAGGTTCTGGAAATCCGCGTTACGGGATACGAAGTCCGTCTCGCAACCAAGACATACAAGAATAGCCTTTCCGTCAGCGATGCGCGATTTGACGGCACCCTCGGAAGTCTCGCGGTCAGCTCTCTTGGCTGCCACAAGCTTACCTTTCTCACGGATTATGCCAATAGCCTTGTTGAAGTCGCCTTCAGCTTCTTCGAGGGCTTTCTTGCAATCCATCATACCTGCTGAAGTCATCTTGCGCAACTTCATTACGTCTGCTGCTGTAATTGCCATAATGGTGTATATATCTAACAGTTAAACAAATGGATTATTCTGCTGCTGCAGGAGTTTCTGCCTCTACAGGGGCCTCAGCCTCTTCTGCCTTGGCTCCCTTGCGGGAACGGAGCTTGCGCTCCGCAGGCTTGCCTGCCACTTCCTTGGCTTCTGTTTCAGCTTCCTTTTCCTTCTCGAGTTTACGCTCGTTGAGACCTTCCTGGATGGCGCCGCAAAGTGCGTTGAGTATGCACTCTATGCTCTTGGTGGCATCATCGTTAGCCGGAATCACATAATCAATAGGGCTGGGATCGCAACATGTATCAACCATTGCGAAAACCGGAATATTCAAACGGTTAGCCTCTTTAACGGCGTTAGCCTCCTTCTGTATGTCCACTATGAAGAGCGCTGACGGAAGACGGCTCATATCTCTGATGGAGCCGAGGTTCTTCTCGAGTTTAGCTCTCTGGCGGTCAACCTGAAGGCGCTCGCGCTTCGCGAGTTTCTCGTATGTTCCATCCTCCTTCATCTTGTCGATGGTAGCCATCTTCTTGATGGCCTTGCGGATGGTAGGGAAGTTGGTAAGCATACCACCGGCCCAACGCTCGGTGATGTACGGCATGCCTACTGAAGCGGCTTTCTCCGCGATGACCTCCTTGGCCTGTTTCTTGGTGGCCACGAAGAGAATCTTGCGGCCCGATTTGGCCAGATCCTTCATCGCTTCGGCAGCTTCGTCGATTTTAACGACTGTCTTGTGCAGGTCAATGATATGGATACCCTTCTGCTGGTCGAAGATGTATGGTGCCATTTTAGGGTTCCACTTACGGGCAAGATGTCCGAAGTGTGCGCCTGCATCAAGCAATTCTTGGAAATTTGTTCTTGACATAATGTCTTTAATTTAATTTTCTCTTTACTTCAATCCCCGGGTAGTGGCCCTGGGCCAATCTCGAAGATTTTCCGCAGTGCGGCAACCTCCACTGTGGGGACGGTTTACAAAACCGCATCTGTGCGATAAAACAGTAATAATAACTAACGTTTACTGAACTGGAAGCGTCTGCGTGCGCCTGGCTGACCAGGTTTCTTACGCTCAACCTCACGAGAGTCGCGGGTGAGAAGGCCGGCGGCCTTAAGTGCAGAACGATAAGCTTCCTTATCAAGCTCGCAGAGGGCGCGAGCGATACCGAGGCGAACGGCTTCTGCCTGACCTTTGGTGCCGCCTCCGAAGATGGTGACCTTAGTGTCAAACTTACCGAGGGTCTCAGTTACGCTGAAGGCCTGAAGAACGATGTAACGAAGAGACTCCTCTTTAAAATAGTCTTCAAGAGGGCGGTCGTTAACCGTCACGTTGCCTGCGCCAGCTGAGAGATAAACGCGAGCTACAGCTGTCTTACGTCTTCCAAGGGCGTGTGTCTGTTCCATTTGCTCTGTTTAAATTTCGTTCAACTTAATTACTTTAGGGTTTTGTGCCTGGTGAGGATGCTCAGGACCTGCATAGATGTAGAGGTTACCGAGTATCTGGTCTCCAAGACGCGTCTTAGGAAGCATACCCTTCACTGCTCTCCTAACGAGTTCTGTCGGTTTCTTGGCGAGGATGTCTGCCGGTGTGCAGAAACGCTGGCCTCCCGGATATCCGGTGTAGCGCACATACACACGATTGGTCATCTTCTTGCCTTTGAGAGCCACTTTCTCCGCATTGATTACGATGACATTATCACCGCAGTCAACATTAGGAGTGAAGCCCGGCTTGTTCTTACCGCGAAGAACGAGAGCCACTCTCGAAGCGAGACGACCAAGTGCGAGATCAGTCGCGTCAATGACCAACCACTTCTTGTCCACAGTAGCCTTGTTCAAGGAAACTGTTTTGTAGCTAAGTGTGTCCATTGTCTTGATACTTTAATGATTAATACTTTAATAAAAATTGCGATCCCTCCTTTCAAAGGGGTCGCAAAGATAAATAAATATTCTGAATTAACAAAAACTTTCTATACGGCGAGGATGTCCTTCTCCTTGGCGGATACGAGTTCCTCCACTTCCTTCACCCGCTTGTCGGTGAGCTTCTGAACCTCCTCTTCGCCTTCCTTCTGCGCATCTTCACTGAGGCCGTCGTTCTTCACGGCCTTCTTAAGTGCGTCCACTGCGTCGCGGCGGACATTACGAATCACTATCTTGGCATTCTCACCTTCAGATTTGGCATTCTTGCAGAGTTCCTTACGCCTCTCTTCGGTAAGTGCCGGAACAGTGCAGCGGATGGTCTCTCCGTTATTTGAAGGAGTCAGGCCTATATTGGCATCAATGATGGCCTTTTCTATGGCCGGGATAAGAGAACGTTCCCAAGGCTGTATGGCGAGGGTCTTGGCGTCCGGGGCCGTAACCGAAGCCACCTGCGGAACAGGGGTGGGTGTTCCATAGTAGTTTACGAGCACTTTATTGAACACTTGTGTATTGGCCTTGCCCACCCTGTAATTCTTAAGGCTCTCCTCAAGAAAATTCACGGCGTCCATCATCTTGGTGCCGGCAGCGGAGACGATCTGTTTTGCGTTTTCTGTCAACATATCTATCTGTAAATTGGTTATGCGTGTACTATTGTTCCCGTCTTCTCTCCGGAAAGCAGTCTTCCGAGAGCCCCCGGCACATTAATGTCGAACACCACTATGGGGATGTTCCCCTGTTCGCACAGGGCGAATGCAGTGGCGTCCATCACCTTGAGGTGGTCGGAAAGTGCCTTGCTGAAAGTCAGGGTATCGTATTTGACGGCCGCAGGGTCCTTCTCCGGATCGGCTGTATAGACTCCGTCCACGCGAGTACCTTTGAGAAGAGCATCCGCACCCAGTTCAAGAGCGCGAAGTGCGGCACCGCTGTCCGTAGTGAAGAAAGGGTTACCCGTTCCGCCGGCTATAAGAGCCACTCCACCCTCTTCCATAAGACGAAGGGCGGCGTCACGGACATAATATCTGGCAATGGGCTCCATGGGAGTGGCCGTAAAGACCTCCGCCTTTACGCCGCGCTCGCGGATGAATTGGCATAAAGCCATGGAATTGATGACGGTGGCGAGCATACCCATCTTATCTCCGTCCACACGGTCAAAGCCCTTGCCCGTGCCCTGAAGCCCGCGGAAAATGTTACCTCCGCCGTTGACTATGGCCACTTGACATCCGGATTGCACGGCCTGAACCACCTGGTCCGCGTATAGGGCGATACTCTTCTCGTCAAGCCCCTTTCCTGAAGGACCGCCGAGACTCTCGCCGCTCAATTTTAAAAGAACTCTCTTATACATAATTCATTTCGCAGGTATGCCAATTCCGCATACCGACACCTCCACAAATGTACTTGTAAAAACTCAAACTTGCAAAACTTCCGGCACGCCGTCTCGGGAAAATGGCACAAGTGTCAAATCTTTATACAAATATACCTATTTATATGCACACACGTTGTTTTTGTAAGAAATAAAATTTAACTTTGTCCATTGTGCTCTAAGAGAACACGCACATTTAACAGTTAGTAGTAAAGTGTATGAATTTCAGAAAAATCCTCATAGGGGGGGCAGTGCTTGGCCTTTCTGTCTGTCTTTCAGGCTGTGATGACGATGTCAAGAAGGAAGAAGCCGGAAAGGGAGAGAGACAGCCTGTCGAAGTGGCATTTGCACAGAGCGAGTTGTCCATCCCGGTTCAGGGAACGTCAGAACTTGAACTTAAAGTCATTCCTATAGAGCGCTCCGGTGAGGTAACCGTAGAAGTAGCCGACGAAGATGTCGTATCCATCGAAGCCAAAACCGTTTCCGAAAATGCCGTAATACTCACGCTTAAGGCTCAGAGTCTCGGCAGCACCACCATCTATGCTTTCCATGACGACCTTGACGCACCCGTCAAATGCGTTGTAAGCGTTTCTCCTATAGGCGTGGAAGGCATTCAGCTGGACAAGAGCACGCTTGAACTGAAGATAGGCGACAGTGAAAACCTCAGCGCGACCATTCTCCCGGAAAACGCCACAAGCCCAAGAATCAGCTGGAAATCAGAAGATGAAACCATAGCTACAGTAAGCGAAGGCGTCATCACGGGCATCGCGGAAGGTCAGACCGTCATCACCGCCACATGTCAGGAGAAAGAGGCCAGATGCACGGTGAATGTTTCCGCCATAAAAGCCACTTCACTCAGTCTCTGCATAGACGGCATAGATATGAGCGAAAAGAAAATCTCCGTAAACGAGAAGGTTAAAGTAGATGCCGTAATAATTCCGGAAAACGTCAGCTATAAGACAGTAACGTGGGAAATCGCCGAAGGGGACGCGATAAGCTGCGACCCTATAGTCATAAGCGGGAATAGCGTCTCAGCTTATGCCTCCACCATCAATTCAGGCACGGCCAAACTTGTGGCCAAGATAGAGAACGGAAGCGAAGGTGAGCTTACCGACACCATAACCTTTTCCGTTCAGCAGAGCGCACGTCCGAGCACGGAGCCGAAAATAGGCGACTACTACTACTCTGACGGCACGTGGAGCGACGGAGGTCTCATCTCCATCAACGAAGACGGCACGGGAGCCAAATGGCTTACAGGTCTTGACAAGCCTGCCCCGGATCCGGACAAGACCGTGATAGGGATAGTGTTCCAGACCAATCCGGACAGGATCTCCGACGAAGAAAAGGACCTCGGATTCACGCACGGACTGGTGTTCAGTCTCAAGGCCGCGTTCGCACCTATAGACCCGGACCCTGACGAAGACCACAGAACGGATTCTCTTACCTGTTACTCGCTTGCGGACATTTCCAACGTGAGCATAGATCCGCACAGGAACTCGGAAACCTGTTATAATGACATCTGGGGATATGCGTGGAACAAGGCCATCCTGAAATCTTTCCCTAAAGGGACATCTAAGATACAACAGGTCCCTGCCTTCGACTGGGTGCATACGGATTTCGTTCCGGCAACCCCGGACGGCACCTCCGGCTGGTACATTCCAAGCAGCGGTCAGATATGGGATCTCGTGGCCAATCTCTGCGGAGACGAAGTGTCAGCACTTCTCTCGGAAGCCAAACTTGGAAGCGTGGATTTATATCGGATAGATGAATATTACCCCGGACTGACCAAGATAGGCTTCAATCCTGTCGAGAAACTGAATTCCTATTGGGAATTGGTCCCTGACGAGATGAAGCATAATCTCAAGTATGGCCGCGACAGAGGTTATCAGAAAGGGTGTGAACTTATGACCTCAAGCCTCTATACAAGAGGGGAGGACTCGATGTGCATAATATTCTGGTTGTCAGATAACGGAGAACTTTACCCGTTCGTGGATTATCTTAACGATCCTATTGTCTGCCATCCTGTGCTGTCGTTCTGACGCGGCAGGAAGTTTTTAAAATAGAAGTTATCCAGTATTACCAATATTACATCAATATGAAAAAAACATTATTCATGATTGCTGTGGCAGCGGCTACGCTCTGCTGCTCATGCACCAAGGATCTTGAAGACAGAGTAGAGGTTCTTGAAGACAAGGTCGCCGCTCTTGAGAGCAAGGTCAACGCCAACGTGACTTCCATCGAGAAGTTGCTTTCGGCATACGCCAAGGCCATAACCGTCACCTCACTGGTGTACGACAATTCAGGCTTTTATACCGTAACCTTCTCTGACGGCACCACCGGCAAGATATACAAGGACTCCATCGTGGGCATCAAGGAAGTGGACGGCGTGCTTTACTGGACAGTCAACGGAGAGATTCTTAAGAATAACGGGGCGGGCGTGCGCGTCAGCGATGCCGCACCTGAATTCAAATTCGAAAACGGCAAATGGAACGTGTCCTATAACGAAGGCGTCTCATGGTCAGAAGTAAGCATCGACACCAAGGAGATAGAGGTCAAATTGGAAGAGACCGCCGAAGAATACGTGTTCACCATAGGTGACGTCAAATTCACTGTGGCAAAGGATAACATATTCGCCATCAAAGCCACCACCGAGGCCAATTACGGATTCGCAGGAGACGTGGTCGAATTCGACTACACCATCACCGGAGCGGACGAGACCACTTATGTCTATGTCGAAAGCAAAGGTTACGAGTATAAGCTCGACACCGAGAAGCAGAAGCTCCATGTAAGCATTCCTGCCGAAGATGCCGGTGCAGAATATATAGTTATCAACGCCGTCCGCAACAGCGACAGCAAGAAAGCCGCACAATACATCGTCGTGGACTTCCTGAGCAGATATGGTGAGAAAGGCGGCATAATCATAACCGACAATAACCCTTATACTGAATGGTAATCATCGATTAACTGATGGACAAACACTTACATTTTGTTATCAAGAATATGAAAAAATTAACATATATCGCAGCCGCGCTCGTAGCATTGGCAGGCTGTTCAAAAAGTGAGGTCGCACCTGAGAAGACAGGCGCTTCAGAAAACATAAACGTCACTCTCAAGGTCGATAACGGCGCCACCAAGGCGGCATTTGACGGGAAAGACCATATCACCTTCACCAAGGATGACAAGTTCTATGCCGCCATTGCGAAAACAGACAACCCTACAAGGGCCATACCTGTGGCGAACACAGACCAATATCCGGCTAAATATTACTACTCGACTTTCAAGATCGCTGACGCCACAGCAGAAGTTCCCGCTTTCAACGGCACCCTCTATAGCATCACAGAGGCCAACAAAGCCGACGAATACTGCCTCTATGGCGTGTTCCCGAGCGACGCTCTCTATACATATTATCTTACCACGGAAGATAAAGACGGAGATCTGCTAACCAACTGGATAGTAACCCTTCCTGACGACCAGAGCGCCGCCACTCAGACTTCATGGGCACCTAAGGCCAATGTGATGGTTCTCAAGCCTGCCACCATCAAATTCAACGAGAGTGCTAAATATGTCTGGTCGACCGGAAAGGAATATAATTCCACCAACGAGAACGAGACCGTGGAGTTCGCTCATCTTTTCGGATATGGTAAGATTGACTTCGCCGATGTGCCGGCAGAATATGAAGACTGCATCGTCAAATCCGTAAGCATCAAGGCTGTAGGCGAAGACCAGGTACTTGCCGGACGATTCTATATCGATGTCACCAAGGAAGTCGGCGAATATGAACTCAAGCCATATACCAAGAAGAATACGATCACTCTCAAGGGCGATGGCAAGACGGCGATCAAAGATTATATCGCATGGTTCGCAGCCAAGCCGGGAACTTATGATGTGGACATCATTGTAAATACAACCAGAGCCATTCTTACATTCGAGACCCGTCAAGGACTGGACATAAAAGTCGGACACATCGCTGCGCCTACAGTGCATTTCAAGGATGCTGACAAGACCGACAATCTGGATGTAACAATCGCAGAAGGTGAATCATGGAGCATGAGCAAGTTCTCATACAGCCAGTGTATTACGTCCGACAGCAAAGAGTGGGGTGACGGAAAAGACAAGATGAATTTCAGCCTGACCTTCCCTAACGGAGAGAAAGATGCTGCCGGCAGCTATATCGGCTCATACGGCAACTACAAACAGAAGCTTGCCACACAGAAAGTAAAGAAACTGGTTCTTGCATCTGAGGCGTATTTCAGCGGAATGAAGGCCGTGAAGATGAATCTCGGCATCAACACCGCTGATGTCACGGCCGATTTCACAGTCAGCGTGGTCAAGGGGTCTGAAACAGTGGAACTCGGAAAGGTTACGGTCACTGGTGACGCTTCAAGCACGGATGGAGAGAACTATTTCTTCTACACCACGGAAGAAAGCGAGACCGGCTCTCTGGTTCTTACTGTCGATAACTTCTCCGACGCCGAAAAATACTGCATCCCTTATCTCGGATGCATCGTGATAAATCCTGCTCCTGAAATCGTTCTGAGCGAAACTTCTCTCAAAGTGGCAAAAGATGCCGGGACCACAAGCGTAGACTGCACAGTCAAAGCGGCGACGGGCGACCCTACAGTGAGCGTCGCTGAAGATGCAGCATCATGGCTCAGCGCAACTTATGCCGAAGGCAAAATAAATGTCACCGTGGAGGAAAACACCGGAGCGAAGAGAACCGGTATCGTAACGGTAAAAGCCACCGGATTCGCAGAGTCCACAACTGAAATTACAGTTTCTCAGATGAGCGCAACAGCTGTAGAATACACCCTCAGCGTAACTGCCGCCGATGTAAAGAAAGCCATTGACACCGCTCTTGACGGAGCTGATGCGACAGATGAATATATTCCGCTGACGGCGACCTTCAATGCCGCATCCGCTGACGGAAAGACCTTCGAAGTCCCTGTCACATTCACCTACATCAACTATGCGACTGCCACGGATGAGTGTTTCACGGTCTCTACTCAGTCATATAGCAAACAATCAGAAATCAAGTGCACATCGGCCATAGGAGCCATTTCAAAACTTGTTCTTGTCGCGGACCAATATAACAATGCTTCCTATTACTCAAATTGCCGCATACAGCTTTCATCGAACGGAACATCTTGGGCAGATCCTTCAGTTACTTATGTTGAGGGCGAAGATGAATTTTACACCAATACGGTTCTCAACGATGACGAAACCAAGACTTGGTTCAACGTCAAGACCACAGATTGGGTTAAATATCTGAAAGTGAAGAGTTTCGAGGTAACTTTCGTGGTTGACTAATCAATTCTGAATGAACAGGAATTTCATTAAAAATTACTTTATGGCGATTGTGGCTGCGGTTCTTTCCGCGGCCACAATTTCCGCTTGTAAAAAAGATTCTCCTTCGGAAGGAGAAAACGACTCCAAATACACCATAATTCTTGAAAACAAGAAAGTTATCTCGGCAGAAGCCGAAGGGCAGGATTTGGAGATAAGTTATCGTGTTTCGGGCGCGGCTCTCGACAAGGAAGCCATAGCCGAAGCGGATGTGGATTGGCTCAGTGTAAAAACGACCAAATCCACGGAGACTTCTGAAGGCGAAACCAAGACGATAACATTCACCTGTGCAGCCAACCGGACAGCCGATGACCGCACCGGGAAGATCACACTTAGCCTAAAAGGAGCGAAAAGCGTAAGCGTGTCGGTGCTCCAGAAAGCAAATCCGGATTACAAGGTAAATTCGAATATGACGCTTTCCCTGGACGTGGAAGACATAAAGGAAACTTCAGCCTTGATAACCATAGCCCCGAACGCCGATTCTTATTACTATTACTGCATCGTTAAGGCGGAAGACTATAACTCTTTTGAAAACGCTTCGGCATTCGTGGCGGACAGAGTGGAGAAAATAAAGGCGGCGGCCAAGGAATACGCCGAAAAGTACGGGACCACCTACTCTCTCAGCGGTTACCTGTACAAAGGCTACCGCGCACAGACATATAAAGGCTTCACCCCGAACACCGAATTCGTGCTCATCGCATTCGGAATGTCCCTTTCAGGCGAATATGCCGAGAATTATGAGACTTTTTCTTTTAAAACCAAGGACATAACGCCGTCGTCGGACGATTTCGCGATTACGCTGAGCACAGACAAGTCCGCTTTGAAAGTTACGCCACGCGACAAATTTTCGGAGTATTACATAATCCTTACGGGTGCGTCATTATGGGAGACATACATGACCCCTGAAGCCTGCGTGGAGGCTTATATGGAGGACTATACTCCTTCTTACGTTTACACGGGAGAACAGACAGTAACGACAGGACTTACGGACGAGGGAGATTACGTCCTTCTCGTCTTCGGCTACGACAGTTCTCTTGAAAAGACGACCACCGGAATATCATACCTTCTGTTCCACTACGACGGTAATTAGAGCACACAAAACCATATATGAAACTTTATCGTGTTTTTCCTTTGATTCTTGCATTATCTGCGACAGCCGTGATGGTTTCCTGCAAGAAAGAAGTCTCTGAAGAAGAGGAGATTACATCCACATTCTCTGTAGAGAAAAGACTGATCACCATAAATAAGGACGGAGGTACATTCAACATCGACTACAGCATATCAGGCCCAAAAGAAGGGAACGTGGCGGAAGTCAGTTCGGATTCTCCATGGATCAAGATAGGAAAAGTATTCAACTCCACTTTTTCCTATACCGCGCAGGCCAATGACACCGAAGAAGACAGAGAAGCTACTCTCACCATGACATGCCGCGGAGTAAAGCCTCTCAAAATCATAATAAGCCAAAGCCGCGAAAAGGAGGAGAAACCGATTTACAGCAACTATGAGATTCTGGTCAGCGACATAGGCACCACTACGGCAAGATTCAGAGTAACCCCGGTAGATGCGGCCAAAACTTATCTGTATGACGTGGTAAGAAAGGCCGACTTCGACGCCTTGACGCCGACCTCATACATAGAGACCAGAATAAAACAGATAAAAGAAATGGTCGCCGCATATCCCGGCACGACACTCAGCTCATTTCTCAGCAAAGGGCCGGTGGATACCGATAATTTGGACAATCGGCCTTCATTATTTGACAGGACAGACTACTACGTAACCGCTTTCGACCTCAGTTTCGATGAGAAAACGGGCGCGGCGACTTATAGCGGGAACATAGACAAGGCGTCATTCAAAACACTTTCGGCTCCGCAGTCCAAAATGAATCTCCGGATCAATCAGAAGGGTGATTTCGTTACCATAACGACAGACACATCTGACGGATATGTGTGCGATGTCCTAAGCAAGGACGCATGGGAAGAATTCACCAATCCCGACGACGCGGCTCATCTTTACATCTCCACGGTATCACAGTACAATCAGCTGGTGATACACAGCGGAACGTATCAGATAGACCTCGAATCGGAAGAACTGAGCAGAGGGGTGCAATACGTAGCCTTCGCCGTAGGATACAGCGACAGCACCACAAACGGAGGACTTACCACAGAAGTGACATATATTGAATTTACTTATTGATATTTATGAAGTTGAAAAATCTTAACCTGCTCATTCTGGCAGCGCTTGCCGTGACGGTAGCCTGTTCTAAACAAGAAGCAGCGGAAGAAGAGGCCGAAAATGGAGGGCCCATCATCATTAATGAAGGCAGCGGCAGCTTCGTAAAGGGAGAGCTCCTGATACAGGTGAAGGCCTCTAACACCAAATCCGTCGGAAGCGCACAGGGAGCGGCATCCGGTACCGATGAGATAGCGGAAGTCATAGGAGGCGAAGGACACTTCAGACTTCAGCGGCTCTTCCCTGAATGTGGAAAATTCGAAGCCCGCACACGGGAAGAAGGGCTTGACCGCTGGTATATAGCGAATTTCGACAAATCCATAGAGACCGCTGAAATGGTCAAAAAGCTGAAACGGTGCAGCAGCGTCGAGTGCATCGAATACCCCCTGCAGATAACGACCGCGGAAAAGAGCAATTCTTTCTCCTACGCCGTAACTCCGTGGAAGACAGCCTCCACTAAAGGAGGACAGGTAACACGGAACGCCTCATTCCCTTTCAACGAAAGCGAGGAGGTCCGCCAGATGCAGTGGCATTATAATAACCCCGGGGCGGTTTTCGGACGGACGAGCCTTACGGGCGCCGATGCGGACGTATGGGCTGCGTGGGCCTTTGAAACCGGCAACCCTGACGTGATAGTCGCCGTCATAGACCAGGGAGTCAAATACGATCACGAGGACCTTGCGGCCAATATGTGGATAAACACCGGCGAGATTCCGGGCAACGGGATAGATGACGACAACAACGGCTACATAGACGACGTCTATGGATACAACTATAACAACGATAACGGCACCATAGTTACCTCATCATCCCTTTCACACGGAACTCACGTGGCCGGGACCATAGCTGCGGTGAACAATAACGGGATAGGCGTCAACGGCATAGCCGGAGGTTCCGGAAAAGGCGACGGAGTAAAAATAATGACTCTCCAGTGTCTTGGAGGCAGCGACAGCGGAGATTCCGGAGCAGGACTCGCCGGTACGGTACGTGCCATGAAATATGCCGCGGACAACGGCGCGGTGATCTGCCAGAACAGCTGGGGCTATGACAGCAAACTCAGCTGGAACAAATGGACAAGAGGTTCATACGGAGCGCTGAGACGTGCCATGGACTATTTCATCAAATACGCCGGAGTAGATGAAAACGGGGAGCAGACGGGGCCGATGAAAGGCGGCATAATCATCTTCGCCGCAGGAAACGAAGCCGTAAGCTATGACTCCTACCCTGCCGCAGACAAAAGCGTAATCAGCGTGGCATCATATTCTTACACAGGAGATGCCGCCATATATACCAATTACGGATCGTGGATTGACATATCCGCTCCGGGAGGAGACACCTACGTGGACAGCACCCACGGAGGAATCTACAGCACCATGGTAGGCCCTGACGGAGAAAGCACATACGGATATGCACAGGGAACTTCCATGGCTTGCCCTCACGTGAGCGGAGCATGCGCCCTGGCAGTGTCCTACTATTACGGTAAAGACAAGAGACAGGGACTTACGCCGGACAAGCTCCGTGCGGCTCTGCTAAGTTCGGCAAGACCATTCGAGTCATCGCTGAGCAGCGCATATATAGGCAACATGGGAGTAGGAATGCTCGACACCTTCAACCTTTTGAACTACATGAACTTTCTCTCCGACATGCCTGACAGGGACCTCAAAGTCGGAGAAAGCGTGGCGGTGGATCTTACCGCCTACTTCCCTTCCATGCAGGTCATCTCATACAGCGTGTCCGATGAGACCGTCATAGAAGCGGGACTCGAAGATAACACTCTCTCGCTCACGGCGCTAAAAACCGGAAAAGCCACGGTAACCGTTTCCGACGGCAACGCACTTTATAAAAAATTCGAAATAACGGTCAGTAAATGAAAAATATAATCAAATCAACAGCTGCCGTTTTCGTAGCGGCGGCCGCCATAACTGCTTGCGTGGAGGATGCTGACAAAGATCTGAGCACGGCGCTTCAGGAGCCGAAGGTCGTCATCAGCGACATCAGCTGCACTTCCTTCAAGGCTTCATGGAAAGATGTTACAGATGCAGGCTCCTACACCTACGTGTTCAATGCGGGAGAAGAAACGGAAACGGAAGAAAACAAATTGGTTTTCGACAATCTGTCTCCCAATCAGTCATATACATTGGCAGTGCGCGCCAATGCAGGGACAAACGGAAACCATACGGCGTCCAAATTCGTTACTCTGCGCGTAGTTACAGAAGATTACAGCACCTTGTCCACACCGCAGCCTGTTCTGGTCGCATCCTATATGTCCAAGACCATTATCCAGTGGAACTCGGTCTATGGAGCTGACGAATACGAATACAAGGTGGGTTCCATCAGCGGAAAAACGGAAAGCTGCTCCGTGGAACTCGGGGGGTTCGAAGCGGAGACACAATACACTTTCGAGATTAAGGCGCTCTCAGACGATGAATTCGTGAAAGAATCCGAAACCGCGAAATTGGACTTCACAACACGTTCAGAATCAGAAGATATCCCTCAGATTATCCTTTCACATGTGGAGACGGGGTCTGATTATTCCAAATTCAACGTCTTCGCAGTAGCGGATGTAAGGTATCTGTATTTCGGAGTCCCTGTATCATATTTCGAGAAACGTACCGACACACAGGTCAGAGACTATTATCTCTCTTCACTTCTTGCAGCCATTGAATCCGCAGGAATGAGCATATCTTCAGGAATTCAGCAATACTCCTATACCGGAACGGCAAGTTTCACGGAATACCCGCTTTATCCTGAGATGAGCTACTACATCGTGGCCTTCGGAGTGAACACATCCGGTCAGGCCACAACCCCGCTGTACAAGTTCGAGACCAAGACATTGGCCGAGGACACCGCACCCATCCCCGACGTGGAAGGGGAACCATGGTTCATACAGGCGCTATATCACTATACTACAGGTATATATAACGCATCGAACAGCATGTGGGTCCGCTGGAAGGGACAGGACATAACCGAGATCAAATACCTTATGACCTCCACCAGATCGTACAATCTGTATTTCAACAACGACCCTCAGCTGTTCCGCAAATATGTTCTGGCCAAGGGCTCGCAGCTGGACGATGCCAAGTCACTCTCCAGCGTCAATTCAGAGAAAGGATTTTCGACGAGATTCATTCTGAACGCATCCACGTCATACACCCTGGGAGCATTGGCCGTCAATTCCGCCAATGACACCACCTTTACGGTGAATTCCCTGCCTACAAAAGCGTCCGAGTCCTATTACGACTGGGTTCAGATAACGCTCGGGACGACGGAAGACGACGCATCTTCGCTTACGGGAGTGTTCAGCCTCGCATACACCGCTTCTGAAGGAGACCTCAACCTTCAGCTGAAAGGCCTCAGATACTACTTCTGCCCACTTTCCGAACTCAGCGGCACCTCCACGGACAAGGCGGCGGAGATAGTGGCCGCCAAGGGGACTGACCTGCCGCAGGCCAACATAGACATCATCAACACGACAGGCAAATCGGCCCTCTCGTTCGGCTCTGACGGGTCGTCGCTTGAAGCGGGGACGGACTATATACTGCTCGCCACGTTCACTGAACGCAGCGGCTCCACGGCCACGCGCTTCGCAGTAGCCACCACTGCGGCTTCGAATTCGAAGACATCCACCAAGGGCGCTTCAGCACCTGAAGGGCGCATCGAATTCTACACGCCAATACTTATAGACACGTACACCCCCATTATCGGAGATAAATTTTAGAAAATGAATATCAAATCTTTATATACTGCCGTTCTGACGCTTCTGATGACCGCTTCCGCGGCATTGGCGCAACAGACGATAACCGTTACGGGAAAAGTCGTCGACAAGGAGGGGCTGCCCGTCATAGGCGCCGGCGTATTCGTAAACGGGACCACCAACAGAGCCGTATCCGACTTTGACGGCCAATATAAACTTGACAATGTGCCTGTGGATGCCGTAATTACGGCGATAAATCTCGGCTACGAAGAATTGCAGCTGAGCGTCGAAGGAAGGAGTTCCATAGATTTCGTGCTTCAGGAAGAAGCGCTGGTGCTCGACGACGTGATGGTGGTGGCCTATGGTACCGCCAAGAAAGAGTCGTTCACCGGTTCCGCAAGCGTGGTGAAAGGCAACGACCTTGAGAAAAGGCCCGTGGGCAACCTCACCAAATCCTTTGAAGGAACCGTGGCCGGAGTGCAGGTAACTTCCGGAGGCGGACAGCCGGGAGAAGGAGCGAGCATAATGGTGCGCGGCGTGGGCTCGGTAAACGCCTCATCTTCACCTCTTTATGTAGTGGACGGCGTGCCTTATGACGGAGCCATCAGTTCCATCAACCCTGCCGACATAGAGACCATGACCGTGCTTAAGGACGCTTCCGCAGGAGCGCTTTACGGAGCAAGAGGTGCCAACGGCGTCATAGTCATAACCACCAAGAAAGGAAGTTCAGACAGGGTGAACATCAACTATAAAGGTAACTTCGGCATAGCTTCCCGCGCACTTCCGCGCTATGATCTGGTGGGAATGTCGGACTATATAGAACTCACCTACGAAGCCCTTTTCAACTCGGCACGCTATTCGGAGTCCAAAGGAATGGATGACGAAAGCGCCGCCGCCTATGCAGCATCTCATCTCGCGGAGACCATAGGAGGCCTCAAGAATCCTGAATATTACAATCCTTACAAGAACTACACTTGGGACACGCTCATCGATTCCGAGACAGGCAAGATAAAGAGCGACGCGAAAGCGGCATGGGACGAGAACTGGATGGATGAGATAAGCAACAACAAGGCCTTCCGCACAGAACATATACTTTCCGTAAGCGGAGGAACTGAAAAGACCAGCTATCTGTATTCCCTGGGATATTATAAAGAAAACGGCACCCTGCAGAACACGGACTTCGACCGTATTACGGGAAGAATAAGCGGAGACGTCCAGGCGACGGACTGGTTCAAACTCGGCATGAGCGCCAATCTCGCCCATTCAGTGTCCGACTTCCAGAATGCCAGCGGCTCACAGGTGTCCAACGTGTGGTACACGGCGCAGTTCATGGCTCCGGTCTATCCTGTCTATCTGAAAGATATGGAAGGGAACAATGTCCTCGACGAGAACGGGAACCTCCAATATGAATATGGTTCCGTAGCAGACAACGGTTATGCGAACCGTATCACGGCACAGGGATTCAACTCCAAGGCCGAGCTTTATAACAACAAAGCGTATTATAATCGCAATTCACTGTCTGCCAGAACATTCGCCAAATTCGGCACTACTCGCAAAGACTCCCCTCTCCATGGACTTGACTTTACCGTGAACTTCGGTACGGACTTCACGGACTACGGGGCTACGGGAGTGAACGACAAATATCACGGTAACGCGGCAAGCCAGGGAGGTTCCGTTACCAAGACCAATTCCAGAACACTGAGCTATACCCTGAACGAACTTCTGACTTGGCAGAAAACTTTCGGGGAGCATTCGCTGAACCTGCTCGCCGGACACGAATACTACCGCTATACCTATAACTACGCCAGCGGCTCGAAGAGCGGCATAGTGGACGGCATAGATGAACTCGGTTCTGCCGTTACGACCCTAAGCAACAACTCATATTCAAGCAATTACGCTATCGAATCCGTTCTCGCGAGAGCCAACTACGGCTACGCGGACAAATATTACTTCGACGCTTCGTGGCGAACGGACGGATCGTCACGCTTCTACAAGGATAACCGCTGGGGCAACTTCTGGTCCGTGGGCGCTTCGTGGAGAGTGTCGAACGAGGACTTTATGGCCGGAACTTCTTCATGGCTCAACAACCTTACCGCCAAGATTTCATACGGCGTCCAAGGTAACGACAACCTCGGCTCATACTACGCATGGCAAGGCCTTTTCAGCTATGGATGGTCTAACGGGACCCGTCCGGGAGCCACAGCCACATCACTTGAAAACAGGCTTGTAACGTGGGAAAAGAACGGCAACCTCAACACCGGTATAGAGGCCACTCTTTTCGGAGGAAGACTTAGCACTACCATAGAATATTACAACAGATACACCCGCGACATGCTTTTGAACAACCCTCTGGCCATATCCTCAGGTTTCACGGGATACGATGACAACGTGGGCGCGATGCTGAATCAGGGGCTTGAGGCTACATTCCGCGGAGTCCTGCTGGAAAGAGACAACTTCCATTGGGATGCGACCGCCATGTTCTCCCTCAACAGGAACAAGGTGAAAGCCCTGACATCCACACAGGATGTCATCAACTACGGAAGCATGGTCATAGAAGTAGGCAAGCCTATATACACATTCTATATGTCCAGATCCGCCGGAGTATCTCCCGAGACCGGAAAACAGCTTTACTACGCCTACTATCAGTATGCCGTGGATGAAAGCGGCGCCTTGGTTACGGAACGCTGTCCGGAATACGTGACAGACAACGTGGGACTCGCTTCACTCAGCAAATACTACTATGGCAGCCGCCAGGCGCTGTTCAGCGGCAGTTTCGCATCGAACTTCGTGGTTTTCAAGAACTTCGACTTTTCGTTCCTCACGACTTACTCGGTAGGCGGAAAAATTCTCGACGGACTTTATCAGAGTGCGATGAACGTAACATACGCGGGTAACAACTGGCATCGCAACAAACTTCGCCGCTGGCAGAAAAGCGGGGACATAACCGACGTGCCTATGGTGGAAATAGGAGGGAACTATGCTTCCGTGGGAGAAGACCTCATCGACGCGTCCTATTTCGCGATAAAGAACATAACTCTCGGATACACGATACCTTCCAAGGCGCTGTCAAGAGCGCAAATCAAGTCTCTTCGCGTATTCTTCACCGCCGACAACATAGCGCTTTTCAGCCATCTTGACGGAATGGATCCGCAGTACAATTTCGCCGGAACTGTATCCTATTCATATTCACCTTCAAAGGTGTTTGCCCTTGGCCTTGACATAAACTTTTAAGGAAAAGCAAAATGAAGAAAAAGTTTATATTAATCCTTTCAGCGGCCTTGTGTGCCGCATCTTGCGATCTTGAATTCTCTCCGACCGATTCGGGCTCGGGCGACGAACTTATAAAAGACGCGGGGAGCGCCATCTCCATAATAGACGGTGTTTACAGGACCATGTGGACCGCCGGATGGTCCACCGGAGGCAACTCCCACCAGTGCTTCGGCATATCCGCATATAACCTGGCACTTGAATGCATGGGCGATGACTTCATCATGCAGAGCCAGGGAAACGGATGGTTCTGGTTCGACCATTGCTATAACGTAAAGTCTTTCTACACATCGGATTCGTTCCGCTCCTACGACGTATGGTATGCCAATTACACTTGGATTTCCAATGTCAATACGGTCCTTTCGGCCAAGAATTTCATGACAGGCAGTTCCACGGACAGGGCATATGTATTCGGAAGCGCCTATGCCATAAGAGGATTGGCCTATTTCAACCTCGTCAACTGGTTCGCACGGCCTCCATACAGCGCTCTGCAGGACAAATACAGATGGCAGGACCCGGGAGTTCCCGTTTATACGGAGCCTACGGACAAGAATTTCGTGGGAAAGAAGCGTGAAAACCTGAAAGTCGTGTTCCAGCAGATAAATGACGACCTTGATTCGGCGATAGTTTATCTCGGCAAAGGCCAGGAATCCTCCCTCGCTGGCAACAAATCGCATATCAAGCTCAACGTGGCACGTGCTCTCAAGGTCAGAGTGGCGCTGGCGACGGGAGATTGGCAGACAGCCCTGGACAATGCGGAGGAGATCATCAAAAGTGAAGAATACAAGATAGGTGGCGAAACGGAACTGATGAACGGGATGAACGACATCACCGCCGCCAACGTAATGTGGGGAGCGGGCATAGAGACCACGGAACAGTCCGGAGCTTACGCCGGTTTCTTCACCCACATGGACAATGAAGACGGAGCCTATGCTCAGTCAGCGCCTAAACTCATAAGCAAATCCCTCTATAAGAAGATGCAGGATAACGACATACGGCGAGCATGGTGGAAACCGGACGACAAGGAATCTCCTTACGTGTCCGATAAATTCCATTTCTCCAACGTATCCGCCTGGCTTGGAGACTACATCTACATGAGAGTGGAGGAAATGTATTTCGATGCCGCTGAAGCTGCTCTCCGCCTCGGAGACAGGGACAAGGCCGTCAAATACCTCAACGAAGTGATGTCTTCACGCTGTGCGGGTTACGACGTATCCTACAAGGACGGGCTCATTCTCGGTTCCACGACCAATTCCTGGACGGAATCACTGCTCGAAGAAATCCTCGTGCAGAAGAGAATCGAACTTTGGGGAGAATTCGGACGGCTCGTGGATGTACGCAGACTCGGACAAGGCATAGACAGAAGTGCGGATGACGGGTTTGCGGATGAATGCCTCACGACGATGGCCAATGTAAATCTGCGCAATCCGGAGACATACGACTGGGTTCTCACCATTCCACAGGACGAGATCAACAATAACCCCAACATCAACGAAGAGGACCAGAATCCACTTTAATGCATATTCCGATGAAACGACATATCAGAATCATATCATACCTCGCATTGGCATCACTCGCCCTCGCATCATGCTCACAGGAGCAGCTGGGCGTAACAGCTTCATCCAATGACGATGACAACAAGGAAATACACTTCATCCAGAGCAGTATGTCCAAGGAATTCCCGCGCGGGACGAAAGAAGGCACGATAGCAGCCACCCTGGCCCGCCACGGAAACAAAGGCACATACAAAGTCGTGCTCCAGAAGTCCGGCAAAGACGCATCGCTGTTCGAACTCAGGGACACAGTGGTCATTCCGGACGGACAATACAGCGTGGACATCCCTATCCGCGTGAATATGGAAAGTGTAGTGCTGGGCTCCACCGTCGAACTGTCCCTGGCCATAGTGGGACGCGACGCCGAGCTCGGAGACAACCCTGCCTATATAGGCCAATACAGCGATTTCCTTCAAGTGAGCGCATCTTTCGCCCTCGAATGGGAGCCTTATATGAGAACTACCGAAGACGGAGAACAGGTTCAGCAGACCGCCACATACTACTACGACGGCATACTCTATCAGGGAGTGCAGCCTGACATACTCGTGGAGGTGGCAAAGGAGACGGACAACATATTCCGGCTTGTGGATTGGGCGTCCGGGGCGTATTTCATGTTCAAGGTGGACTGGTCCAAGAAAACCGTAGTTGTTCCGGGCCAATCCACAGGATATTACATAGAATCCGCCGGAGAATACTGCTATGTGGCCGACATAGCGCAATACCTGGGCAACAGCAGTCTCTACAGCTCATACCCATGTACGTGGGACGGGAAGAAGACCTTCACCCTCAACCTCATATATTACGGTTCCACAGGATACTATGGACTGGGTACCGAGAAGATAGTGTTCGCCGACGACCACGACACGGACCCTACAGTGACGGCGACATACAAAGGTGCGGGAGTATTCGAATTCGAATACAACGCCTACGTCAATGTATGCAAGGCGATAGTGGTCGAGGGAGACTTAACGGATGACAATACCAGGATTCAAAAGCTCTATAAGGAGATCTGTCTCGGCACAGCTGAAAATATCACCTCATTCAGCGAGACTACGCACACATGGACTCCGGAAACACCTCTGAACACGCTTATCGCCGTCCCTTTCGACGCAGAAGGCACACCGGGCGAGGTCATAGCGCTTCGTTTCACCTATGACCCTGACGGAAGTCTCGCGGCGAAGATAGTCAACATGGAGTTGACTCCTTCCGAAGAAGACCCTTACACGACCATCTCGTGGGTTCTCAAGACTGAAAACGTAAGCAAGCTGAAATATGTCATGATGGCGAAAGACGCCTTCATAGGATATGCCGGATATTATGGTTGGGACTACCTTTTCAGCAGCCGTCTTGCACAGGAGCTTGACGCGGAGAACATTCAGAAGGCTGAAAGCGAAGAGGGGATGCATCTTTATTATTCAGGGGTTACTGAAGGAGAGGAATATCGTATGGCGCTTGAAGTTTATAACAGGTACGGCGACAAGGACACTCTTACGGTGGACGTAAAGCTCCGCTCCCACGCAGAGAAATACGCCGAGAAAACCTTGGACGATTTCCTGGGAGCCTTCCTGCTGTCCGCCTCCGTAGCGAACGAAGACGATGACAACCCAACTGATGAAGCATTCAGGGTGGATATAATCAAAACCGGCGAGAACACTGTGTCCATCAAGGGCCTGAGCAACTACAAGTCCTACTCGCCTGCCATCACCGGCACTTTCCTGCCTGAACAGAACTGCATCAGAATTTACTCTCAAAATCTGGGAGCATTCAGCTACATGACAGTAGTGTTCGGCTTCGTATCCAACCTATACACCGCCATCTGGGGACAGACATCGGCTCTTGAATTCGGGTTCGGAGACGACGGCTATGTTTACTGGCGCGCAATGGAAGGTTCCGAAATGCCTGTCAACGGGTATAAGTTCATGCTGTTCGACGGGTCAAGCTATTCAGAGCACGACCTCGGCGGCAAGACCTATACCAATCTGCTCATGACGAAACTGTAATTGTGATAATTATAATATTTGAATTATATTTGTACGCTTTTTTCGAAAACAATAAAGAGACAAAGATATGTTCATGCTTAATTCTTCCATCGGCAAGAAATTCGTGCAGGCGATAAGCGGCGCGTTCCTTATTATTTTCTTGCTCCTACATGCGACCATAAACTTCTTTTCCGTAATCGATTCGTTTACCGGCAAATACGGAGCATGTGCCGCAGATGAGAAACTATTCTCCGCCGGAGACGGACTGTTCAAACTGGGATGCGACTTCATGTCCACACCTGTCATCAGCATCATGGTCCCTATCCTCGCGCTCGGATTCCTTATCCATATCATCTGGGGATGCTGGCTTACCGCCAAGAACGTGTCCGCACGTGGAGGATTTAAGCGTTACGAGGTGCCTTCCAAGGCTGCCGCAGATTCTTGGTCAGCCAAGAACATGTTTGTGCTCGGCATCGTGATTTTGGGATTCATCGTATTCCACCTCACTCATTTCTGGGCCAAAATGCAGCTTCCTGAACTTTTGGGGATAGGCACGTTCGAGAACAACCCTTACCTGCTTTTAAGCCTTGTATTCTGCAAATGGTGGGTATTGGCTCTCTATATCATATGGTTCGTGGCTCTCTGGTTCCACCTCACACACGGATTCTGGAGCATGTTCCAGACCATAGGATGGAACAACGGCATCTGGCTTAAGAGACTCAAAGTCATAGGCTGTATCGTAGCCACACTTATAGTATTGGCATTCATCTCTGTAGCCATCAACGCATTCATTCAGGCTCCGGAGATCCTCGCAGCTCTTTAATCCCTGCTTCCGATGAAGATCGGAGACATCGATCTGGGCAGCCGCCCTCTGTTATTGGCACCTATGGAAGATGTTACAGACGCATCGTTCCGTATATTGTGCAGAGAACAGGGGGCGGCTGCCGTATATACCGAATTCGTACCGAGCGACGGTCTTATCCGCGATGCAGACAAGGCCATAGCCAAAATGCGGACTCTCGAAGAAGAGGCTCCCGTGGGGATACAGATTTACGGACACATATTGGAGTCCATGGTGGAAGCCGCCAAGATGGCGGACCACGCGGAAGAGATAGCGGGCGGACACGGAGCAGATATCATAGACATCAATTTCGGCTGTCCCGTAACTAAAATCGCGGGGCGCGGGGCAGGAAGCGGAATGATGCGCGAGCCGGACAAACTCGTAGCCATCACCAAGGCTGTGGTGGAAGCCGTAAAAAAGCCGGTCACCGTAAAAACGAGGCTTGGCTGGGACGAAGGGTCAAAGATTATAGTCGAATTGGCGGAAAGGCTGCAGGATGTAGGAATACAAGCCCTTACCATTCACGGCAGGACCCGCTGTCAACTCTATAAGGGAGAGGCGGACTGGACACTGATAGGTGCCGTAAAGAACAATCCGCGAATGCATATCCCCATCATAGGGAACGGAGACATAACCGATGCTCATAAGGCTGCGGAAGCTTTTGGCCGCTACGGAGTGGACGGCATTATGATAGGAAGAGCCACTTTCGGACATCCATGGATATTCAGGGAGATTCGGCATTTCCTGGACACGGGGGAAGAACTGCCGGAATTGGGAGTGGCCGAAAGGGTAGCTCTGGCGAAAAGACATCTGTCGCTGTCGCTGTCATTAAAGGGAGAACCACGGGGAATATATGAAATGCGCCGGCATCTGTCCTGCTATTTCAAGGGACTGCCGGACTTTAAGGACACCAGAATAAAAATGGTAACCACATTGGACTCCGATGAGTTATATTCCATATTGGACGGGATTAAGGATAAATATGCTGTATAGACTTGCACTACGATTAAGACATCACGCCTTCGATACAGGAAGAAAGAAGAGTGTACCTTCCGCCATTCCTTCCGTATGCATAGGCAACGTAACAGTGGGAGGGACAGGAAAAACCCCTCACACCGAGATGCTCCTGCGTCTTCTTGAAAGCCGGAAAGGAGTATGTGTGCTGTCGCGTGGCTATGGCAGACGGACCAAAGGATTTCTTAAGGTGGACCCTGACGGGAGCAGCGCCACTTATGGAGACGAACCGCTGCAGATAGCGCGCAAATTCCCGGAAAGAACAGTGGCAGTAGATGCGGACAGGGCCGAAGGATGCGGGAAACTGAAAGAAATGGGCGGAAAACTCGTAATTCTGGACGATGCCTTCCAACACCGCTCACTGAAGGCCGACCTCAACATAGTGCTGGTAAACTACAGCCGACCGGTATTCGACGACCGACTGCTCCCCTTCGGAAGACTTCGCGACCTGCCGGAAAGAATCTTCAAGGCGGACATAATAATAGTGAGCAAATGTCCTGAAGATATCACGGAAGAGGAAAAATGCGAATTCGCCCGCAAAATTCATCTTACAGACTACTCCTCTTCCGAGTGTCAGGCAGAAAATCCCTATGGAGAGAAACAGATTCTGCTTTTTTCCACGATCAAGTATCTGAGACCGGAAATGGTCTTCCCTGAAGGGGACCCTCGATACATTTACTCGCATAAAGTTATGTATCTCAGCGGAATAGCCCACGACAGACGGCTTCACGACCATCTGCTTCAAAACTACCAGGTCCTGAAAAGCTTTGAATTCGCAGACCATCACGTATTCCGGAAAAAGGAATTGGCCGGAATAGAAAAAGAACTCCGGAAAGCCAAGGCGTGTCCGCTGGTCACTACCGAAAAGGATGCGCAGAGACTTCGTTCACTCCCGTTTGTAAGCGCCTATCTTAAGGAAAGAACCTTTATGGTGCCCATTCAAGCCGCACTTACTACGGAAACGGAAGAAAAGCTGCTACTGCTCAGACTCGAAGAACTGCGTTAGGCCGGTGTCCAGTCTGACCACGTCCTTAGTGCTTCCCTCCAGCGCGTAACCGTTTATCACGCGGGTGAAAGTAACGGTATCCTCTCCCATCTTTAAAATGCGCTCCGGTACGGAAGATTTTCTATAAAGAAGTTTATCCTCGTCCTTTTTTACAAGGACATAATGACGGGAACGCATAAATCCGTCGAGACGAGGCTCTATCTCTTCACTGCTTCCCTTTATATATACGTTACGGGTAGTGTACCCCAGCCTCGGATAAACGATGGCGAAGAGAGCCACTATCAAAGCCATTTGTCCTATGGATTGAGTTCCATTAATGAAGATGCGGTCAATGTCCCCGGGAACAAGCCCCATAAGGGCCAGAATCACGATAAGAAGAGCCAACAGGACAGTAAGATGCACAAAATATTTAAGTGCGCGGACAATGTATTTCATAATATTTTTTATTTGGACTTTCTTTTCAGCGGCAAATTTAAGCACAATATTTGTACCTTTGCACGGGTTTGCAAACATTAAAAACATATAATCATGCCGAACGAAGATCCTATCGCAAGAATTGAAAGAGAAAGAGCCGAGAAAAAAGGCTCCAAGACCACTGTCGCCATTCTGGCCGTATTGACAGGCGTTCTCGCCTGCGCGCTGGCGATAGTCGCCATTAAAGACTATAAGATGGTAAAAGAACTGGAACAGGACAAACAGGACCTCGAACAGCGCATTACCGTACTCAAATCCGACTTTGACAATCTTCAGTCGGACTATGACTTCATCAACAGCCAGCTCGACTCCTCACGCGAGGAAGTGAACATCCTGGTGGACCGCATCAAGAAGACCGAGGCGACCAACCGTAAGAAGATGCGCCAATACGAGAAAGAACTCGGCACACTGCGCAGCATAATGAAAAGTTATGTAGTTCAGATTGACTCGCTTAACACGGCCAACAAGCGTCTTGCCGCCGAACTCTCCACTTCGCGCCAGGAATTGGCCAAGGCTACAGGAGAGAACAAGGCTCTTAACGCACAGGTGGAGAACCTTTCTTCCAAAGTCGCCACAGGCTCTATCGTGAAAGCTCGCGGCATATCGGCAAAGGCATACAATGCTTCCAACAAGGTTACAGACCGCAGCAGCCGAGTCAAGAGACTTGCCGTGTCCCTCTCTCTGGTGGAGAATGAATTGGCCAAAAAAGGCCCTATGAAAGTGTATGTCAGAGTGAAGGACCCGGACGGGAATCTGCTTCTGGACGGAGAAGGGGCCACATTCAAGATAGGGAAAGACGTGGTGGCCGCCAGTGCCTCACGTGAAGTGGATTACCGCGGAGCCGAAGTGGATATGATCATCTATGTGAACAATATCGAAGAATACACCAAGGGTATCTATAACATAGACGTTTATACGGATAAATCCCAGCTCGGAACAGTGGAACTGCTGCTCAGATAATGATATACATTCACGTCCCCTTCTGCAAAAGTTTCTGCGTCTATTGTGATTTCTATTCCGAGATTGCGTGCGGGAAAGAGAAAGCGTATGAAAAAGACCTTCTTGAAGAGATAAAAAGACGTGAAGAACAGATTCTCGGCACGGCCGGGACAAATACCTTATATATAGGAGGAGGCACCCCGTCGGTGATGCCTCTTCCTTTTTTTGAAAACGTGCTGAAAGCGCTTCCGTCAGGCGGCTTCACGGAATTCACTGTGGAAGTCAACCCCGACGACATATATAAAAAGGGGCTCGACTACGTGCGTGGGCTTAAGAGTCTGGGAGTTAACCGCATAAGCATGGGCGTACAGTCGCTTGACGACAAAGTGCTGTCGTGGATGGGAAGAAGGCACGACTCGCTTACGGCGAAAAGAGCCTACGATATTCTTCGCGACGGCGGAGTGGAAAACGTCAGCGTGGATATTATCTTCGGAGTCGGAGGACAAAACATGGAAAGCCTTGAAAACACTCTGCGCGGGATACTTTCGTGGGGGCCGGAGCATATTTCGGCGTACCAGCTTTCCATAGAAGAAGGCTCGGCGCTCGCCGGACAGATAAAAGAGGGGAAATATAAAGAAGCCTCCGAGCAGACGTGCGCGGAGGAGTATGCCCTTCTATGTTCCACGCTGAAATCCTATGGATATGAGCATTACGAAATCTCCAACTGGGCCAGGCCGGGATATAGAGCCGTACATAACAGCGCGTATTGGGAAAGACGGCCTTACGTAGGACTTGGCCCAGGTGCGCACTCCTTTATGATAGAGGGCTCTCAGCAGAAACGCAGCTGGAATTCGGACTCTCTTACGCAGTGGAGTTCCGAGTGTGAAATTCTCTGCGAGACAGAGATAAGGGAAGAGACCATTATGCTCGGCCTTCGTCGCAAGGAAGGAGTGACTATAGACGGAAAACACCTTTCCATCCCCGAAGACAAATGGTTCATCGCCGACAGCATCATCGCGGATCTGATCTAAGAACTGCCATCTCGCAGGCGCCGCAGTCAAAAAGAAGCGGGAAACGTCGGCCATTGTTGACAAGATACAGTTTTCCCTTCTTTCCGCCCTTCTTAAGGCACTGCCCTATCTGCGCCCTTATGCAGTACTTCGAACGAAGAAGCTCCCCGTCGCGACGACCTGAATCACAGTTCACCATACGTCGGGGCTGAGGATTGCACATCTGCATCCCACGACAAGGCGTGGCAGAAAGCCTTTGTGCCAGCTCCCTTCTTACCGAATTAAGCTGCGATGAACTCAAATGCGCAAGAGGCAGGTCCTCCGCCATTTCGTCCAATTTAAAGGCATATTCCTCCACATGTTTTCCTATCTGGCTGTAATACATGGCCTTGGCACGTTCTGCATTAACAGCCCATTCCCCCGCTTCAAGTAGCACCTCCGCACTTCTGCCGTCTTCACTCTCGGCAGAGAATTTTATGGCGTCATTCTCTACGCCATAGCGCACCTCCACCTGTATATACCTCCGACAA
Organism: Coprococcus eutactus; assembly: GCA_963615835.1. Taxonomy (GTDB): domain Bacteria; phylum Bacteroidota; class Bacteroidia; order Bacteroidales; family UBA932; genus Cryptobacteroides. The sequence continues at coordinate 36,296 of CAVEIF010000001.1, read as the reverse complement.
GGATTCTCTTCGACATGCTTTTCGAAAGAACGGTTAAGATTCCTGTAAAGCACCACTCCCGGGACAAGACCCTTCGGAGCGCGGCAGACTATCTTCCCGTCATGACAGACATCAGCCCTGAAGCCTACTATCTGACTTTTGTCAATGAAGGCAAATCCGTCGCCGTTGCTCAGATCCTCCACCTTTCTGTCAAGCGTGATTTCCGACGCGTGCATGCCTTTGTTTTCAACCTTCTTCACCACCGCAAGCATCTCACCCATAGATTTGGGAGCTTCGAAATTGGCCCATTCAGACTTGTCCTTCTCAAGGCAAAGACGCGTATAAGACCGGTTGAAAGTCTTGTCCAGAGACGGAGTAAAACCCTCCATGACACGTCCGTATGAAGCTCTGCGGTACTCTTCCTTATGCTCCGCTATGACTGCGTCCAAAAGGAGAGAATAATGACGGGTGACATTTCGCACATAGGAGATGTTCTTCAGTCTCCCCTCTATCTTCAGGGATGTCACTCCGGCCTGAAGCAGGGAATACAAGTCCTCCGAAAGATTAAGATCCTTCAGGGAAAGAAGAGCCTTGTCTTTTAACCGGACATGCCCTTCACCATCTGCCAGATCGTACAAATTACGGCAGGCCTGTACGCACTCGCCGCGATCGGCACTTCTTCCGGTAAGACTTTCCGAAAGGATGCACCCTCCGGAATAGCCTACGCACAAAGCGCCATGAACAAAGCACTCCACCTCACAGTCCAGTCCCGAAGAAATCTGCCGTATCTGTTCAAGCGAAAGCTGCCTTTCCAGAACCACCCTTCCGCATCCCGCTTCCTGAAAAAGACGAGCTCGCGAAAGGTCCCTTATGGAGCACTGCGTAGAAGCATGCAAAGGCACTTTTATGTCGGGAAAAAGGCAGAGACGGGGATCTCTTATGATAAAAGCGGACGCTCCCGCTTCCTGACACTCAAGCATCTGAGAATGAACCAGAGGGAGTTCGTCGTCGCGAAGAAGTATATTGAACGTAACGAACACCCTCACCCCGAACTTGGAGGCATAGTCGCAGAGACGCTCTATCTCGCTGACCGGATTGGCGGCGTCCTTTCTGGCTCCGAACTGCGGCCCTGCGATATATACGGCATCGGCACCGCAGTCTATAGCCGCGATGCCGATATCAGCGTTTCTCGCAGGAGCGAGAAGTTCAATGGGGCGCATTTATTTTTTGCCTTTCTTGAGAGCTTCCACCACCTGTCGAACGGCCTGAGAGTTACTTGCCGCAGGTTTAAGTTCCAGATATTTCTCAAACATGGAGATAGCCTCCGCGTCCTTGTTAAGATTCTGAGCAGCGATACCTCCTATATAATAGGCGTTAGCCTCCGTAGAGTCATAAGAAATGGCCTTTTTCGCACTTGAAAGCGCAAGAGTATAATTTTTCGCTCCGCTGGCAGCCTTGGCCTCTTTAAGATAAGTCTTGGTGAGCTGACGCTTGGCAGCCTTCTCCTGACCATTGGCAAGGGCAAGTTCATAAGCAGCCTGAGCATCGTCTATCTTCCCGCTTGCCTCCAGCACCTGACCCTTGAGAAGGGCGGCCTTACCGTTTTCAGGGTCTATGGCGAGAACATTATCAAAAGCCGTGATGGCCTCGGCATACTTTTTATCCTTTACGGCCTGGCTTCCCTGCTGCATATAGAATTGAGGGATTTTCTTTTCGAGCTTGGCTGCGTCTTCCTTGAGACCAAGAGAATTGCAAAGAGCTGATATTTCCTTAAGTTTGGCGATGGCCTCAGGATATTTGCCGTCGGACGCATAATCTTTAGCAAGCTGCTCACCGAGCTGCGGAATATATGTTTCACAGTCAGTTGCTATCTCTATACCGTCTTCCCCGCACTTCTTGGCGATATCCAAAGCCTTATGGAAACTGTCAATGGCAGAATCGAGATTCCCTGCGGAATAGTAGCTTACCGCATTGTTGAACAAATCCGTGGCCTGATTAATGTCCTGCGCACTTGCCATCGTCACTGTGGCCAACAGTGAACAAAGAGAAACTAAAATTTTCTTCATATTTATTATTATTTCATCGGCTTTTTTATACACACGAACCGCGAATTTAAGAAAAATAAACGAAAAATCAGACTTTTTCAGTCTTAAATTCGAGCCAGCGCCTCTCGTCTTCTTCGAGGAACGGGCCAATGTTATCCAATACCCTGCGATTATACGTGTTTATCCAGTCCACCTCCCACTTGTCAAGAAGAGAGACATCGATGACGGACGTATCGAAATGACACATGGTAATGGGCTCGAACTTTAAAAACTCCCCGAATTCATTTTTTACGCACGGGACCACCAGAAGAAGATTTTCATGCCTTATGCCATACTCCCCTTCACGGTAAAGACCGGGTTCATCGGAAAAAATCATCCCTTCCAAGACAGGAGAAGCATCCATATTCTGCCTTATCTGACCCGGACCTTCGTGAACGCCGAGAAAATACCCTACTCCGTGCCCTGTGCCATGCCCGAAATCAAGACCCTCGCGCCATAAAGGCAATCGGGCCGCAGCATCTATCCTGCATCCGGGAGTCCCTTTAGGAAAAACCGCCGTGGCAAGACCTATATGTGCCTTCAAGACAAGCGTATAATCCCTTCTCTGCTGCATAGAGCAAGGGCCGAGCGGAACCGTACGCGTTATGTCCGTGGTCCCGCAAAGATATTGGCCTCCGGAGTCATTAAGATACAGTCCCTGAGGATAAAGACGAGGAGCATCCTTCACAGGAGTATGATAATGCGGAAGGGCGGCACCCTCTCCATAGGCCGAGATGGTCTCAAAACTCTCACTGACAAAATCCTCCGCCCGGCTTCTCAATTCGTGCAGTTTCACCGCCGCATCCCATTCGCTGATGCTCTCACCCCTCTCAAGTCCGTTTTCCAGCCAATAAAGGAATTTCTCCATGGCGACACCGTCCTTTATGTGCGCCTCCTTCATATTCTCTATCTCAAGAGGATTTTTTACCGCCTTGCGCAACTGTATAGGGCTTTTCTCACTGTGAATTTCACATTTGACGGAAGAATATACCTCAGCGTTAAGAGCATTTTCATCTACCCAGATACGGCCCTCCGCAAGGCTCTGAAGTTCAATGGTAACTTCATCGTAACGGCAGATCTGCACACCCTCTCCCTCGAGCGTGTCCAGAGTGTTGGACGTGCTGTCATCCTCCACTTCGTCCCTAAGCACAAACCACTTCATATCTTCCAATCCCACAAGAAGATATGATATGACGAAAGGATTATATTCCACATCGCCGGCACGCACGTTAAGAAGCCACGCTATCTCGTCAAGCGAAGCTATAAGAAAATACTCACATCCCCGGCGCGAAATTTCTTCGCGAAGCCACGCTATCTTTTCCTCTCTGCTTTCCCCCGGGTTGACGGTAAAAATGGGAGTCTGCACCACCGATGGGCGATCCTCCCAGAAAACATTGAGCATGTCGGGGATACAGAGCACCTTGGACACGCCGCACAGCGACTTGTACGATTCCACAGAAGTGCAAAGGGAATCTATCGCAATAACCCCCTCTTCAGAAAGATGAGCCTTAAGCCAATCCTCTATGCTTACAGCGCCCGGGATTCTGGTCTTATGCAATGACACCCCGGTATCTTCCAGCTGCCTTGTCGCCTGGATAAAATATCGGCTGTCGGTCCATAGGCCGGCGTGATCGGCAGTTATCACCAGATCGCCCGCCTCGCCGGTAAATCCGGTAAGCCACTCGACTTGCTTCCAACGAAGGGCCGGATACTCACTTATATGAGGATCACAGCCATAGAAAACGATAGCGTCCATATCGCGGCTGCGCATAAAGAGACGCAGATTTTCTATTCTTTGTGCGTAAATGTTCATCTTTATCTGGTTTTTGCCTTTTTACCGTTCTCCGCTCCGGACAGAAGATGTTCTGCCGCCGCCGAAAGCGCTTCATAAAAATCTTCTCCGTATGCCCTGACAAGAGGTCCCTTCAAAAACTGATATACTCTGCATCCCTCCTCGCGTCCCTTACGGAAAGCGTCTTTGCATATACGCCATTTGTGTAAGTTCAACGCCACTCTTCCTCCTCCCAGGTCGGTAACTCTGATAGGGTAAAGGCTACAGGAAACAGGTTTTTGAAGGTGGCAACATTCTATGGCGCAAAGACAGGACCCATCGGAAAGAAAATGCGAATATGCACATTCGCAGGAGCCGTCGACAAGCGGGGTCACGATGTCTCCGTCCCTGTCTATGACGAAAAAGCCGTTCTTCTCCACAGAAGCACGTCCTCCCTCGCTCATCAGGGCGCTGTATTCAGGATAACCCTCCTCCAGCGAATCCAATTCCTCTTGAAGAACCGGCGCACCGGAATCTCCCTCCACGCAGCATACCCCCTTGCATTTGCCATAATCACAAGCGAAATATTCACTGATGACATCCTCGGAGACAAGAATGTCCCCTATCTCTATTATAGTTCCGAAACGATTGTCCAACATTACTTTACGATATATTCTACAATCCCTGAAGATATGACTTCCTCAAGAAGCCACCTGAGATCATCCACTACCAGCGCATCCAGCTTATTCTTATATGACGTGGTGAAATCCCGTCCGAAAGAATACCTGTACAGAGCATAGTCCATCATCCCGTCCTGCGAAGACAACTCCCGCTCTATCTGTTTTTTAACTATCTCCTTATAGCTTGCGAATTCTTCGTCGCTGACCACCAGATACTGCATACGGGAAAATTCCTCCCTCACTTCATTTATGACATCCATCGGATCAAGCGATTCCACTCCCTCCGGAAGCCCGTCCTGAGGACAGGATTTGAGAGTTACGTAATACGACACCTTTTCCAACGGCTCTATGTCCATACGTCCTTCCACCTCCACGTACATCCCCACCTGAAACAGGTTTTTGGAAAGCTGTCGGCTTATGGCTTCCCTGGCAAGAAGAAAAGTCAGATAGTTGTTGATATCCATAGGAATAAGACCCGTGGAAGCGAGATTGACGCTGGCATCGTCTCCCGTCTCTATGAAGGTCTTGCGCCCGCTATATAGAGCATAACGGACGGTTTTCTTTACGGCATAAGGCCCGGAAACGTCGAAAGAACCCATATACCGGCACAATTCTCCCAAAAGTTCAGCCTCGTCTATGTTCCCGATAAAGATGAACACACCGTCACTGACATTGGCATATCGTTGATCAAAATAAGCATCTGCTCTCTCAAGAAGACCGTCCTTGATGTTATATGCCGAACTGTTTGCCTGATAGGCAAAATCCTTGCACATAAGACTGTCCATTACAGAATAAATGTCCGGAAGTTCAGTGGACGAGCGCAACTGCTGACACTCGCGGTAGAACTCAAAAGCCTCGTTGTCAGGCTGCCTGTCGTAGGCGAATTTCAAAAGGGCCTTAAGAACCGTGGAAATCTGGGGACCGGGAGCGTGCCCTTCTATACGCGTATTTTCCAGGGACACGTCGAACTTAAACTCTATCCCTTTTGTTCTGAGGGCTCTGTCCAGTTCGCAACCTTCGATTCCGGAATAGCGGTTAAGCAAGAACATGTCTGAAAGGAACCTGCTTTCTCCGGGATAAAGATTTTCCATGGACACCGCACCTCCACGCTGAGACATGCAGAATTGGAATCCTTCAGTGGAAGGAAGATACTTATATATGACCTTCAGCCCGTTACTGAAAGTCCAATGCTTGCCTCCCGTCAACGGATCCGTAGTAACATTGGCCAATTTGACGCCTCTGGCCGGAACTTTCAACATTTCATACAAATCCGGACGCGACTGCCTTTTATATTTGAATTCCACCCCGTCCTCGCCTTCGGAAGAAAAAAGCGCGCGGGCGTAATTGTTGAAAAGTTCAAGTTCCCTCTTATGAGAAATCTTACGCCGCGAGAAAAAACTGCGCAAAGTCTCCTCCGATGCCAGATTGGTACCGTTAATCACCGACGACACACACCTTTCGACGTAAAAAGAATTGGATTTACCAGGTTTCAAGCCCGTAGATATGATGTCCGGAAGTGCCAGCTGCTTGGCATAAGCAAGTTCCTCAAATGTAGCTCCTCCCGAATACAGATCAGAGATGGCATCATTGATAATCTCGCGCGCAAGTTCTTCATACTCAGGTTCAAAACAGATATTCATCTCCGTCTTGGATATGTCCATATAATATGGTATCCGCTCTGTCTTGAATGCCAATTCAAGTCTGTCTTTCAGGATATTTCTCGTCTGAAGGAAAAGAAACTCGGACATAAGGGGTACGGCCGTGCCGGCATGCTCCGCGCTGACGGTCCCCGCCTGAAACGAAAACGTCGCCTTGCCTTTTTCCGAATCATTCCTCAACATGGAACCTTCCCTGGGGATAGTGCTTTCATACTCCTGCTGCTGCACCTTAGGGACGACCAGAGAGAGTGTGTTGAACCTCTCCTTGAAACTGGCGTTGTCGATGTCTCCGCAAACTATGATGGACTGCGGGCCTGAAGATTGAAGCATGAAATCGAGCATCATCAGAAAAGTGCTGTCTGCCACAGACCTTTCCTTCACGTTCACATCGGGAAAACGAAAAACTCTGGCGCCATCATAGTAAGATACGAACCCGTCCTCAGTATAAGGCACGCCGCTTCGCGACAGATAATCCTTTACATCGATATGTTCCGAATCCACAAAGGTATGCCGCGTCTCCCTTACGCTGAAATCCCCTATCTGAACAAGGGCGAAATCGGCACGTCCGGCCACCGGAGTATTTTCTATGAAATAGTATTCCACGCCATTGGGGAACTCGCCATGAACCACTTCGTCGGCACACTTGAGTTTCGGAAGACCCTGTCCATAGGAAGACGACACGACCATCGACATCAGGACCGCGACGATTATATTCTTTATTTTCATTTCACTCTTATGGGGTTAGTGTTCTTCCACGCCTTTTCGACTTTCAGATGCGGAAAAGCGTTCTGAATGATGTCAGCGATCAGATCTATCGTGAATTGTTCACTTTCATAATGTCCAAGCGCGGCAAGAAGCATACCTTCATTTTCAAAGAATTCGTGATAGCGAATCTCTCCTGTTACAAATGCATCCGCTCCTTTTTCCTGCGCCTTAGGAATCAAAAACGCACCGGCGCCTCCGCAAAGAGCCACTTTGGAAATCTTCTTTTCCGAAGGCACATCGCTGTATGCCAATGCTTTAACTTCAAAAATATCCTTCAGCCCCAAAAGGAATTCTTCGGCCCCGACTTCTTCCGGCAGATCGCCTATAAGGCCGCTCCCGGCATCCGCTCCCGGCTTTTCTTCCAGCCACTGAAGATCCTTCAAGCCTATTTTCTCGGCCATCTTGAAGTTCACTCCGCCTCTGGCATTATCCAGGTTAGTATGAGCGGAATATATGCTGACCCCTGCCGTCAGAGCTGCGCATACGCATCTCTGCTGATAGGTGAAATCGCTCACACGCTTCAGGGGAGAAAAAAGGAGCGGATGATGAGACACTATCATATCACATTTTCTATCAAATGCTTCATTTATAATGTCTTCCGTTACATCCAGGCACACCAGGACACCGCTAACCTCGGCAGATTCACAGCCTACCTGAAGTCCTGCATTATCGAACCCGTCCTGTAAAGAGAGAGGGGCTTTCTTCTCTATGGCATTTTCTATATCTCGTACTGTCATAATCACGAACCTGTAATCGTTACGAAGTTAAGGATTATTTTAGATATACCTTTCCACAACAAAAAAAGAGCTGCAACTCTGCAACTCTTTCGAGCGGAAAACGGGATTCGGACCCGCGACCTCAACCTTGGCAAGGTTGCGCTCTACCAACTGAGCTATTTCCGCAATGGGAGTACAAAGATAAAGACTTTTTTTATATTCCCAAACTTTTGGACAAAAATCATTTTAAATTTATGAGGTCCTCATAATCGGACATCGAACGGGAGATGACCTCACGGGCCTCCTGTGCTCCGTAAATGCTGATGAACTTCATTCTCTGAGTGTTGTCCCCCGGAATGTCCTTATAGGTCGTAAAATAATGGATAAGACGCCTCGTGATATCTTTCGGAAGCTCATCTATATCCTTAAAATGTCCATATACGGCGTCATTTTTCAAGACCGCTATAATCTTGTCATCAGCCTGATCGTTATCCAGCAGACGCAAGCCCCCGATAGGACGCGCCATGACGATGATGTCTCCGTGAGTAACATCCTTTTCCGTCAGCACGCATATGTCCAACGGGTCGCCGTCGCCCTCTATATCGTACCTTGCGAGCGCCCTGTTCGTCAATTCTGCCATCTTTACAGAACAATACGTCTTAGGAAGGAAACCATATAGGGACGGCACTATGTTCGAAAACTTCTGCGGCCGATCAAGCGAAAGATATCCGGATTCCTTATCCACCTCATACTTCACCGTATCTGTCGGAACTATCTCGATAAATGCCCTGACCTCTTCCGGCGCGTTCCCGCCCAGGGCTATCCCATGCCAAGGATGTGCTTTGTGCAAATTATGAATGTTCATGGTTATTGGTAACGGTTATTTCAAAAGGCGAATTTAGCAAATTGAAACAACATTTCGAAAAGCCGGTCATTATTCCAGCTCAAATTTGATGATTACATCCCCGAAACGCCCGGTCACCACATCTTCACTTTGAAAAAAAGAAGCCGAAAGCTGCCCGCGCCATACTATATCGTCATTCTCCCTATAAGGAATCTCCACGTCGAAACCATAACTCTTGGACTTTATCTTCACCGTGGCCGAACACTTCCACGAAGTCTGCGTCCCTCCGTCATCCTCCGTCACCAAAAACGCCAGATTCTCAAGCTGATTGGTAAAATTGGTCATTATTATGGCATTATACTCCCTCTCGACATTAAGATACTTACGCTTCACGGACACCATGAAATCCGTTACACTTGGAGAATAAAGCTTAAGTTCCGCTTCCGTGGAGGCACTGAACCCGTTGACACTGCCGCACTTGACATAAAATTCCGAACCTCCCTTGAACCAAGGGTCATAGTTGCGCAGCATCGTAAAACTCTTCATGCGCAATATCCTGTTTACACTTTTTAGTTCTGACCTCGAAAAAGATTCTTTCTCCACAGAAGAGATGTCGGACAAAGGTTCAAACAGAGGCAAAGGCTTGGACGAAGCGTCGTCATTACGGTTTATCACCCATACGGGACGACTCATCGCCACGCTCTCGTCCACCATAATCTCCTGCACCACCAATTCACCGCGGGAATTGCGTGTCAGTTCATAGCCATAATTATAATTCGAACCATAGCCCGGATCGAAGGTAATCACAGGAAGTGTCTCCTTGTTCCAATCCTCGGAATAAGGCCAATAAATCTGAAGATCAGACTTTTCCAATTCTTCCAAAAACTCCTCCGCCGAGAAGGGCACGCCTTTGGTTTGCTCATTTTCAGACAGATAATCCTTAAGAAGATCCCGCATCGGACGCGCATACTTCTTTACCGACTTGGTGGAAGACTCTCCCACCCCACAGCCCGGCGAGGAGAAAAGCTGCGACATGGTATATTCTTCATCATAACCGTTCTCACACGACCCGCAGACGGCGTCATAAACTTCATTCATCTGGGAACTTTCTATGGGAAGAGCAGCAAAAACCCGGGCCACCTGATCCAGACCGAAACTGAATGTCTGCGGGTCATCAACAGGATCATCAAGCAAGTAATAAGAATGTGACCCGGTTTTGCTGCATGAAGAGAGGATTGCAAGCAAGATTGGAAAAATTATCCTCCCGAAGTGTTCCATAGTTTTCATGTTTAGACTGTTTAAATCATTTTTTCTTCTGCAAAGAGAATAAAAATTATCCGTGTAAAAAAGGTTTACACGGATAATTTTTCATTTGGCTATCATTCAGTAATTTACACGCCCTTGAAAAAGCTCACGAAGCGCATTTTTGAACTCAGGTCGTTTTTTATGCTCACCTCCTTCAACCCTTCCCGCTCGAAAACACAAGCCGTCTGCACACAAAGAAGTTCATTGCACTCCACTATTCCGCAGCCCCCCGCACGAAGCAAAGTCCGCGCACCGCGAGCTATCGCCCCATAGAATACAAGAGGATCGTCATCCGGCACGAAAAGAGCTATGGAAGGTTCATAATCAAGCACATTGGCACGCATGGAAGGCTTCTCCCGCTCCATTATGTAAGGAGGATTGCTGACTATCAGGTCGTATTCTCCCAGAGTGCCTAAAAATCCCGCATCCAGCACATCCCCCTCAAGAAATCGCGGTCTGTTATCATGCGGGGTTCCCGAAAATTGGCCTTCCGCCACCCTGAGAGCATCCGTACTGATGTCCACGGCATCCACTTCCCATTCACTTCTTTCCAATGCCAATGTCCACGCTATGGCTCCGCTCCCCGTACATAAGTCAAGCACTCTGGCGCAAGAAGACGGCATCAGTTCAAGAGCCTTTTCTACCAGAAGTTCCGTCTCCGGGCGGGGAATAAGAACAGCCGGATCAACCTTAAAGGTTCTGCCATAAAATTCAGTCTCGGAGATGACGTATTGAAGAGGTTCACCCCGCAGAAGACGCCTTACATCCGGCTCTAAAGCAGAAAAATCCCTTTCGTCATCCCCACTGAGGACCTGCTCCCAAGAAAGAAGGCCCATCCTTTTCTCAAGAAGGACGCTTACGATATTCAGGGCCTCTCTTTCGGGATATAAGTCCTCCAGGGAAAATACCGTGCTGTCTATGAAGTCTTTAAGCCTCACTTCCCCGAAGCGAAGATATTACCTCCGAAATCCACCACCTTGAAAGACTCCTCACGCGAACGTTCAAAAGATCGCGCTATGAGAGCATCTATCACATCGCTGAACGCCACCCCGGTATAATCCCAAAGATAAGAAGACAAAGAGCCGGGAATGGTGTTGATCTCGTTGACATAGACCCTCGAATCATCCTGATCTATCATAAGGTCCACCCTGGCAAGCCCCTCACAACCGAGCGTCTTAAAAGTCCTTATGGCATAATCCTTTACAAGAGCCGTAACATCCGCAGGGATACGTGCGGGAAGTTCACGTTTGAGCGAACTCATGCCCTTGCTGCCAAGTTTGCTTCCGGCCGCCATCTTTGCCGAGCATTTCGCACCTTTGGCGCCGCCCTTGCTTCCGCCGCCCTGATACTTGTCGGAATAGCTGAGGATCTCGCCGCTGCGAAGAGGAACTTCACACTCCGACGCACGACAGTTATAGTAGTCTCCCATCACCGAGCAATTCACTTCCTTAAGGTTCGAAAGCATCCTTTCCACTATTATACGTGTGGTGAACTGCGCGGCGTTATCTATCGCATCCACAAGTTCCTGCCCATTGTGCGCAGGAGAGATGCCCACGCTCGACCCTGAATTGGCCGGCTTCACTATCACCGGATAGGCCAATGTCTTCTCCACCTTTTCGACGACTTCCTTATGGCTGTGATCCCATTCCTTATCCGTAAACCACACGAAATCCACCACCGAGATGCCGCTGTCCCGAAGAATCTGCTTCATGGATATCTTGTCCATACCGTTGGCCGAGGCGAAGGTGTTGCACCCCACATAAGGAATGCCTATGACCTCCAGCACACCCTGAAGCGTTCCGTCCTCGCAGTTGGTCCCATGAAGAGTAGGAAGAACGGTATCTATCTTGGCCTCCACCTTTTCTCTTCCGAAAAGACCCGAATTGGAATAAAGATTCCTGTCGCCATAGGCTGACTTGAAATACACCTGAGTGCAGTCCGAAAGAAGAGAAGGCATATCACGATAACGCCCGAGGTCCAGAAGAGCCTTCCCCGTGTACCATTTGCCCGTCTTGGCTATATAGATGGGAACCACCTCATATTTATCCTTGTTCATGGACTCGATGACCTGCGATGCGGTAACCACCGAAATCTCATTTTCAACTGAACGTCCTCCGAAAAGGACACCTACCGTGATTTTCATATTTTGTTTCTTAAAACTTTAAATGCCAATTATTAAGTCCTCTTGACCTTTCATCCACGTGCCGCTATTTGAACATATCCGGCAAATCGTTCTCGTAAAGCACCGCCGAACCCGGCGTCAGATATCCGCCTATCGATGCCAATGCCTCCTTGAGCGTGTCCGCGCAAATAATCTGACTTTCGGACATGCCGCCCTCAAGCGCTCCCTGAAGTATGGCCTGCCTGTTTATCTTATTCACTATTACCAGCATATCCGCACTTTTCGATGCCAATGCCCCTAATTTCCTGCATTCCCTCTGCTGAGCCGGGCCCATCTCCACGAAGCCGGGGGTAATTATTATCCTTCGTGCTCCATCCGGTAAAGACATGGAGCGAAGAACGGAAAAGGCCATAGCCGCACCCTCGGGGTTGGAATTATAAGCATCGTCCAGCACAATGATGCCGCCTTTACGGCTTATGCTGAGCCTATGTTCCACACTTTGAATCTTGGACACCGCGCGCTTCCTGCTCTCGGCATCCACGCCGAGATGTTCGGAGACCAGAAGCGCCGCACAAAGATTCAGCACGTTGTTCTCTCCGAGAAGCCGCGTCTGATAGTGCTCCGCTCCGCCCTTGGTTATGAAGTCAAATGACATGCCCTCGCCGCTGTACACTATCCCCGAGGCACGGGCAGAGCAACGATGCGCATCTATCCCGTAACTATCTGTCGTGCAGTGCGCAGGAATCCCCGCATACGATGCTATCCCCCGCGACTCTGCGTTCATCACGGCATAACCGTTTGCAGGAAGGGCTTCCACAAGTTCAAATTTCGTCTTCTGTATATTCTCAAGACTGCCGAAGGTCTCGAGGTGCATCTCCCCTACGGCCGTAACAATTCCTATCTCAGGATGCACGAGATCACATATCTGCTTGATGTCCCCCCTGCATTTGGCCCCCATCTCCACGATAAACACCTGATGATAAGGCTCAAGATGTTCCCTGATGGTGCGAACCACGCCAAGCAGGGTATTGAAATTACCCGGAGTCATAAGGACGTTATATTTCTCGCTGAGAATACGGTACAGATAATTTTTGGTGCTGGTCTTCCCGAAACTTCCCGTTACTCCTATCACTATAAGATCCGCGTGTTCACGCAGAATACGCTGAGCATCACGATAGTACCACCTCGCGATGGACTGCTCGAGCGGAGCGCAGAGAAGATTGGCCAGAAGCAGGACAAAAGGAGTGAATACAGCCATAAGCACCGCGGCCCAAATCGAAAAGATGCATCCCGGAATAAAAAGCGCCGCCGCCATGGCGAAAAGCCGCCGCATCCTGCGCGTAAAGACGAATTTCACCTTGGAAGACCGGCGGAAATGAGGGAGAGGATTGGACCTTAACCACCTCAAATACCTTTCAGGGCGATAGGAATTCTGCTGAAACATATTCATATAATATTGCAGCAGAAGAATATACACTATAGCAGAAAGCGCATATACGACTATTTTCACCACCATTGACATCTAAGAAGTTATATCAAAAACGTCCGTATCATCGAACGGAAAAGCGCGGGGTCGTCCAGAAAAGAAAAGTGACTTCCTCCTTTTACAAGCACGATACCGGCGTCCGGCAGCATTTTTTCCATTATCCGGGCATCGCGAAGCGGAGTGGCAGTATCATTTTCACCCCAGAAAAGAAGAACGGGAGACTTGATGGAAGGAAGATACTCTCTCAAATCCTGCGACACCACCCGTGAGAGTATAGCTTTCATCATATCCGAAGAATTCCTATAATCCGCCGACCCGCGGGAAGAACGCATCTTACGGAACTTCTCCTCATCTCCGCACACCTTCAAAAGCCACCATTTGCATAACTTATAAGATAAGACCCTGAGATGATACTTCGCGCCCCTGCGCGGTTTTATCCCTGCGGCATCGACGAATATCATTCTGTCCGCTTCATTTCGTGATGCGAACATAATGGCCACACGTCCCCCGAATGAGTGGCACACTATGCCGGGCTTTTTTATGCCGAGGTGTCCGCACAAAGCCTCCAGCATCATGGTGTACTCCGGCACGCCCCACACCTGCATCGGCTCGTCTGAAAGTCCGAATCCCGGAAAATCTATGGCCGTAACCTTATGTGCGGCCGAAAAATCGGACAAAAAGGCGGAAAAAACCTCATGGGTGCACCCCCAGCCGTGAAGAAGCAGAAGGGGACGTCCTTCTCCACACTGCTCATAATATACCTTTATGCCATTATAATCGAAGTACATATCAATCAACTAATTGAAAAAGTCTTCGCTCTCTTCTTCCACAGTGCCGAAAAATTCCTCCGCGTTATCCTCCGTCTCTATGTCCCCTCCCGTACAGCTCAAGTCGAGATTCATCCCTACCGGAGCTTCGAAAGTATCTAGTTCACTGAGTCCCAGCGACGGGTCCGAGAGGCATTTGCGCATAAATATACCCCATATCGGAAGAGCCATATTGGAACCGCTTCCCTGTGCCAGATCCTTGAAATGCACCATTCTGTCTTCTCCTCCGACCCACGCGCCCGCAGTAAGCTTGGGAGTATAGCCTATGAACCATCCGTCTGAATTGTCATTAGTGGTCCCCGTCTTTCCGCCTATCTCTCCGTTAAGCTTATAAAGCCAGCCGAGACGACGGCCCGTTCCCTGTTTGACGACCCCTTCCATAAGATTGACCATAAGGTATGCGGTCCTGTCGCTTATGGCCTCCACTTTTTTATTGGTAAACTCGGAGATAATGTTACCGTCGCTGTCCTCTATCCTGGTAACGAAAAGAGGCGAAGAATAGACCCCCTTGGAAGGGAAAGTGTTGAAAGCGGACACCATCTCGCAAAGCGTGAGATCCGCCGGACCCACGCATAACGAATACACTTCATCCAAGTGGCTGGTAACACCCATCTTACGCATCATCTTGGCCATCGCCGACGGTCCGAACTGCTTCATCAGATAAGCCGAGATGTTGTTCGAACTGTGCGTAAGCCCCCATTTGAGAGTAACTGTCTTACCTATATAATCCGCACGGTCCGTGCTTCGCGGCGTCCATGTCTCCCCGTTGACCTTGAATGTCTGAGGCATATTCACCACCTTGTCGCAAGGGGTCATACCCTCCTGCATGGCGAGCGTATAGAGGAACGGCTTTACTATACTTCCCACCTGACGCTTACCCTGACGGACGTTATCATACTTGAAATACCTGTACGACGGCCCGCCCACGTAAGCCCTGACTTCTCCCGTGGAAGGCTCTATGGCCATAAACGAAGCACGCAGAATGGATTTGCAATACTTGATGGAATCGTTCGGAGTCATCACCGTATCCACATAACCTTTTTCATTCCAAGCAAATACCTTCATCTTGACAGGCTGGTCGAACTGCTCCGTGATCTCCGCGTCCGAAAGTCCCTCCTTTCTCCCTACACGATATCTCTCGCTCCACTTCCGGGCCTGGGACATAAGCGTGTGATAAGTCGAAACATCCATCTCATCGGGATAAGGCGGCATCGTCCGGGTCTTCAGCTCCTTTTCGAACTGAGGCTGAAGATTCTTGGAAAGCTGCTCGGCCACAGCCTCCTCGGCATACTGCTGCATTCTGGAATTGATGGTGACATAAATGCGAAGTCCGTCTCTGTCCAAATCATACCTCTCACCGTTGGCCTTGGTATGCTTGTTAAGCCAGCCGAACAGAGGATCACGATTCCATCTTACAGTATCCGCCTCATATTCATCCTGATAGAGATATTGATTCCTCTTAGGAAACGAAGCGCTCATCTCACGGCGGATCATGTCTCTGAAATACGGGGCCAATCCTGAATTATGGTCCTGTACATTATAATGAAGCTCTATCGGACTGTTCCGGGCCAATACCATGTCGGAATGCGATATGAATCCGGCCGCCTCCATCTGCGATATGACGAAATCGCGTCTCACCTTGGCCGACGCCGGATTGAGAACAGGATTATAGCGCGTAGGCTTATTGACCGCACCTACAAGCACGGCCGCCTCCTGAATATTCAATTCCGAAGGCTCCTTGCCGAAAAATGTCTCGCTCGCCGCCTTTATTCCATAGGCCCCGCTCCCATAGAATATGGAGTTGAGATACATCACCACTATCTCGTCCTTCGTATAGTTCCTTTCGAGCTTTACGGCTGTAACCCACTCCTTGAGTTTCGTCCACAGAAGAGACACGTATTTGGCCCCGGGAAAGCCCGTGAATGAATCTTCGCGGGGATAAAGCGTCTTGGCCAGCTGCTGGGTGATGGTGGAACCTCCCCCCTGTCTGGAATCCCTCATCATGAAAGTCTTGACCAGGACCCGGCCCAAGCTTTTGAAATCTATTCCGCAATGCTCGTAAAACCTGACATCCTCGGTGGCGATGGCTGCATTGATGACATTCGGGGATATGTCATCGTACTCCACGTAAGTTCTGTTTTCTATATGGAAAGTGCTGATAACCACTCCGTCAGAGGATATGATCCGAGTGGCGAGACTGTTCTTGGGATGTTCAAGTTCCGAGAAGGAAGGAATCTGCGCATAACGGGCGACACAGAATATAATCACAAAACTTGCCAAGAAAGGCAATATCAACAATATCCAGAACCAAATTATTATCCTTTTCCGCGTACGCTGCTTCATTACTCTAATCTTAAATATCGCGGGGCGGCATACGCCCCGTCCACCGTTTTGCGGCAAAATTACTTAAATAATTTTGAAAAATTCTTTATTTGTAATAATCTTTGCATTTTGAAATCGAGGGAGCTGCCTGCAGCCACATGAGAAACTTGAATTAATATGAATTTGGTTATAGTGGAGTCCCCACATAAAGCGACTACCATTCAGAAATTTTTAGGAAACGATTACAAGGTTGTGTCATCGAAAGGACACATCAGGGATTTGAAAGAAAAAGACCTGAGCGTGGACATCGATCATGATTTCACGCCCGAATACATAATCCCGGCAGACAAGAAGCGCACCGTAAGCGAATTGAAGGCATTGGCAGAAAAAGCCGACACGGTCTATCTGGCATCCGATGAGGACCGCGAAGGAGAAGCCATCGCTTGGCATCTGCAACAGACACTCGGTCTCGATCCGAAGAAGACACAGCGCATCACTTTCCATGAAATAACCAAAAACGCCATACTCGAAGCTCTCAAGCACCCGCGCCAGGTGGATATGAACCTCGTGGACGCACAACAGGCCAGAAGAGTTCTCGACAGACTCGTGGGATATGAACTTTCTCCTGTTCTCTGGAGAAAAATCAAACGCGGACTTTCGGCGGGAAGAGTGCAGAGCGTAGCCCTCAGGCTGGTAACGGACAAGGAACGCGAGGTTCTCGCCTTCGAATCCAAGCCTTATTATAAGGTGGAAGCCACGTTCGTCATAGGAAAAAGCAAGGTTAAAGGCACTCTCGAAGAGAAGTTTGAAACCGCACAGGAAGCCGAAAAATTCCTTCAGGACTGCATAGGCGCAGTCTATACCATCACTTCCGCTGACAAGAAGGAAGGCTCCCGCTTCCCTGCGGCCCCGTTCACCACATCCACCCTCCAGCAGGAAGCGGGTCGCAAGCTCAGATTCTCGGTAAGCCAGACGATGCGGCTCGCCCAGTCGCTCTATGAGCACGGACTCATCACCTACATGCGTACGGACTCCACCAATCTGTCGAACCTCGCCCTTTCGACGGCCAAAAAATACATTACTGAAAACTACGGAGAGCAATACTCGCATACGCGTCAGTATAAAACCCGTTCCAAAGGAGCGCAGGAAGCTCACGAGGCCATAAGACCCACCTACATAGAGAACACGAACATCGAAGGCACGCCCCAGGAGCAGAAACTCTATAATCTTATATGGAGAAGAACGGTGGCAAGCCAGATGTCTGAAGCCAAAGTTCTGAGCACCAATATTAAAGTAGGCATAGATAAAAGAAGCGAACATTACTGCATACAATCAAGTGAGATTCTGTTCGACGGTTTTCTCAAGCTCTACATGGAAAGTTCCGACGACGAAGGACAGGAAAACGATGACACGGAACGCATCCTCCCTCCTATGAACATAGGGGACACTCTTACGGCCGACAAGGTGGAGGCCAACTGCAAATTCACTCAAGCCCCTTTCCGCTACTCGGAGCCCTCGCTGGTCAAGAAACTCGAAGAGTTGGGGATAGGACGTCCGTCCACCTACGCCCCTACCATCAGCACCCTCACCACGGGAAGAGGATACCTGGTGAAAGGCGACAAGGCGGGAGAAGAGAGGCCCGTCACCGATTTCACACTTAAAGGCTCCGTCATCACGGCCAGCGAGAAAACCGAGAAAACAGGTGCGGAGAAAGGCAAACTCCTGCCTACGGATATAGGCATGGCAGTAAGCGATTATCTCGTGGATAATTTCTCCGATGTGCTCGACTATGGTTTTACCGCCGGAATAGAGACAAATTTCGACAAGATCGCCGAAGGCGGGCTGGATTGGCATAAATGCATGTCCGATTTTTATCCCCCATTCCACAAGGAGGTAGATAAAGCCTTGAGTAACAAAGACTACCGTAAAGTGGAACGCGAGATAGGCATAGACCCTTCGGACGGGAAAAAGATAGTGGCCAGACTGGGCCAATTCGGACCTTATGTCCAGAAGGGGGAAGACGGAGATAAAATCTGCGCGAGCCTCGCGGATGGGCAGCTTATAGAAAGCATTACACTGGAAGAGGCTCTCAAACTGTTCAGTCTGCCCCGCACGGTAGGTTCGCTGGACGGAAAAGACATAATCATAAAGAAGGGAAGGTTCGGCGCCTATATGCAGTACGACGCGCATAATTACTCTCTCCCGAAGGGCAGCGACCCGCTTAAAATCAGCCTTGAAGAGTGCACAGACATCATAAAGAGCGCCCCGGCGAAAACCGCCATACACGAATGGGGTGAAGTGAGCGTACTGAACGGGCCTTACGGACCGTATATCAAGGCCTCAGGCAAGAACTACCGTATCCCCAAGGGCACTGACATAGAATCTCTCACCGAGGAAAAATGCCGTGAAATAATGGCCGGAAATCCACCTGCGAAAAAAACCAACAGAAAAAGATAATGGAACACTACAAACTGGACGAGATGGACAGGACCATCCTCTCGGAACTGATCAATGATGCGAGAAAACCCTATCTCGAGATAGCCCGCGACTGCGGAGTATCCGGGGCCGCCATACATCAGAGAGTCCGCAAACTTGAAGACATGGGCATAATATACGGCTCATCGACTCTCATCAAGCCTTCCAGCATAGGCTACACCATCTGCGCCTTCATGTTCCTGAACCTTACGGAGAACAATAAATATAAGGAAGTCATCTCGGCGCTGAAGAAGATTCCGGAGATAGTGGAGTGCCATTTCATCACCGGCCGCAGCGCCCTTCTGGTCAAACTCTACTGCCGGGACAACACCCATCTCATGGAGGTAGCCCTGAACACCATACAGGAGATTCCCTATGTACAGTCAACCGAGACGATGGTGTCTCTGGACGAACCGGTCAAACGCCAGATCTGGGTACGCAAGGACTAATAAACCTTTCTTAGGAACTCAAGGTCCTCCGGAGTGGTGATCTTTACATTATACCTCTCTCCCTTGATATAGGTGAGGGGTATCTTATTATAGCTCAGCACCGATGCATCGTCGGTAAAACTTACCTGATAGGCGCACCCGTACGCCTTCTTAATTATGTGGGCCGGAAAAGCCTGCGGTGTCTGCGCTCCGAACAGAGACCCCCGGTCCGGGGCCGGGACACCGCTCTCCCTCCACTCCCCTTCTTCCTCCGCGGGGACAAGAGACTTAAGCGTATCCGTTATCGGAGTTACCGGCACAACGCAACGTCCCTTTTCCGCCATTTCAGTCAAAGTTCTTATAAGAGAAGAACTTACCATGGGCCTCACACCGTCGTGGACAAGGACCGCCGCATCATCCGGCACCTTCTCAAGAGCGTTCTTTACGGAATGGAAGCGCGTGACCCCGCCCTCTACGAGCATCTGCGGATAATCGAATTTCGCATCAAGGCAGATTTTACGCCATGTGTCGAAATGTGCCTTGGGAAGAGCCACGATGATGTTGACGTCTTCTATCGCTTCCACGAACCGCTCCACTGTCCGAAGAAGAACCGGTTTTCCGGCCAAGTCCAGGAATTGCTTGGGAGTCGCGCTCCCCATTCTGACCCCTGACCCACCGGCCACGAACACAGCGTAAATCTTTTTCCTTTCCATGTTTCTCAAGAAATCTTCACAAATCTTCAACTTCTTATTATCAGCGGCTACTAAATTACGAACAAATTTGTTTACTTTTGTGAATACATTAAAATGAAACAAAATGGCATTCGGATTTCTTAACCAAGAATTGGCAATAGACCTGGGAACTGCGAACACTATCATATATCAGAACGGTGTCATCGTACTCGATGAACCAAGCATAGTGGCAGTGGACATAGCCACAGGCAAATGCCTCGCCATAGGAAGCGAGGCCAAAAAGATGCATGAACGCATCAACCCCACGCTGAAAACCATAAGACCGCTCAAAGACGGAGTTATCGCGGACTTCAACGCCGCAGAGATGATGATACGCGGTTTCATACGCCAGGTAAGCAATAAGAAAAGCAGCATCTTCACTCCTAATCTTAAAGTGGTCATAGGCATTCCTTCCGGAAGTACGGAAGTGGAGATACGTGCCGTCAGGGACTCTACAGAACACGCCGGAGGCAGGGATGTCTATCTTATTTATGAGCCTATGGCGGCCGCATTGGGCATAGGACTGGACGTGGAAGCGCCTAAGGGACACATGGTGGTGGACATAGGCGGAGGAACCACGGAGATAGCCGTAATCTCTCTTGGAGGACTCGTTCTGCAGGACAGCATCCGTGTGGCAGGCGACGTGTTCACTTCTGACATTCAATACTATCTGCGTCAGCAGCATAACATAAAAGTGGGGGAGGTGACGGCCGAGAAGATAAAATGGGCGGTTGGCGCCGTGCTTCCGGAATTGGAAGAAGAACCGGAGCCATACATAGTCAACGGACCGAATATCATGACTGCTCATCCGGTGGAGGCCACCATCACTTACCAGGAGATCGCCCACTGTCTGGACAAAAGCATAGCCAAGATCGAGACCTCCATCATGCACGTGCTTGAAATGACACCTCCGGAACTCTACTCGGACATCATAGAGAACGGAATATACCTTTCAGGCGGCGGCGCCCTTCTCAGAGGACTCGCCAAAAGACTTTCAGAAAAGGTCAACATCAAATTCATAGTGGCCGAAGATCCGCTCCACGCCGTGGCAAGAGGCACCTGCAAGGCCATCAAGAATACCGACAGATATAAATTCCTCATGCGTTAGCCGCCACTATGGGAGTGCCACGCAAAACAGCAAAACGTCTATGGACAGCAGCGACCTTCATCGTCTTGGAGGCCGCTGCCATCGCTATTGTAGGTGCTTCCAATTCTTATCAAAGCGTATGGATCAACAGTTTTTCATATAAGGTGAAAAGTTTTCTGTGGGCAGGAGAACAGAAGACTAAATCCTATTTCCTGCTTTCCGCGAAAAATGAACAACTGAATAAGGAAAACTCCCTTCTATGGGAAGAACTTCAGCGGTATAAAGTACTTGAGCGGAAAGCGCTTATAGACTCCGTCGGGACCTTTGACCCTAACTATGAATGCCAATTGGCACAGATAATCAAAGTCAGCACCAACACGCAGAAGAACTACTTCATCATCAACAAAGGGAGCGAAGACGGAGTATATCCGCACTGCGGGGTGGTGACGTCGAAAGGAGTAGTGGGAGTTACCGATCTGGTATCCAAGCATATGGCCTACGGACGAACCCTACAGAATTCGCAGACGACCATCAGCGCGCGGCTTGGACACGGCTCTCTGATAGGCTCCCTTTCGTGGGACGGCATCCACGCCGACATGGCCGTTCTGAAGCCGATCCCGCTTCACGAAAAAATCACGCCTCTCGATACGGTATGGACAAGCGGATACTCCGACCTTTTTCCTTCGGGAATGCCGCTCGGAACCGTAGTCGGAGAGAAAATACACAACGGAGCGTCCAAAGAAGTACAGGTGAGACTTTTCCAGGATTTCACATCGCTGGATTTCGTGTATGTGCTCAAAGCCGTACATCACGAAGAGATTACAGAACTTGAAAAAGAAGGAGAACTGCTATGAACAGAAAATTCATCTTTGTCTATATCGTCGCATTCTGCTTTATTCAAGTGTTAATCAATAACTTTCTCGACATTTCCCAGCTGCTTTACATAAGTCTTCTGCCGCTTTCCGTGTTCTGTCTTCCGGGCAAACAGCAGAAAATCATTTACCTGATATCAGCCTTTCTCATAGGTCTGGTCATAGACTTCACGTCCAGCGGAGTGGTGGGAATCACCAGCTGTGCACTTCTCGTATGCGTGATGCTGAGACCGGCCGCGATTCATCTCATCTATACGAAGGGTCTTTCCGTTACCGACGAGAACTTCATAGAAGAAGAAAGATTTTCGAAAGAGATGTTCCTGTCCCTCGGAATCTTATGCGGAGTATATTTTCTGATATACTGCTGGATAGACAGCGCCGGGACCGTCGCTTTGGACGTTCTGCTTCTGAAGTGGTTCTATTCCACCGCATGCAGCACCGCCCTTTGTGCCCTGACCAAATCCGTCATCCTTCGATAGCCTATGGATTCCTCCAACAGATACCTGAAAATTCTGATAGGCCTTGGACTGGGAGTGTTTGTCCTGCTCGCACGTCTGTTTTACATCCAGGTGATAGATGACCGCTACAAGACCGACGCCCTCAACAACTCCATCGTAAAGACGACCATCCTGGCCCCACGCGGCATCATCTATGACAGAAACGGGCAGATTCTGGTGGGGAACAAGAGCAGTTACGACGTGATGGTAACCCCTCGCGAGATCAAGGACCTGGACACCATGGCTCTCTGCTCCCTGCTGGGGATAGAGAAGGAATATCTTTTGGACAAACTCCAATATTACCGCACATACCGCTCTCGGATAGGGTATAAGACGCTTGTCTTTCTTCCTGATGTGGACAGCAGGACATATGCCAATTTTACCGAAATGCAGTATTGGTTCCCCGGTTTTCACATAAGGGAGCGCAATGCGCGCGATTATCCATATAACGCCGGGGGCAACCTTCTCGGATACATAGGAGAAGTGGATGAAGACTATATCGCCCGGCATCCGGAATACAAAAGCGGAGATTATGCCGGGATTACAGGACTGGAGGCCATACGCGAAGACGACCTCAAGGGCAGAAACGGATATAACATCTATCTGAGGAACTCCCATAACCGCATACTGACCTCGTACAACGGCGGAGAGGACGACCTCCCTGCCATAAAGGGCAACGACATCACCACGACGATAGATGCCGCCCTGCAACAATACGGACAGTTTCTTATGCAGAACAAGAGGGGGAGTCTCATAGCCATAGAACCGTCCACGGGCGAGATACTTGCGATGGTGTCAAGTCCCGGAATAGACGTGTCGGACCTGTCGAACATGGGCAAAAGATACAAGGAGTTGAGCCAAGACCCTTACAAACCGCTTTTTAACCGTCCTGTGCAGGCCGTCTATCCTCCGGGGTCCGTGTTCAAGCTCGTGAATGGCATGATAGGCCTTCAGGAAGGGGTCGTTGACGTTCACGACATGCATCCGTGCGACAGGGGGTTCTACTATACTTCGACGCGGAAACTGGCCTGTCACCGTCATCGTTCTCCCATAGATTTCACTCAGGCCGTGATGATGTCCTGCAATGCCTATTTCTGCTATGTTTTCAAGGATATTCTGGAGAATCCGAAGTACGAGTCCATAAGCGGGGCCTTTGACGCGTGGAGGGAGTATGTTACGAGCTTCGGTTTCGGATCGCCCTTGGGATGCGACATTCAGAACGAGTCGGGGGGCACCATTCCGAAAAGCGAATTTTATGACAGGATATACGGGAAGGGGTGGTGGAAATTTCCGTCCATAGTGTCTCTCTCCATAGGACAGGGCGAGATAGGGGCCACTCCCATACAGCTTGCCAACCTGTGCGCTACGGTGGCGAACAGAGGGTACTACATAACGCCGCACATCATTAAGGACAGCGAAAAGGTAAAGATGGACGACAAGTACCGCCAAAGGCATTACACCATGGTGGATTCGCTTAATTTCGAGCATGTTATCGAGGGGATGTGGGAGGCCGTGAACGCGGGGACGGCGGCGGGCGGCACCGCGGCTCTCGCCGCCATCGAGGGACTCGATGTGTGCGGGAAGACCGGCACAGCCGAGAACCCGCACGGTGCCGACCATTCCGTCTTCATCTGCTTCGCTCCACGCGAAAATCCACAGATCGCCGTCCTCGCCTATATCGAAAACGCCGGCTTCGGCGCACGCTGGGCCTGCCCTATGGCCTCCCTTATGATAGAACGCTACTTATGCGGAGACATCAGCAAGCAGCGCAAATGGATGGAAAACTACGTATCCTCCGCCGACCTGATGAACGTGGAAGTAAACCCCAAAAACGGCACCGACAACATATGAAACCAAAACTGGACTGGAAAATCATCGTCTGCTACCTGCTTCTGGTCCTGATAGGCTGGATAAGCATCTATTCGGCCGGACACTCCGCGGAAGGCGCCCTCCCCATCACCGACATACACTCGCGCGCAGGAAAACAGCTGCTTTGGATAGGAATCTCCCTCATCGCGGGACTTGTCATCCTCTTTCTCATCAAACCCTACCTGTGGGAAGTCATCTCCACACCCGCCTACGCGCTCGTCCTGTTTCTTCTGCTGCTGACCATAATATTCGGGACGGAGATCAACGGCTCCAAATCATGGTTCAAACTGGGGCCCGTCAGCTTTCAGCCATGCGAAATCTCCAAGATCTGCACGTCCCTGCTGTTGGCCCATTTCCTGAGATACGCCAAATTCAGCACCTCGAAGATTAAAGACCTGCTTATAGCCCTGTCCATCATAGGGCTGCCCGCTCTTCTGATTTTGGCCGAAAAAGAGACTGGGACGGTACTCATCTATACCGGATATATATTCGTCCTTTACCGCGAAGGCCTGTCCGGATGGTGGATACTGCTGCTGCTTATGGTCATCTGTCTCTTCGTGCTCTCACTGAAATACCCTCTCTGGGTGGCTTTCGCCGTATTGGCCGCAGGAACACTCACCTACTATCTGCTAACCCGCAAATCCGTCAAAAATTCCTTTTCCGCAAGAAGACAGCTTCGCGTCCTGTCCCTTATGATAGCCGCGACAGGCACGGTTACCATCCTCTGTTCAGACCTGGCGGTCAACCACATACTGAAACCTCACCAGAGACAGAGAGTGGAAGTGCTTCTGGGCATCAAAGACGACCTGTCAGGAGCGGGGTATAATGTAAACCAGTCCATGATAGCCATAGGTTCGGGAGGTCTTAAAGGAAAAGGTTTTCTAAGCGGTACGCAGACCACCTACGGATTTGTTCCGGAACAGAGTACGGATTTCATATTCTGCACCATAGGAGAAGAATGGGGATTTGTCGGGTGCTTTATCGTGATCGCCGTCTTCGCCGTCTTCCTATACAGAATTCTGAAGGTGGCCGAAGAATGCAGAGACCCGTTCAACCGCATCTACGGCTACTGCATAGCCTCGTGCTTCTTCATGCACTTTTTCATCAACATTGGCATGACCATAGGCCTGATGCCCGTCATAGGCATTCCGCTTCCGTTCATCAGCTACGGAGGCACGTCCCTTCTCTCCTTTACGGTGATGCTTTTCATCTTTCTCAGTCTCGTCAAACACGAAAAGAGATATTTTTAGTATATTTGCAACTCTTTGGCTTGCCTTGGTGGTGGAATGGTAGACACGAGGGACTTAAAATCCCTTGGCCAGAAATGGCTGTACGAGTTCGAGTCTCGTCCGAGGCACCTTATTTTCCAATTACTTGACAGAAAACCATTATTTTATGAAACGAATCCTTTTCTGCTTCCTTTTTTTCGCAATGTTCCTCACAGGGGCTCACGCCCAGGATATTTTAGGCAAATGGAAACTCGATGACGGAAGCGCCATCGTGGAAATTTATAAAAACGGTGAACACTATAACGGACGTATCGTATGGCTCGCGGAGCCGGATATGCCGGACGGCACTCCTGCCAGAGACATTCTCAACCCGGACAAAAACCTGCATTCCCGTTATATCTTAGGCCTTGACATGCTTGATTCTCTCGAAAAGAAAGGGGACCAGTATGTAAACGGCAAGATCTACGACCCGGGTAACGGTAAGACCTATTTCTGCTCCGTAACCGTAAAAGGGGACATTCTGAAAGTCAAGGGCTCTCTTGATAAAAAAGGACTCTTCGGCCGCACAATGGACTGGTACAGAGAGAAATAATAAGTCACCCTCCCCCCCTAATCAGACGAGGTGTTCAGGTCTATCAAAGTCTCTGTCCTGCTGACAGCGCCGAACACTCCATATCCGCCGCTTACGTTAGTGTAGGCGAAATTGGCAGGGCTGAAACCTAATCTGCCGAGAAAGTTATTGTCCTGGTTATACAACGCGTTAAAGTAGCCATACGCCTGCTCGGAAAGATTAAGCAGAATCATCTTGTATTTTGACTCCGGGTTATAAGTGGTGATGAAATAAAACACCCCGTCCGTAAGTTCCGCCTCCCGAAGAAGCGTAAGGTCGTAATCCCATTCTCCACAAGTGCGGTAAGTTATTTGTCTTAAGGCTGAAAACATGACGGCCGCTCCGTCGGCGCCGCTGACATTTTCCGGATTTATCGTACATCTCGACCACCTCTCCACCGGAGTTTCGTCTTCAAGTTCATAAAGGTAGGAGTACTCGCTCATGAGGGCGAATTTCCTGTCCCCGGACGCATCTTCAGGCAGTCGCATCTTCCAATGAAGTTCGTCGTCCACAACCGTGTATGTCCATTCCGGCATCACCGGAGACGGCATCACAGTAGCGGCGCTTATCTCGGGCTCGGAGACGGTGGACAGACTGAAAGTCAGCTTGCTTCCCGCTTTCACCTTGTCTGTCAAGACATAGCACGTCCTTACATCGTCCCATTCCGGAGAAAGTTCCTCCCCGTTTGAGCTAAGATGTATGTCCTTCACCGTAAAAGACCGCCAATCCTGCGGTTCACCGCCCACAGGAACCGCTTTCATCAGTTTAATATAATCCGTACCGTCCAGTCCTATTATCCCCTCCATCACCATTCTCGGTTCCTTTACGGGAGAAGTCACGTCGAATTTGTATTCACATGATGAAACGACGGAGAGCATCACCGCTCCTAACAGCATCTTATTCATTTCCATCTTTAAAACTTCCATATATAACTGAATGTCGGGAGTATAGGTATTATCCCGTACGCCACTCCCTGCACTTTTTTGCCGTCATCCTCCGTCTGCAATCCTCCCGCTATGGCGTTCAGCCTGTTATAGGCATTGTAAACACTAAGGTTAAGCGTTCTGATATGCCCGTTACTCAGTTTTTTATGCCAATTCAGACCCACGTCCAGTCTGTGATAGTCCGGAAGACGGTAATTGTTGGGCATATCGAAAATGTCCTGCACCATCGAAGAATAGGACTCATCCCACACCGTCAGACTTGCAGCCGTGAAACGGTTCCCCGTATGATAGGTCCAGTGGGCATAGACTTCGAATTTCGGCGAAAAGCGGTAAAGGGCACTGAGATTGATTTTGTGCGTATTGTCGTTCCGGTCAGGATACCACGAGTAATAATATGTCGGGAAAAGGCGCTCGTTTTTCGAAAGCGTGTAATATGCGCTAGCCTGCAGCTTCTCTGTCGTGTATTCCACCGAAAGTTCCACGCCGTAAGCCCTTCCGCGGCCTTCCACATAGTCTATCTCCCATTTGTCCAGGCTTGGAAGCAGCGTGTTGGTGCCGTTATATTCATACAGATGCTCCATCTTTTTATAAAAGCCCTCCACATCCAGCTTCAAGTTTTCGGAAGGGCTGAAAACAGCACCCAGAACGACCTGATCCGCACTCATTGGCTTTATCAACGAAGTGGAAGGCATCCAGAGGCTGGTAGGAATGTCTATATACAGGGAAGAGACCAGATGGGAGAATTGGTTCATCTTTGAATAAGAACCTTTCAGGGACACCGCGGGACTGATATCGGCTTTCACTGCCAATCGTGGCTCCACTCTGTTATACGACCTTTCCTTGACGATGAAAAGAGCGTCCCTGAGCCCGACATTGACCTGAAGCCATTCTCCTACGGACACCTCGTCCTCCACATATAGGCTCGTTTCGCCGCCGAGATAATGCAGAGCGGCGGAAGCGTTCTCCTGTACGTACGGCACGGCTCCTACACTCGCCGTCATATCCATCCTGCGGAACGGATCATATATGTGCGCCACACCGGAGCACCCGAAACGCACGTGATGGTCTTCCCAAGCGTCGTAAAACCAGTCTGACGCGGCGCCTATGTCATGAATGCGCGAAAAATCCTTTTCGTTAAGGCTGCCCGTCATCTCCACCATTCCCATCTCCTCGTCCTTGTTCCGTTCATACATGTCCAGATTCATTCCTATGTCGGAACGATAGAGCGTATAATACAGTTTGCTGTCCGTAGCCAGAGATTTCTCCTCCCACGTCCTGTCCCATCTGAGGGAAGCCATGGCGTTGCCCCATATCATACGGCTCTTCAGCGAAAACGACGATCTCTCCCCGTCATCCGTAACGGAAGACGAGGAACTCTTTCCGACCATGAAGTCATGCCCGTAATATGCGGAAAAAGACAACTTGCTCACAGGACTGAAAAGATGCACTATCTTCAGATTATAATCTCCGAAACCATAATGGGAATCCGACACCGCTTCATCCGCTTCAGCAGAATAATCCCTGTTCATCTTCAACAGAGGCCTTGCCAATGCCTTGGCCAAATCGGACCACGTACGGCGAAACCCGAAACTCAGAGACGTCTTATTCTTAACGATGGGCCCTTCTATCTGAAAACTGCCATCCACCAAGCCGAGAGAGGCCGAGCCCTTCCATTTGGTAAAATTACCGTTTCTGACGTCCACATCCACCACGGAAGAGAGCCTTCCGCCGTATCTGGCAGGAAAACCTCCCTTGTAGAAGTCCACCTCCTCCACCATGTTCATGTTAAAAGAGGAGAAAAGCCCTATCAGATGGCTGACCTGATAAAGAGGGACACCGTCCAGAAGGTAAAGATTGTCGGAACCGTCACCACCGCGCACATACAGGCCGCTTGAAAGTTCAGTTCCTCCGGACACTCCCGGAAGGGTCTGGAGGGTCTTTATGAGGTCGGGCGAGCCCAGCACCGCGAATCCTCTGTTAAGTTTCTGAGCATCAAGCCTCTGCAAACTCGTCTGCGTGCGGGCCGCACGCTTCTGCTTGTCGGTGCGCACTATCGCGGCATTGAGTGTGTCCACCTTCTCAAGAGTGTCCTGAACTTGCGCCTGAACACCCCCGCAGAAGAAGGTTAGAACTATGATGAGAATAAATTTTTTCATAACGGGAAGCAGTTATTTATCTACGCCCAACTCCTCCTTCAAGTGTCTTAAAAGGTCAAACGCCTGAAGCGGAGTCATATTGTTAAGGTCCGCCTCCGCGAGCTGGTCTCTGATGGAAGAAAGGGCGGGGTCATCGAGCTGAAAAAGAGAAAGCTGATATTCCGGCGCCTCTTCGGAGAGCATGTGCTTCTTCTCCGAGGCTTCTAGACTGTCGAGGGTTCTCTGCGCCGCGTCTATCACCTCTTTGGGCATCCCCGCCATACGCGCCACGTGTATTCCGAAACTGTGAGCCACGCCGCCTGGCAGAAGTTTACGAAGAAATATTATGTCCTTCCCCTCTTCCTTAACCGCTATATGGTAGTCCACCACTCTCGGAAGCATCTCCGCGAGGTCGTTAAGTTCGTGATAATGAGTGGCGAAAAGCGTCTTGGCCCCTTTCCCGTAATGGGATATGTATTCCACTATTCCGCGCGCTATGGACATGCCGTCATAAGTGGATGTGCCGCGGCCTATCTCGTCGAGAAGCACAAGCGAACGTTCACTGAGGTTGTGCATAATCATCGACGTCTCCAGCATCTCCACCATGAAAGTGGATTCGCCGCGGGAGATGTTGTCGCTCGCCCCCACCCTTGTAAAAAGTTTGTCGAAATAGCCGAAGTGCGCCTTGCGTGCCGGAACGAACGACCCTATCTGTCCCATAAGCACGATAAGCGCGCTCTGACGAAGCAGGGCTGATTTTCCCGCCATGTTAGGACCTGTAAGTATCATTATCTGCTCCTTGCGGCTGTCAAGATGAAGGTCATTCGGGATATACTCCTGACCCGAAGGCATATTGCATTCTATCACCGGATGTCTCCCCTCCTCTATATCGAGCGAAAGCGAATCATCTATATCGGGGCGCGTATAGTCATGGTCCAGCGCCTGACGGGCAAATCCCTGCAGAACATCTATCTGCGAGACTACGCTGCAATTGGCCTGTATGTCCCTTATGAAATTGCCGATATAGGCGACCAGCTCGGAGTATATCCCGGATTCTATCTCGAGAATGCGGCTTTCGGCGCCCAGTATCTTCTCTTCGTAACTTTTAAGTTCCTCTGTTATATAGCGTTCCGCGTTTACGAGCGTCTGCTTTCTTATCCAGTCCTCCGGCACCTTGTCGCGCGAAGAGTTGCGCACTTCGATATAGTAACCGAACACATTGTTATACCCTATCTTGAGACTGCCGATACCCGTGCGCTGAATCTCCCTTTCCTGCACCTTGAGAAGATAATCTTTCCCTCCCGATGATATGTCCCTGAGTTCATCCAACTCTCCGTTCACCCCACGCGCTATCACCTCGCCTTTACCCACCTGCGCCGCGGGGTTCAGAGAAAGAGTCCCGTTTATCTTTTCCACCAGACCTTCGCACGCATTCATTTTTCGGGCCAATGCCATAAGCGACTCCACCCCGGAGTTCAATGCCGATTCAGCAATGGGAGACATCTGGCTCAAGGAGCGTGAAAGGCTTTTAATCTCACGGGGAAGAATCTTTCCTGTCGCAGCCCTCGAAATTATCCTTTCGAGATCACCCACCTCACTTAAAAGGGATTGGCATTCAGAAAGAGAAGCCTCGTTCTCCGTAAAATACTGCACCGCGTCGTGCCTTCCTTTAAGTTCCGGAAGAGAAAAAATCGGCATAGCAAGCCAAGTGCGGAGAAGCCGCGCCCCCATAGGAGTGAGCGTGCGGTCTATGCACTGCACCAAAGACACACCGTCCCTGCCCGCGGAAGAGGAGAAAATCTCCAGATTGACGAAAGTGAAACGGTCCATCCAGACGAATTCGCCTTCGTCTATGCGCGATATGCCGCAGATGTTTTTCAATCCGCTGTGCTGCGTCTGCTCAAGATAGAAAATTAACGCCCCGGCACTGCAAAGAGCCACCGTAAAGTTCTCTATTCCAAAGCCTTTAAGACTTTTCACCTCGAACTGGCGGCATAACTTGTCGTAAGCTGCGTCATATACGAAAGCCCATTCGTCGATGGCGGACACATAATAATCCGGAAACTTTTCCTTTACAGCCGTACGCAACTCCTTTTTGACGACTATCTCCCGCGCATTGAAAGAGCCAAGAAGCGTGGTTATATACTCTATGCTGCCCTGCGCCACCTGAAAAGTGCCGGTTGACACGTCCAGAAAGGCCGCTCCGCAGGTCTTGTTGTCGAAATCAAGGCCCACGAGAAAATTATGCTCCTTCTGCTCGAGCATCCCTTCGCCGAAAGCTATTCCGGGCGTAAGTATCTCAGTTACACCCCTTTTAACAAGCTTGGTCTTCGTAAGAGCAGGATCTTCAAGCTGATCGCAGATGGCTACTTTGTATCCGGCACGAATCAGCTTCTGCAGATAAGTCTCTATCGCATGATGCGGAAAACCGGCCATAGGCGTAGGCTCCTTGTCCCCGTTGGAACGTTTGGTGAGCACCAGACCCAAAACCTTGCTTGCGGTAAGCGCATCGTCAGAATAAGTTTCATAAAAATCCCCCACCCGGTAAAGCAATATCGCCTCCGGATTCTGCGCTTTCACCGCGAAATACTGCTTAAGCAACGGAGTATCTTCCGACTTTTTCGCCATATCTTTTATGCTTTTTGAGCGATTTTCGCTGCCAATTCGACAAAAGCCTGCGCATCCGGCCCGCTTGAAAGCGCTATCGGCTCCCCGGCATCTCCACTTTCGCGCACACTCTGCACCAGAGGTATCTGTTCCAGCAGTTCAAGGCCAAGATCTCCTGCCATCTTCACACCTCCGTCGCGACCGAAAAGATAATACTTTTCTTCCGGATGCTCAGCCGGAGTGAACCACGCCATATTCTCCACCAGACCGAGGATACGCCTGCTGACATTTTCATTCTGAAGCATGTTCACGCCTTTAAGAACATCCGCGAGCGCCACCTTCTGAGGCGTAGTAACTATTATCGCACTCTCCATAGGAATATCGCTCACAAGAGAAATATGTATGTCGCCCGTTCCGGGAGGCATGTCTATGAGAAGAAAGTCGAGTTCTCCCCATTTTACTTCCAATATCATCTGCTTGAGAGCATTGCTCGCCATAGGTCCGCGCCAGATGAGGGCCTGCTCCTCTGAAGCGAAATACCCTATGGACATCCATTTCACACCATACTTTTCTACAGGAAGTATCCACGTCCTGCCGTCTTCCTCCACCGCATCGGGCTGCACTCCGAGAGTCCCTGTCATAGTAGGAACGGAAGGACCATATACATCGGCATCCGCAAGGCCCACCTTATAGCCCAGACGCGCAAGCGCTATGGCGAGATTGACCGCTACCGTGGATTTGCCTACGCCTCCTTTTCCGGAAGCCACGCCAATTATGTGACTTACCTTTTCGAGCTGCGAATTATCGAGGTCAAGCGCCTTTTTCTTGGGTTTCGCCTCATCTACGACCACGGCTTTCACTTCGCTCTGCGCTTCAGGGAAATTCTTTATGAGGACAGCCCTCGTGGCTCCCACAAGATATTCCGTAAGCGGATCGCGCCGTTTTGGAAAACCAAGAGTTACCGAGATGGCCCCGTCCTCATACCGGACATCGCTCACCATCCCCAGCTCCACTATGCTTTTATTCTGTCTTCCCGGATGCACCACATCCTCCAAGACCTTCAATATCTGTTCTTTATCCATTTTACATCTAAAATTTCGTGTTGCAGTCAACAAGCAAAACACATTTCTCAAAAAAGCGTCGGTTCCAGTTCCTTAGGATGAAAACTTCTCCTGTGGTACGGGCTGTATCCCCACTTTTTTATGGCTTCTATATGTTCCGGAGTAGGATATCCCATATTTCTCTCCCATCCGTATTGCGGATATTCCCGAGCGAGAAGACGCATCTTATCATCCCTGTATGTTTTCGCGAGAACGGAAGCCGCCGCTATGCTGGAATAAGTGGCGTCTCCATGCACCACCGTCTCATAAGGGATGCCGTCGATGGGTTTGAAACGGTTACCGTCCACCAAGATGAATTCCGGAGTTACTGCCAACCCCCTTATGGCCCTATGCATCCCCTCCACGGACGCCCAGAGGATATTAAGAGAGTCTATCTCCTGAGCACTGACCTCCACCACTGCCCACGAGACGGCGTCCTTCTCTATAACCACCCTTAGAAGTTCCCTGTCCTTGGCGCTCATCTTCTTGGAGTCATCAAGCTTAGGATGAAAGAAATCGCCGGGAAGCACGACCGCAGCGGCATAGACAGGCCCCGCCAAAGGACCTCTTCCCGCTTCATCACACCCGGCCTCCACCAGG
This sequence comes from Coprococcus eutactus, assembly GCA_963615835.1. Lineage (GTDB taxonomy): Bacteria > Bacteroidota > Bacteroidia > Bacteroidales > UBA932 > Cryptobacteroides. Next base: position 2,553 of record CAVEIF010000001.1, on the reverse strand, counting down.
TCCGCATGCATATATTGCTTCAACTCAGGCATAGCCTACGAATTTACGAATTTTTTACGAAAAAGGAGGAGACGGCCTTTCGACCATTTCCTCCTTTGACATATTCTATAAACCGATTATTCGTCCTCGGTATCCTGAGCCGCGTAATCAGCGAGAAGCTTGGTCTGAACATCTCCCGGTACCGGTTGATAATCGGCAAACTCCATCGTAAAGGTAGCAGAACCCGACGTAAGTGAACTCAGAACCGTAGAATAGCGGTAAAGTTCTGCAAGAGGCACTCTGGCCTTAAGGATAGAAAATCCCTTGTCTGCACCGAGTTCTCCCAAAATACCGCGCCTGTTCTGAAGATCGGACATCACGGCGCCCTGATATTCTCCCGGAGTCATGATCTCTACATTATAGATAGGCTCCAAAATCTTAGGGCCTGCATTACGGAACGCCTCCTTGAATGCATTACGTCCGGCGATGATGAACGCGATTTCCTTTGAATCCACCGGATGCATCTTACCGTCATAGACAAAGACGCGGATATCGCGGGCATAAGAACCGGTTAGAGGACCCTCCACCATCTTGTCCTTGATACCTTTAAGGATGGCCGGCATGAAACCGAGGTCTATGGCGCCACCTACCACGCAGTTATAGAATTCGAGTTTTCCGCCCCATTCGAGGTCCACGGTCTCCGAAGTCTTCACGTTGAGCTGCGTCTCCTTACCGTCTATGTTGAACTTGGTCTTGAGTTCTCCCTCGGCAGGACATACGAGAAGATGCACCTCGCCGAACTGGCCAGCACCGCCGGACTGCTTCTTATGACGATACTGGGCATTGGCAGTCTTGGTTATGGTCTCGCGATATGGCACCTTAGGTGCGAAGAGCTCCACATCGATGCCGAACTCATTGTTGATGCGCCATTTGACCATGTTGATATGCTGCTCTCCGTTACCGCTGAGAATGGTCTGGCGGAGTTCCTTGGAGTATTCTACGACCACGGTAGGGTCCTGATTGGATATCTTCTTCAGCGCCTCGCCGAGCTTCTGGTCATCCTGCTGAACCTTGGCCTTGATGGCACAACGGTATTTAGGAGCAGGGAAGACTATCTTGTCATAGCAGATGCCGGCTCCCGGAGCGCAGAATGTAGTATTGGCCTTACCGTTCTTAAGTTTGACGGCACAGCCGAAATCTCCGGCACGAAGGTTCTGAACGCTTTCCCTCTTGCTTCCCGCTACGGCATAGATGGTGGAGAATTTCTCCCTGTTCTGCGTCTTGGGATCTTCATATTCGGCACCGGCAGTCACCACTCCGGACATAACCTTGAAATATGACACCTCGCCCACATGCGGCTCGACATCGTTCTGGTATATGAATAAAGATGCAGGTGCGCTTTCGTCAACATCCGGAGCCACGGAGACATTCTTCGTAAACTCAAGAAGACGCTTGACACCTATATCTTTCTTTGCACTCACGCACATGATAGGGAACACTTCCCTGTTTTTTATGCCAATGGCCAAGCCTGCGCGAATCTCGTCTTCGGTGAGAACTCCCACCTCGAAGAACTTCTCCATGAGAGTGTCGTCAAATTCCGCGGCCTTTTCGATGAGTTCCTGCCTTCTGAGTTCCGCCTCGTCCTTGAATTCTGCAGGAATATCCAGATCTTCTCTGGTACCATTCTCATCCTTGAAATGGTAATATTTCATGGTAAGCACATCGACAAATCCGTCGAAGCCTGCGCCTACCTTCGTAGGAAACTGGATAGGAATTATCTTGTTTCCGAACTCTTCCTTTAAGGAAGCCGATGTCATATCCCAGTCCGCCTTGTCGCCGTCAAGCTGGTTGACTGCTATTACGAGAGGGATATTGTATTTGTCCGCATAGCGAAGCAGGCCTCTGGTTCCGACTTCCACACCCTGCTGGGCGTTGATGACCAGGATACCGTTTTCGCACACTTTGAATGCGGAGATGGCTCCGCCGATGAAATCATCAGACCCAGGAGCGTCGATGATATTGATCTTCTTGTTCATGAACTCTGCATACAGCGGAGTCGCATAAATGGATCTTTGATTAAGCTTTTCAAGTTCGCTGTTATCGGATACGGTATTCTTGTCCTCTACGGTTCCGCGTCTGTCGATAACTTTGCCCTCGAAAAGCATAGCCTCAGATAACGTGGTCTTGCCTGACTTGGTAGCGCCCAGGAGTACCACGTTTCGAATGTCATTTTTAGAATACTCTTTCATTTTATTAGTTTTATGTGTGTTGGTTCTACAAATCTAAACTTTTTTAATATCAATTCCAATTCCCGCGAATATTCTTTACTGTGGCATCACGCCACCTTGCGAAATAAATCATCAAGAAGAACTTCACTTTGAATAGAATCAGAGTAGGCATTCTTTTTTATCCCATAAGTTGTAACCATAGTCAGATGAAGAGCTTTACGAGTAGATGTCACGCTACGAAACAGTTCCTTTCTCTCCTGCATTTCCCTTTCATGTTTTCCTGTGATTTCATATGTGAACTTCCCCTTTTTAGGACAGCCCGCAATTAGACTGTAAATATAGTGTT